>NZ_JAIQDF010000021.1:0-175502 GCF_020037055.1 Myxococcus sp. AS-1-15 | reverse complement strand
ATCGACCAGCTCCAGCCTGGCAGCGCCGCCTACAACGTCCCTCTCGCCATCCACCTCTCCGGCGAGCTCTCCCTCCCCGCCCTCCAGCGCGCTCTCGACGCCCTCATGGCGCGTCACGAGTCCCTCCGCACCTCCTTCGCCCTCCACGACGGCCAACCCTTCCAGCTCATCGCGCCGTCGCAGTCCCTGCACCTGGCCCTGTTCGACCTCTCCACCCAGCCGAACGCGGATGAGACGGCGCGTGCGCTGGCGGTGGAAGAAGCTCAGCGCCCCTTCAACCTCGCCCAAGGCCCTGTCATCCGCGCGACGCTGCTGCGGACCGCGCCTCAGCGCTACGTGTTGCTGCTGACGATGCACCACATCGTCTCGGATGGCTGGTCCCTGGAGGTGCTCTTCCGCGAGCTGAGCGCGCTCTACACCGCGCTCACCCGTGACGAGCCCTCGCCCCTCGCGCCGATGGCCATCCAGTACGCCGACTTCGCCGTGTGGCAGCACCAGTGGCTGAACGGTGAACGGCTCGATGCTCAGCTCGGGTACTGGAAGGAGCAGCTCACGGGCGCGCCGTCCTTCCTCCCGCTGCCGACGGACTTCCCGCGTCCTCCCTCCCAGTCCTTCCGTGGCGCCGTCGAGAGCATCACGCTGCCGCCCGCGCTCCTCGAATCGCTCGTGCGTCTCAGTCGGAAGGAGGGCACCACCCTCTTCATGACGCTGCTCGCGGGCTTCCAGCTCCTGCTCTCACGCTACTCGGGGCAGGACGACATCAGCGTCGGCACGGCCATCGCGAATCGCCACCGCGCGGAGCTGGAGGGCCTCATCGGCTTCTTCGTCAACTCGCTGGTGATGCGCACGCGCCTGTCCGGCGAGCCCACGTTCCGCGAGCTGCTGCGTCGCGTGCGTGAGGTGTCCCTGGGTGCCTATGCGCACCAGGATGTCCCGTTCGAGCAGGTCGTCGAGGCGCTCCAGGTTCCGAGAGACCCTCGCTACTCGCCGCTCTTCCAGGTCCGCTTCAACCTGCAGGACAGCCCCTATGGCCACCTGAAGATGGCGGGGCTCGACGTGTCGATGCTCGAGACGGAGTGGAACTACACCAAGTTCGACCTCCACCTCTTCATGAGCGAGGCCGCCGAGGGTCTGCAGACCTCCTTCGCGTACAGCACGGACCTCTTCAAGCCGGAGACCATCCGCCGGATGCTCGGCCACCTGGGCCAGCTGTTGGAGAACATCGCGGCCAACCCGGATGTGCCCATCAACTCCGTGTCCATGCTGACGCCGGAGGAGCAGCGGCAGCTCGTCCGGTGGAACACGGCCCCCGCGCTGGAGTCGCCCGCGACGTGCTTCCACGCGCGGTTCGAGCAACAGGCCGCCGCCACACCGGACGCCACGGCGCTGGTCTCCGAGGACCGGTCCCTCACCTATCGACAGCTCAACGAGCGCGCGAACCAGCTCGCCGCGCAGCTGCAATCGCTCGGCGTGGGACCGGACCGCGTGGTGGGCCTGTACCTGGAGCGCTCGCTCGACCTGCTCGTAGGCCTGCTCGCCATCCTCAAGGCCGGCGGCGCGTACCTGCCGATGGACCCGGGGCTCCCGCGGGAACGACTCGCGTTCATGATGTCGGACCAGCGCCTGCCCGTGGTGCTCACGCAGGAGTCCCTCCGCGCGTCGATTCCTCCCGGTGAGGCGCACGTCTTCTGCGTCGACTCACAATGGAAGGAGCTTGAAGGACGGCCTCGCGAGAATCCGCCGCTCACCGTCGAGCCGCGGCACCTCGTCTATGTCATCTACACGTCCGGCTCCACGGGTCGGCCCAAGGGCGTGGGCATCACGCACGGCAACCTGAGCCACTACCTGTCGGGCATCGCCCGCGTCCTCGACGTGCCTCCAGGGCTTCGCTACGCCACGGTGTCCACGTTCGCCGCCGACCTGGGGAACACCATGGTCTTCCCGGCGCTCGCCACGGGCGGAGCGCTCCACATCATCTCCGACGAGCGAGCCTCGAACCCCGAGGCCATGGCCGAGTACATGCACTCGCGGAGCATCGACTGCCTGAAGATCGTCCCCTCGCACCTGACGGCGCTGCTCACCGCGTCCCGTCCCGAGCACGTCCTGCCGGGACAGCGGCTCGTCCTGGGCGGCGAGGCGTCGCGATGGGAGCTGATGGAGCGGGTGCAGACCCTGGCTCCGGAGTGCCGGGTCATCAACCACTACGGTCCCACCGAGACGACCATCGGTGTGTTGACCTGGGCGGTGCCACCGCGACTGGCCTCGAAGCCCGCGCCCACCGTGCCGCTCGGCTTCCCCATCGGGGACACCACCACGCACGTCCTCGATGCCCACCGGCAGCACGTTCCCGTCGGTGTGCCGGGGGAGCTGTTCATCGGTGGACCGGGTGTGACGCGCGGCTATCTGGGACGGCCCGAGCTCACCGCCGAGCGCTTCGTGAGGTTCGGTGAGGAGCGCGTCTACCGGACGGGAGACGTGGTGCGGCGGCTCCCGGATGGAGCGCTCGAGTTCCTCGGCCGCATCGACCATCAGGTGAAGATTCGCGGCTTCCGCATCGAGCTGGGGGAGATCGAAGCCATCCTCTGCCAGCAGCCCGAGGTGCGTGACGCGGTGGTGCTCGCGCGCGAGGACGACGTGGGCACGAAGCGGCTCGTCGCGTATCTCGTCTCGCACCCGGGCCAGACGCTCGCGACCGAGCCGCTGCGCGAGCGGCTCGCCCAGCAGATGCCGGAGTACATGGTGCCGGCGGTCTTCATGGTGCTGGAGGCGCTGCCCCTCACGCCCAACGGCAAGGTGGACCGCAAGGCGCTGCCCGAGCCCGTGAGCCCCAGCGCTCCGAAGCCGGAGGAGGCGCAGGCGCCCCAGTCGCCAACGGAGCTGCTCCTGGCGGACATCTGGAAGCAGGTGCTGCGCGTGGAGCACGTGAGCCCGGCGGACAACTTCTTCAAGCTGGGGGGCGACTCCATCCTGAGCATCATGGTCGTCGCCAAGGCCATCCAGGCCGGGTTGCAGCTCACGCCGCTGGACATCCTGGAGTGCCAGAGCCTCGCGGAGCTCGCCGCGCGCGTGCGCAGCCCCGAAGAGGCCGCTGACGAGCAGACGGTGTCCGGGACCTTGCCGCTCACACCCATCCAGAATCGCTTCTTCGAGCTGTACCCGACGGAGCGGCACCACTGGAACCAGGCGTTCCTGTTCGAGGTGCACCAGCGGCTGTCGCCCGCGCAGATGGAGGAGGCGGTGCGCAAGCTGATGCGGCACCACGACTCGCTGCGCCTGCGCTTCGTGCAGGGCTCCGCGGGGTGGGAGCAGTCCTACGCCGGACCCGACGTGCCGGTGCCGTTCAGCCACCACGACTTGAGCGCGCTGTCCGCGAGCCAGCGGGTCCAGGAGCAGGAACGGCTGTCGACCTCGCTCCAGAAGAGCCTGGACCTGTCCGCGGGGCCGCTCATGCGGGTGGCCTTCTTCGACTGGGGGCGCGAGGAGCCTGGGCGGTTGCTGCTCATCGTCCACCACCTGGCCACGGATGGGATTTCGTGGCGGGTGTTGATGGAGGACCTGCAGACGCTGTGGGAGCAGCTCGGCGCCGGGAAGGCGCTCCAGCTTCCGCCCAAGAGCACGTCGTATCAGGCGTGGGCGCGGAAGCTGTCGGAGTACGCGCAGTCGGACAAGGCGCGGCGGGAGCTGCCCACGTGGACCTCGGAGGTCTACGGCCGGGTGGCGCCGATTCCCCGGGACTTCCCGGAGGGGCGGAACCTCGAGGGCTCGACACGACTGGTGGAGGGTGCGCTGGCGCAGGAGGAGACGCGCGTGTTGCTGCACCGGATGCGCGACGTGCACGGCGTCAACGTGGACCACGTGTTGCTCGCGGCGCTGGTGCGTGCGCTGACGGAGTGGACGGGCCGCGCGGCGCATCTGCTCGAGCTGGACAACCACGGCCGCGAGTCGATTCTGGAGGGCGTGGAGCTGTCACGCGCCGTGGGTTGGTTCACGGCGCTGAGCCCCGTGGTGGTGGAGGAGCCCGCGGGAGCCTCCGCGAGCGCGCTGCTCCAGGCGGTGAAGGAGCAGCTCCAGGCGGTGCCCAACCGCGGCGTGGGCTTCGGGGTGTTGCGCTACCTGAGCCGGGACACGGCGGTGCGAGAGCAGCTCGCGCGGCTGCCGAGGACCGAGGTGTGCTTCAACTACCTGGGCCACTTCGACCTGGTGCGCTCGGGCAACGCACCGCTGCGGCCCGCGTCGGAGTCCGTCGGGCCCGAGCGGGCACCGGCTGGCCCGCGCTCGCGCGTCCTGGACATCACGGCCTACGTCTCCGAGGGCACCTTCCACCTCGCGTGGGCCTACAGCGAGAACCTCCATGCGAGGGGCACGCTCGAAAAGCTGTCCTCGGCGTACCTCACGCACCTGAGGGCCCTGCTCGCCACGGCGGGGGCAGCGTAGCCCTGAGGAGGGCCTCGTCACCGGGGCCCTCCAAGACGTCTACTTCGTCGACTCGGTCGCGCCGTCCTCCAGCAGCCGGCCCCACAAGGACGAGTCGTCGACGACCAGGCGTCCCGAGGACAGCTTCACGCTCCGGTCGATCTGCGCCTTGCGGAACTGCCTTGGCGGGATGCTGGGCTGCTTGGGGTCCATGTCGTTGACCACCATCTGCTCCTGCAACCGGATGGCGTCCGCCGCGAAGCTCAGCGCCGCCGTGTAGTCGTAGCGACGCAGCCACCGGCTCGGCAGCGAGCGCGACGCCGTCCGGTTCAGCTGGAAGAGCGCCGGGCTCGCGCACGCCCCCTCCGCCGTCAACACCGGCTCGTTGATGAAGCGGTTGCCCCGCTGCAACAACACCCGCACCGCGCGCTGGCACGCCGTCCCCATCGGCCCCGCGCACCGCTCCCCCTCCGCCACCAGCAGGTCCACGCCCCCCATCCGCTCCAACCGCAACCTCGCGTTCTTCGTCCTCGAGCGCAGCACCCCCAACGCCCGCACCGCCAACCCTCGCGGCGTCGACTCCACCAACGCCACCGGGCCCAGCCCCTCTCCATCCGCGAAGTGACGCGCCACCGCCCACACCAGCCGCAGCTCCGGCCGGATCTCGCTCACCACCACGTCCCCCGCCGTCAGCGTCGTCGGAGGCAACATCGCCGCCGTGGAGCCCGCCTCCACGCACTCCCCCGGCGCCGGGTCCTGCCAGAGCACCGGCGTCCCCATGCAGTCCGTCACCGGCGTCGCCACCTGCCACGTCCGCGTGTCGTAACCACTCAGCAGCAACGGATAGAGCACCTCCGCCCGCCACTGGTCTGGCGACAGCGCATGCACCCCCGTGGGCCGCTCCGAGAAACACAACGCCGCCACCGCCGGCGCCGCGCGCACCGGCGCGGTGCTCTTGCACCCCGCCAACGCCAACGCGCACCCCAACACCAACGACTGTGTCTTCCTCATGTCCCTGATGACTCCCGAGCCCGGCGCTTGGACACCACTGAGACCTCCCCATCACCACTCTTGTTCGCCGCGTCACCCACGATGGCGTGGTACGCCTTCGCGAACTCCGGACCGAACAACACCGCGCTCAGCTCGCGCTCCTCCTCCATCAGCGTCCTGAGCCGCTCCTCCAGCCGCTTGAGCTTGCGCGACGCCTGGAACGGCCACAGCCGCGAGAAGAACGAGCCGCCCTTGCCCTCCTCCAGCTCGCCCGGCAACAAGCGCTGGAGCAGGTCCTTCACGCCCTCGCGCATGCCGTTGAGCAAGGCAATCTGGTGGATCATCACATCCACGAACCCGCCCATCAGCTCCTGCACCCGCTCCGCGCTGTCCGGCGCCTTCCAGTCCAACAGGTAGCGCAACACCTCGCGCGTGTTGCGACTCTTGGAGAGCGGCGTCACGTCCCGCGCCAGCATCACCGCCATCTCCTGGCCGAACTGGTCATGCCCCTGCCGCAGCTCCACGAACGCGCGGCCGAACGTCTCCAGCACATCCGCCAACCGGTCCAGGAAGCGGTCGATGTCCGCCCCCGACTCCAATCCCTTGCTCCCCGGCAGGTACGAGCGCACGAACTGACCCAACAACTCCCGCGCCATCACATCCAGCCGGTTGCCGCCCCCCGGCGCCGCGGGCACCGGCGTCACCTGGGAGTTGCCCCCGGACGACTGCGGCAGCGCCACCCCCAACGAGCGCGCGAACTGGCCGAACTGCGGCTCATGCGCCACCCCGGGCAGCCGCCGCTGCAGCTGCGCGACGAGCGACGCCCGGTCCGCCTCCGGCAGCGTCCCCGCCTGACGGACCATGGACTCGTGCAGCGTCTGCCACGCGTTGCGGTACGCGTTGTAGAGCGGCACCAGCTGCTGGATGGAGCTCTGCAAGCCGTTCGAGGACGCGGCGGGCGGCGGCGGCGCCACCACGCGCACGCTGTTGCTCGTCGGCGCGCGGCGGCCCGCGGGCGCCGTCGGAGGCTCGGGGTCCGGAATGGGGATGCCGGAGATGATGGTGCGCTGCCCCGGGTCCTGTCCCTCCAGCTCCTCGTCGAGCGCCGGCACCAGCAGCGTGCGAGGGCTCACCTCCTCCTGACGGCGGGACTGCGAGATCGCCGCGTCGCTCAGGGCCGGCAGCATGGCGGTGGCCACCACCTGCTCGCGCCCCTGCACCGGCGTCGGCTTGAAGCTCATGGGCGTCCCGTCATCGGGGCCCTGCAGCGTGGCCAGCGCGCGGAACTGCGTCATGCGCGACTGCCCATCCCCCGCCGACGCCGCGGCCTCCCGCGACAGGCGCATCTCGATGGTGCCGATGGTGACGCGCGTCTCCTCGCCCACCCGCACCGGGACGTTCTTGTCGATGCGCCGCCCGTCGATGCTCAGCCCGTTCGTCGAGCCCAGGTCCACCACGTGGATGGACTTCTGGTTGAACCGGACCAGCGCATGGAACAACGACACGAACGACTTGGGGATGGAGATGTCGTTGAGCTGGTTGCGACCGATGCGCACGGGCGAGTGCGTGAAGACATACTGCCGCTCCTTCGGCGGCTGCGTCTCCAGGTCCTTGATTCGGATGACGAGGGGCAGCACGGCTCACTCCTATCCCGAAGCGGTGGGGGGAAGCCCCCCCGGGGGGTGTACCTCGCGACAGTTCGTCACGGCCCGGCGGGAGGCATCATCCCTCCCCCAGGTCCGAGATGCACCACCCGACTATCAGCTGTCTGAGAATGCGAGGTCCCAGTCGCCCCCCGCCCCCAGGCCGACCCTCAGGCGGCTCGGGACGCCTCCCGCGGCGAGCCTCTCCAGGACCTCCAACGACAGCCGGGGCATCAACGAGGCACGCAGCACGTGGTCCACGTTGCGAGCCCCCGAGTCGTTGTCCTGGCAGCGCCGGGCGAACTCCTCGTACACCTCCGGGGCGAACTCCGTCTTGACCCGGTGCGACGTGTGCAGCCGGTCCGCCAGGGCCGAAAGTTTCATCTCGGCGATCTGCTTGAGCACGTCCTTGGCGATCGGCAGGAACGGCACCACCGACATGCGCGCCAGGAGCGCCGGCTTGAAGTGCCGGCTGAGGATGGGGCGGATGGTCTCGCTGACCGTGTCCGTGCTCGGCGCCTCCGGGCCCGAGTACAGCTGCATCAGCGCGTCCGTGGCCAGGTTGCTGGTGAGGATGACCACCGTGTTGCGGAAGTCGATGAGCCGCCCCTCGCCGTCGGACAACATGCCCTTGTCGAACACCTGGTAGAAGAGGTTCATCACCTCCAGGTCCGCCTTCTCGCACTCGTCCAGCAGGACGACGGAGTAGGGCCGCTGGCGCACCGCCTCCGTCAGCACGCCGCCCTCGCCGTAGCCCACGTAGCCGGGCGGCGAGCCGATGAGCCGCGACACGGTGTGCTTCTCCTGGAACTCCGACATGTTGATGGTGGTGAGGAAGCGGTCTCCGCCGTAGAGCGAGTCCGCCAGCGCCAGCGCCGTCTCCGTCTTGCCCACGCCGCTGGGCCCCACGAAGAGCAGCACGCCGATGGGCGTGTTGGGGTTGCGGATGCCCGCGTGCGACATGCGCAGCGTCTCCGCCACCGCGCGCAGCGCCGCGTCCTGCCCGCGCACCCGCGAGCGCAGCGTCTCCTCCAGCGAGAGCACCGCCCCCACGGAGCTGCTGCGCAGCTTGCCCACCGGCACCCCCGTCCACCCCGCCACCACGCGCGCCACCACGTCCGGGTCCACCTCCACGTGGATCAGCGGAGACTCGCCCTGCAGCGTCTCCAGCTTCGCGCGCGCCTGGGCCACGTCCGCCTTCAGCTTGGCGGTGTCCGCGTCGGGCTCCGCCGCCTCCAGCGCCGCGCGGGCCTTCTTCACCTCGTCCACCGCCGCCCGCTCCTGCTCCCAGCGGGCCTTCACCGTGGCCACCTGGTCGCGCGTGGCGGAGAGCTTCTCCTCCAGCGTCGGGCCCTCGTCCTCGTCCTTCGACACGTGCCCCGCGGCGCGCTCCCGCTCGCGCACGCCCAGCTCGCGCTCCAGCGCCGCCAGGCGCGACTGCGCCTCCACCAGCTCGTCCGGCCGGGCGCTCTGCTCAATCTTCACGCGCGCCGCCGCCGTGTCGAGCAGGTCCACCGCCTTGTCCGGCAGCTGCCGCCCGGAGATGTAGCGGTGGGACAGCTCCACCGCGGCCACCACCGCCTCGTCGCGGATGGTGATGCCGTGGGACTGCGCATACGTGGGCGTCAGGCCACGCAGCATCAGCACCGCGTCCGCCTCCGACGGCTCGTCCACCTTGATGGGCTGGAAGCGCCGCTCCAGCGCGGCGTCCTTCTCGAAGTACTTCTTGTACTCGGCCCACGTGGTGGCCGCGATGGTGCGCAGCTCGCCGCGCGCCAGCTCGGGCTTGAGCAGGTTCGCCGCGTCGCCGCCGCCCTGCTGGCCGCCCGCGCCGATGAGCGTGTGCGCCTCGTCGATGAACAGGATGATGGGCTTGGGCGAGCCCTTCACCTCGGAGATGACCGCCTTGAGCCGGTTCTCGAACTCACCGCGCACCCCCGCGCCCGCCTGCAGCGCGCCCAGGTCCAACCCGAGCACCTCCAGGTTGCGCATGGACTCCGGCACGTCGCCCGCGACGATGGCGCGCGCCAGCCCCTCCACCAGCGCTGTCTTCCCCACGCCCGGCTCGCCCACGATGATGGGGTTGTTCTTGCGCCGCCGCGCCAGCACGTCGATGACCTGACGAATCTCCCGGTCCCTGCCGAAGATGGGGTCGATCTTCCCGTCGCGCGCCTTCTGCGTGAAGGAGTTGGTGAAGCGCGTGAGCGCCTCCTCGCCCCGGCCCCCTCCCGCCGCGGGCGCCGCCGAGGCCGCGCTGCCCACCTCCGCCGCCTCCTTCGAGCCGCCCACCACCTCGTCGAAGACCTTCTTGAGCGCCTCCACGGAGATGGCGTCCAGCGCCGGGTAGGACTCCGCGGAGTAGCGCGAGGAGCGGGCGATCCACTGCCACAGCAGCGCGCCCGAGCGCAGCCGCGCCGCGCCGTGCTCCAGCGAGGCCACCAGCCACGCGTCCTCGAACCACTGGAACAGGCTCTCGGAGAACACGGGCCGGCCCGCGTTGCCCGTGCGCAGCTCGCGCAGCGCGTCCTCGATGGAGCCGATGACCTTCGCGCGGTCCACCTGGAAGTGGCGCAACAGCCGCGAGGCCTCGCCGTCCTCGTCCTCCAGGAGCTGGCGCAAGAGGTGCTCGGGGATGATTTCGTAGCAGCGCGCGGTGCTCGCGCGCGACACGGCGGCCTCCAGCATCCGCGTGGCCGAGGGCGTCAGGCGCCGCACGAGGGTCTTGGGTTCAACGCGCATGATTACGCTCCAGGGGTTTGGCTGGCGGCGGGTGGGAACACCGGAAGGACGGCGTCATGACGGCGAAGGCGGCGCGGCGCGCCGGGGGGCGGCCGGCAGTGGCACGGTGCGCAGGCGCAGGCGCGTGTCGCTCCGGCGCTGCCCCAGGTAGCAGTCGTGGCCCAGCCGCGAGGGGGACTGCGTCGCCAGGCGGAAGCGCGGCAGCTCCGCCTCGCGCACGCCCAGCACCAGCGAGCAGTCGAGCGGGTCCCTCACGACCAGGTCCACCACCTCGCGCACCACCGGGGACAAGTCCCCCTCGGGCATCAGCCGCCGGTAGACGTCCCCCTCCAGCGGCGCGATGTGGATGTCGAAGCTGCCCGAGCGGTCGAACATCCTGGAGCCGAGCAGCGCGGTGCGGCTCAGGTTCGTGTTCGTCCGCCCCAGCCGCATCCGGTTGTCCGCCTCGATGTCCACCCAGTGGCCGGAGAACTGACGCAGCGACACCTTCGCCTCGCCCAGCACGGGCGCCAGCACGTCCGTCAGCGCCAGCTCCAGCGTGCCCGCCGTGCGCGCGCGGGCGGCGAGCAGCGGCGCCAGGCGCAACAGCTGCGCGGATGACAGCGCGCCCGGGTACGGCCGCTCGTAGGTGTCCAGCCCCGCCAGCGACAACAGTCGCTGGGACCAGACGTCGCTGCCCTCCCGCGTCGTCTCCGCCTGCAGCGAGTAGCGCGACAGCGCCCGGTACAAGAGCGACAGCAGCCGGTGATGGAACAGGTCCAGGAAGTCGCGCCGGCGCGCGGAGTCCGGGTCCTCCTGGGCAATCTCCTCCGGGATGTAGTCCGGCAGCGGCGACACGGCGCCGGTGAGCCCCAGGAACGTGGTCATCACCTCCACCACGTGCGAGGAGCCACCCAGCTCGCCCGACGGGGGCACGACGCGGATGCGGCTGACGTCCCCCGCGCTGAAGGTGAGCGACGGGTCATGCCGGAAGCGGATGGCCTCCTCCACGACGGGCCCCGTGCCGCCCACGGGCACCGCCTCCGACGTCAGCCGCTCCAGCAGCGCCACCAGCGGCCTGAAGGCCCACTGCCCGGGGCGTTCGCTCAAGCGCTGGACGGCCTTCAGCAGATCGTCTGTCGGCCGTTCCGGGGAAGCCACCGGTACTCCAGTCGAGAGGGTTGGAGGCGCAGCACGAGCTCGCTGAAGGAGTTGAGGCTCACGTGCGAGGCGAACAGCTCGTCGAGCACGCAGCCGAAGAGGAACGCGTCCCCCGGGCCCGTGAAGCCCGCCTCGTCCAGCTCCACCGTCACCTGCACGCCTCGCACGGGGGCGCCCTGGAGGAAGCGCGTCAGCGGCTGTCCCCTCACCTCCCGCAGCGCGCCCACGCGCAGCTCGTTGGCGCGCGCGGTGGACTGGTCCGCCGTCGCCTGGAAGTTGTAGAGCGCCAGCATCGACTGCAGCGCGCCGGGCTCCAGCAGCGAGCGCTGGTTGAGGCTCAGGTGGGAGAGCAGCCGCCAGTGCAGCTCCGAGCCCATGGGCGGCCTGGACGGCCGCGTCACCGCGACGATGTTGCGAAAGCGCGCCGTGGTGGGCGACGCCGCGGTGGGCACGCTCAAGTCCCCCACCTGCAGCCGCGAGGGCAGCGAGCGGTTGGTGCACGTCAGCTCGATGGACAGCGTCTCATCCGCCAGCGACGGCGTCGCGTCGCGCGGGCTGCCCAGCGACAGCGAGACGTCCATCGCGTCATCCAGCGGCGACAGGGCATGGTGCAGCCGATAGAAGCGCGACGCGTCGCCCGTGGCGTGCGCGAAGTCGAAGTACGGCCGGTACTGCTGGCGCTCGGTGCGGCCCTGCGGCAGCCCCGTGACGGAGTCCACCGAGTACACCTCCATGTGCCCCGGCTCCACGCCCGAGGCGCGCACCAGGTGCTCGTGGCCCAGGGAGCCGGTGCGCACCGGGTCCGCGGACGCGGCGAAGAGGTTGACCACCGGCGCGCAGTGCAGCCGGAAGACGTCCTTGGGCAGGCGCCCGGGCAGCGTGGGCGGCCGCTCGAACTCGAAGAGCAGCTCCAGCTTCTGGCCGGTCAGCTCGCTGGCCGCCTGCAGCCCCTTCACGTCGATGAAGAGGAACTTCTGCGGCAGCGTGAAGTACTCCTGCAGGAGCCGGTAGCCCTCCGGCACCGTGGCCGGCCAGGGCCACAGCGTGTTGCCCGCCTCCAGGCCCGTGGCGCGGATGCACTCCGGTCCCAGCCGCACGGACGGACCGCCCGCGGGGTTGCGCAGCACCACGCCCTTGCAATGGCGCAAGAGCCACACCAGCAGCATGGACGCCACCGGCAGCTCCGCGTGGAGGAACAGCGACAGGCCCTCCTCCGTGAAGATCTCCGCCCGGCCCTGCTCCACCAGCTGCAGCTGCGCGCGCAGCACGGGCGCCGCGGGCGAGGACTGGTCCAGCGTCGTCTCCGTCAGCGTCAGCGGCAGCAGGTCCACCGCGCGCGTCGTGCGGAAGGTGCAGACGGTGCCGTCCACGGGCTTGGCGCCCACCTCCGTCCCCGCCGCAATCCGGGAGCGGCCGCGCAACAGGCGCGCGTGGGGCGTGAACTCCACCACCGAGCACGCCGGCACCACCCGCAGGTAGTGCGGCAGGAGCAGCTCCGTCAGCCCGTGAATCACCTCCGGCACCGCGCCGTCGATGCGCTCGCGCACGCGCGCCGTCAGGAACGCGAACCCCTCCAGGAGCCGCTCCACGTCCGGGTCGCCACCGCGCTCCACCAGGAGCCCGGCCAGCGCCGGGTTGACGGTGCCGAACGCGCGGCCCATCTCCCGCAGATATGTGAGCTCGCTCTGGTAGTACTTGCTGAACACCGCGACTCCCCCGCCGTACCGGTTCGCTTACCAGACCTCGACCTTGCCTCCCGGCGACATCTGCGTCCGGAAGCGGAGCATCCCCCGCGCGCCCTTGCCCGCGGGCTGCGCGGTGATTTCGAAGCGCAAGAGCAGCGGGTCCACGTCCGGGACGTGGCGCACGCTCACGTGCTGGATGCGCGGCTCGAACTCCAACACCGTCGCGCGGATGGCCGACTGGAGCGTCTGGATGGCCGTGGGGAAGGTGTGCACCAGGTCGGTGAAGTCCATGACTCCAAAGCCCGGTACCGTGGCCGAGCCGCCCTTGCGCGCGTTGAGCAGCACGCGCAGGTGTTGGGCAATGGAGTCAGTCATGTCCTGCTCTCGCTCGGCCGAGCCCGTCCCCACCTCGATTCGCGACAACAACCCGCGTCCCATCCCGTCGCTCCCTCCTGCCTCGCCGCCCCGGCCCGCGCTCCCTTCAGGGAGCACGCGCCATGGCTCCCCTTACTGCTGCTTGTCCCACGTATCCTCGTGCGTCACGCCACCCTCGCTGACCGTCCAGCTGATGGTGTGGAACACGAAGGAGACCTCCTCGAGCGGAGGGTTGGTCGCCGTCGCGGGGACGATGGTGTTCTCCACCACCTGCTTGACGCTGGCGACGCGGCCCTTGGAGAACGTCACCGTGTAGAACTGCTCCGTGGTGCCGTCACCGGTGGGGCTGGGGCGGAAGAACTTGAACGTGGCGTCGATGGCCTCGTTGTTCGTCAGCGCCTTCATCAAGAGCGGCGTCGCCTTGTCGATGCGCTTCCGGATGAGCAGCGGCTGGTACTGGCGGCGACCCGTGGCGATGCCGGAGCCGGCCTCGCGCGCGGTGACGACACCCTGCTCGTAGTAGACGCACTCGATGGAGTCCTCGCGACCGAGGCTCGTCTGGGTGCTCGCGCCCTTGATGTCCTTCCCGTTCGCCTTCAGGTACAGATGTACTGTCTCGGCCATGTGGCTCTCCCCCTGCTTGTTGGTGGTGTGACGCCTGCGACGTGGAACAGGAGCCCTCGTGCCGCGGGGCTCCGGACTGCATGGTGGCCGCCGTCCCTGATGGGTACGGCGACCGGAAGGACCCTTCGGCTCCGGGTCTCACGCCCGCTCAGCTCACTCCTTGTCCAGCTTGCCGACGAGCGAGAGCGTGAAGGATGCGCCCATGTACTTGAAGTGCGGGCGGACCTGCAGGTTGCAGCGGTACCAGCCCGGCTGCCCCTCCACGTCCTCCACCTTGATGCGGGCGGTGCGCAGCGGACGGCGCGAGCGCACGGACGGCGCCGGGTCGTCCATGTCCGCGACGTACTGGTTGATCCACTGGTTGAGCTCGCGCTCCAGGTCCGAGCGCTCCTTCCAGCTGCCGATCTGCTCGCGCTGGAGCACCTTCACGTAGTGCGCCAGGCGGGACATGATGAACATGTAGGGCAGCTGGGTGCCCAGCCGGTAGTTCGTCTCCGCGACCTTGCCCTCGGGGCTGTTGCCGAAGAACTTGGGCTTCTGCACGGAGTTGGCGGAGAAGAACGCCGCGTTGTCCGTGTCCTTGCGGAACACCAGGCCGATGAAGCCCTCCTCCGACAGCTCGTACTCGCGCCGCTCGGTGAGGAGCACCTCGGTGGGGATCTTCGTCTGGATCTCCCCCATGGCCTCGTACTGGTGCAGGGGCAGTTGCTCCACCGCGCCGCCCGCCTGGGGACCGATGATGTTCGGGCACCAGCGGAACTTGGCGAACGAGTCCGTCACGCGCGTGGCGAACGCCGTGGAGGCGTAGCCCCACAGGTAGCGGTCATGCGAGCCGACCACGTCCTCGGTGAAGTTGAACGACTTCACCGGCACCGTCTTCTCGCTGTAGGGCAGCCGCAAGAGGAAGCGCGGCATGCACAGGCCCACGTAGCGCGCGTCCTCGCTCTCGCGGAACGAGTGCCAGCGCGCGTACTGCGGCCCCTCGAACAGGGACTTCAGGTCCTTGAGCGCCGGCAGCTCCAGGAACGACGGCTGGCCGAAGAACTCCGGCGAGGCGTTGGCCACGAAGGGCGTATGGGACATGGCCGCCACGGAGGCGATGCTGCGCAGCAGCGTCAGGTCCTCCGCGCCCGGGCCGATGTCGAAGTTGCCCACCACCAGGCCGTAGGGCTTGCCGCCGAAGACGCCGTACTCGTTGGAGTAGACGGTGCGGTACAGGCCGGACTTCACCACCTCGGGCGCGTCCTCGAAGTCGGTGAGCAGGTCCTGCTTGGAGGCGTTGAGCACCTCCACCCGGACGTTCTCCCGGAAGTCGGTGCGCTCCACCAGGAACTTGAGCGAGCGCCACGCGGACTCCAGCGACTGGAGGTCCTTGTGGTGGAGGATCTCGTTGACCTGCGCGCTCAGCCGCTGGTCCACCTCCGCGATCATCGCGTCCACCAGCGCCTTGTCCACGCGCTCGGCCGACCGGCCCGGGGCCAGCATCTCCGCGATGAAGGCCTGCACGCCCCGACGGGCCACGTCGTAGCCGTCGTCGTTGGGCTTCATCTTCGTCTCGGACAGGATTTCGTCCAGGAGCGAGGGGGCGGCATCGGCGGTCTCGACCGGGGCCAACGCCTTGGCTTCAGTGCTCATCTGTGTCACGCCTTTTCTGAGTGCGTTTGCGAATGCCGCCCTACTCCGACTTCTTGTCCAGCCCCAGCTCCGCCATCAATCGCTGACGTCCCTCGGTGTCCCCGAGCAGCGCCTGGATCTTCTTGCGGAAGGCGGGCACGTTGCCCAACGGGCCCTTCAGCGCGTTGAGCGCCGCGCGCAGCTGCAACAGCTGGTGCAGCTCCGGCACCTGGTTGACGATGCCCTCCGGGGTGAAGTCCGCCAGCGTCTGGAACTTCAGCGAGACAGACATGGACGCGTCCGGCTCGTTGGAGAGCTTGTTGGGCACACTCACGTCCAGTGAAAGCCCCTGCTTGGCCATCACCTCGTTGAAGTTGCCCTTGTCGATGTTGATGGGCGCGCGCTCCTCCACGGGGCGCTCATCCTGACGACCGGTGTAGTCGCCCACCACGAGGACCTTGAGCGGCAGCTCGACCTCCGACTGCGCATTCCCGGTCTCCGACTTGTAGACGATGTTGACGCGCTCCTTCGGAGCCACAGACCCTTCCTTGCTCACCGCACGACCTCCTGGTTGGGGATGGCTTCGCTGCCCCCCGTCACAGAGACACCTTCAGCGCAGCACCGGGATCAAGCAGACACAGCCGATGATAACGGGCAGTGAAGTCAGACACCAGCGCCTCCGGCGACTTTGGAGGAGGCCGCGTGAGCGCAAGCCATCCTTCCAGACACTCCGCCGCGAGCGCCGGCTCCCAGACATCCAGCCCGTGCGTCACCGACTCCCGGTCCAAAGACTCATAGAGGGCCCGCGCCACGGGGGCCTGCCCCGCCGCCGCGCACAGCCGCGCGAGGGAGAGCCGGGCCACGAATCGCTTGCGGCCCGTGCCCGCAGCGCCCACCTGGGTCTGCAACAGCCCCACGGCGCCCGCGGGGTTCCCGCCAGCCAATAGCTTGCGCGCCTCGGCGAGCACGTCCGCGCTGGCGTCGTCCTTCTCATCGCGCGAGGCCGGTGTAGCCGCCGGCGCCACAGGCGTGGCGAGCACCGTGTCCAGCCAGGTCCGCGTCTCATTGGAGGCCACGGGGGTGCCGTCGCCGAAGAGCAGCCCCGGGACGGCGGGCATGCGCTTGAGCCACGAGGCCAGTTCGCCCATCAGCGCCTGGCGCGCGGCGGCGTGTCCCAGCTCGCCCAGCGCCCGGGCGCTGAGGAAGTGCGGGTCCAGGAAGAAGCGGTGCTGGACGAGCGCCGACTCTGACTCCTCGAGCAGCTCCACCCAGCGCGCGTTCGCCGCCATGCGCTCCAGGTTGGCCCGCAGCGCGGCGGGCGGCGCGGGGATGCTCGTCTTGCCGCTGGCGTCCCCCGGAGGCGGCTGGGCCAGGTGCAGGTAGAGCCCCACCCGCAGGAGCCGGTAGGGCATGGGCTCCGCGGGCGACGCGCGCCGCACGAGCCCCGCCGCGCTCGCCAGCGCGGTGCCCGTCTGACGCAGGAAGTCCACCGCGCCCTCCGCGCTCGCCAGCGCGCCCACCTCCGGCATCGCCGCCGCGGGCGCGGCCACCGGAGCGATCTTCGGTGGCGGCGGAGGCGCCACGGCCGGAGGAGTCGGCGCGCTCGGAGCCGGTGCGGGCTTGTACGTGACGGGTGCGACGGGCGGCGGGGGCGGCGCGGCCTCGGGCAGCGACGCGAGCAGGCGCTGGACGCTCTCCAGCAGCGGGCGCATCGCGGGCCCGTTGGCCTCGAACTTCTGGCGCGCCACCTCCGCCAGGCGCCTGGCCGCGACGTCGAGCGCCTCCACGCGCTCGCGGTCCGACGCGCCCACCTCCAGCGAGGGCAGCTGATTGGACGCGCGCTCCACCAGCCACGTCACCGCGTTGGAGCGGCCGCGCATGCGCGTCAGCTCCGGGAAGAGCTCCGGCCAGTAGCGGTCCATCAACTCGGAGACGACGACGAGGCCCGTGGCGAGCCCGTCCAGGCCCTGCGTCTGGTACAGGCCCTGGGCCAGGTACGTGGCGATGCGCAGGTCCTTCGAGCTGGTCTGGAGCACCTTGCCGCTGGAGTCCAGGACGAGCGCCCAGTCGACGGCGCCACCGGTGACGGCCTCCAGCTTGGCCACCTCCGCGAGCACGGCCAGGTAGCCCGGCTCCGACTTGGCCGCCTTGCCCGCGGGCGACGCCGCCGACACCGGCTCCAACCACTCCTTCGCGCGCTGCTTGAGCTGCTCCAACGTCATCGCCATCCGCCCTCCTTTCGCCGTGCGGCCTTCGTGCTCAGGTCCCGAACGCGGCGAGCAGCGACTCCACCGGGGTGGTGGGGTCCTCGAGCGCCTGCCGTCTCGCGGGGGTGAGCGCCTTCTGCGCGCTGTCGATGGCGGACTGCTGCCGGGTGAGCAGCGGCCACACCTTCATGCTGGAGTGCTCGGGCTTCGCCAGGTGCATCAGCAGCGCGACGCCCGGCGTGCCGATGGACAGCAGCAGCCGCGGCGACGGCCCCAGGTGCCAGAACATCGCCGGAGGCATCGAGCGCCAGCCCAGCTGCCGCTTCGCCAACTCCGCCCAGCAGAAGGGCCCGAGCGCCTCCGGGAACGGACACTCCAGCGTCACGCCCGGCTTCGCGGGCTCCTTGCCGCGCTCGGCCTGGCAGGCCTTCAGGAAGGTGTTGAACGCGTAGTAGGCCACGCCGGGCGCGGCCCCCTCGCCCTGCAGCCGCTGGACGAGCGGCCCCGCGGGGCTCGACTCCAGGCGTCGGCGCTGCGCGCTCGCGCCCATTGTGTCCGCGGAGGACACCGCGGAGAGCGCCTCCACGCGCGACTCCAGCTCGCTGGCGGACAGCGTCGCGGCGTCGGCGAGCAGGCGCGCGCCGGCGGCGAAGAAGGCCCGGAAGCTGTCGGGAATCGAGGGGAACTGCTCCGCCGCGCCCGCCGCGTCGACGGCGACGTACACGGCGAGCGGGAAGACGCGCCCCACCTTGTCCGTGCTCGTCGCCAGCGTGCCCACCAGGGCCTGGCGTCCGCCGGGCATGGTGAAGACGAAGCACGTGGGCTCCGAGGGCAGCTGGGTGTTGGCGCGCCGCACCGCCTCGTGCGACTCCTCCAGCCACCGGTGGAAGGCCTGTGACACCGCATCCGCCGCGTTCCAGCGGATGAAGTCTCCCTGACACGGCGCCTTGCCCAACAGCGCCACCTGGTTGCGGCCGACTACCCCGAGCATCCCACGCCTCCCTTCGCGATGACGCGTGGAGGACTCATCCCCGGCGCGCGGAATGGCTGCATCAGCTTGGGGGTGCGGCCCGGGGACACGCCGAAGAACGGCGAGGCGCTGCGCGTCGGACGGAAGTCGATGATGACCTCGGCGTCCAGCGAGGGCATGGACCACGTCACCGAGAACGTCCGGCCGCCGCCCGAGACGTTCGGCGTCCCCTCCTCCATCAGGCGGAACAGGCCCCACTCGCCCTCCTGCTCGAGCGTCTCCGTCTTGCCCTGGTTGTTGCGCACGCGGATGGTGGCGCCCAGCGACTTGCCGCCCTTCCCGGGCCACTCGTAGTTGTGCCACTCCTCGGGGCCGTTGTTGTACTCGACCGTCTGTCCGTCCACCGTGAAGCGGATGGAGGAGAGCTTCGGCGAGGGGCGGATGTGGAAGGCGAACTTCACGCCCGGCTCGGCGTCCCGCGCGCCGAAGAGCGACTCGGAGATCTCCCGCGAGCGCGCGAGGAACGAGAGCACGGAGCCGTAGTACATGTTGCCGCCCGCGCGGCCCGCGCGCGTGACGAACTTGAAGCGCGTCCCCGACTGCTCGACGTGGCTCTTGAGGACGCCGCCGTAGAAGCCCCACAGCGTGCCGGACTCGAAGCGGTAGAAGTCCCCCACGTCCGCCACCGCCGCGTCCTGCCCGTTGCGGTTGAAGGGGTAGTGCCCCGCCAGCTTCTGCTTGAAGGCGTTGGCCACCTCGCTGCACCACTGGTCGCTCGCCTTGCCACCCTGCTCGCGGATGGTCAGGTCGGAGATCTTCTCGATGGGCGGCCACAAGAGCGCCTCGATGCGCGGGCGCCACCCCACCTCCTGCGCCTGGATGAGCGACTGGATGATGACGCGCGCCGTCTGCACCCTCGTCATCATCGCGGCCGTCTCCGACTGGCTCTCCATGGAGGCGCGCTGCGCGTCGCGGAGGAACTGCAGCTGCTCCTGGTAGATGTCCAGGGGGATGGCCTCGGGCGGAGGCGCGTCGGGCCCCTTCGCCTGCGGCGGCGCGGCGCCGAACTTCAGGAGGCCCGCGAAGGCCGGCTCCACGTCGACCGCGGTGTAGTCACGCTCCTCCTCCTCGCTCGGCGCCTCGTCCTCGGAGAGCTTCCCGTTGGCGAACCGCACGCCCGACTCGATGACCTTCCCCTTGGGGCCCAGCTTCTGCTTGAGCTTGTCGAGCATGCCGTCCGCGTCGGACTTGCCCTCCACCTGCTCTCCGCCCAGCCGCACGTTGTAGGCCACGGCGCGGAAGAGCTTTCCCAGCGGAGGCGGCTCGCCGCGGGTGAGGTCCTCCAGCATGGCCAGCGCCACGGTCGCGTCCGTGGGCTCCTTCATGCTCAGGGTGCTGAGGAACTCCTTCCACTCCTCGATGTACTGCTTGTAGTAGGCGGAGCGCAGCGCCCGCTCCTGGCGCGCCAGCTCGATTTCGTTGGTGGAGTTGGCGTCCTTGTCGAGCACCCAGATGTCCGCGCCCTGCAGCGGGTGCTCCAGCTTGGGCTCCACCACCTTCTCCCAGCCCTTGCGCGTGAAGGCGGCGCGCACGCGGCCCGTGCCCTTGATGTGCTGAGCGGTGCTGCCCAGGATGGAGGAGAGGGTCACGTCGTACTGGTCCTTCTTGCGCGACACCTCCGAGATGAGCTGCGCCAGCGCGAGCTCGGAGAACGGCAGCCGGTCCAGCACCACGCGCACGTCGCGCACCACCTGGTCGTTGCGCGTGAAGGCGAGCGCCGGGTCCTGCGCCAGCAGCTTCGCGTACAGGTCGATGTGGTTCGCCATCTGCGTGGTGCGGTGGGCGCTGTCGGTGAAGCCCGCCTTGCGCCCCCACCGCTCCCGGAGGCTGTTGACGATCCACTCGCGCTCCGCCTCACCCAGCTCCGGCTCGCGGGGCGTGCGAGGACCGGAGAGCAGCAGGTGCAGCTTCAGTCGGTCGAAGTAGAGCGCGTACGAACTCGCCGTGGGGCGCTCCTCCCGGTCGCGCGCCTTCTCCACCCAGGCCTTCGCGTCCTTGAGGTCCCCCGTGAGCACCGGGTCCACCAGCACGCGGCGCACGGTGGCGCCGTAGAACGCGCCGAGCGGCCCCAGCAGGTCGTCGCCCCGGTACATGCCGAAGCGCATCCCGGTGGGCGGGCCGTCCTCCTTCCACTGGAGCAGCTGGTCGAGCTGCTGCCGCATGGGCATCATCGCGTCGACCATCTTCCCGGCGCCGCCCTCCTTGTTGGCCTCCTCCAGCTTGAGCGCCTGCGCCATCACCCGCGTCGTCTGGATGAACTTGCGGTTCTCGAAGAAGGAGATGGCCGGGAAGAGCAGGATGAGCAGGGCGACGGCGAGGCAGCCTCCGGCGTAGGCCAGCTGCATGCGCTTCTGGCGCTGCACCTCCGCGGAGCTGCGCATCGCCAGGTTCTGGTCCGGGAACACCACGTCCGCGAACATGTCCCGCAGGAAGTAGGAGCGGGATTCCACCGCGGGGCGGCTGCCCGAGGGCGTGGTGGTGCGGCGGATGCCGAAGGCCTCCGCCATCTTGTTCATCACCCGGTCGATGGGGCTGCCTTCCTGCGTGCCGCTGGTGAAGTACACCCCGCGCATCACCGGCGTGTCCGCGTAGACGTTCTCCGCGAACAGCGCCTGCACGAACTCGATGAGGTTGCCGCGCAGCCCCTCGAACTGCTGCGGGAAGCGGAAGATGCGCTCGCGCGTCTCCGGGTGCCGCTCCGAGCCCAGGCGCACGATGGAGCGCTGCTCCACCACCTCCGCCAGCTCGTCGAAGCGCGCGGCGAACGTCTCGCCGATCGCCTCGCGCGCGTCCTCGGGCCGCAGCGTGAAGCCCCAGATCTGCCCGCGCTCCGCCTTCGCCAGGTCCCCGAAGAGGTCCACGAAGCCCGCGAGCAGGTCGCACTTGGTGAACATCACGTAGACGGGGACGATCATCTTCAACCGCTCCATCACCTCGTCCACGCGCTCGCGGATGGTCTGCGCGAGCTGCACCGTCTGCTCCTCGTCGATGCCGATGAGCTCCCCCACGCTCACCGCCACCACCAGCCCGTTGACGGGCTTGCGCGGTCGGTTGCGCTTGAGCATGTCGAGGAAGCTCAGCCACTCCTCGCGGTCATCGTCCTCCGTGGTGTAGCGGCCGGCCGTGTCGAGGATGACGCCCTCGTTGGTGAGCCACCACTCGCAGTTACGCGTGCCGCCCACGCCCTTCACGCCGCCGCCGCGCGCCGACAGGTAGGGGAACTGGATGCCCGAGTTGCGCAGCGCCGTGCTCTTCCCGGAGCCCGGCGGGCCGATGATCATGTACCAGGGCAGCACCGACAGCGCGTCCTTACCCTGCCGCGCTCGCGCGAGCTTCGAGGACTTGAGCGACTGGAGCGCCTTGGAGAACTCGGCCTGCATGGCCTGGATCTCCTCCTGCTGATCCGGCCGCACGTTCTGCAGCTGGGCGTCCGCCTGCACGCCCAGCTCCCGCTCGATGTCGCGCGCGGCCTTGGACGCCAGGTGGCGCTGGTACAGGTACGCGCCGATGACGATGGCCACCAGCAGCACGGTGGGGACGATGGCGCCCCACAGCGGCAGGCTGAAGAGGATGACGACGGTCCACACCATGACGATGAAGACCGCGATGAACAAGGTGAGCAGCAGCATCGCGAGCGTCCTAGGGCTGCTGGGGAGAGGAGGCCGCGACCTCCTCGACGAGGGAGGACACGCTGCTGGACAGGCCGATGCGCAGGCCGGTGTAGACCAGCAGCGCGAAGACCACCGCGGCGGCGGAGATGGCCAACAGGGGCAGCGTGCGCTTGGCGCTCACCGCGCTGTCGGGCGGACGGTCTCCATGGGGGGAGAGCGTCTCCGTGTCGAACTTGTGCGTGCGGGCCAGCTCCCGCTGGAGCGCCTCGGTGAGCTGCATCAGCTCCAGCTCGCCGCCCCGCACCCGGAAGCGGCCCTTGAAGCCGAAGATGAGGCACAGGTAGTAGACGCGGAGGATTTCGGTGCGCTGGGCGTCCTTGCGCACCTCCTCCAGCCGCGTGAAGAACCCGTCACCGGCGCGGTTCTCCCGGAAGTAGTGGAACTGGAGCAGGTTCGCCAGCCAGTACTCCCGGAAGGTGTCGGCGCGCGCCAGGGCCAGCTCGTCGGCGAGCGCGACGATGGGGTAGGCGATCTCCTGCGCGTCCTGGTGGTTGAAGCCCAGCTCCCCGGCGCGCTTGAGCAGCCGGTCGAAGAACGTGCGCAGCTGCCGGTGCACGAGCTCCGCCGAGGGGAGCGCATGGTCCCCGAACTGCCTCAGCTGCAGCAGTGCCCCGAAGCACTCCTGCGTGATGGAATTGATCCGGTCCATCCTGTCGATGCCTCCACCCCATGTCGACAGGGAGCCTCACCGCGAACCGCCGCTCGCCGGTGTTTGGACGGCCCCCCGCACGACCTTGTTTCAACGACTGACGGCGTTCTTCTTCGCCGGAGGCCCCCCGCTTCCCCCCTTGGGGACCGCGAGCAGCTCCAGCTTCGTCTTCGACGGCTCGAACGGGCGCGGCAGGTACACGGCCACGTTCTGCTCGCTCATCACGTTCTTCCAGTAGGGGTCGCCGCTCTCGAGCGAGAAGTACACGACGCCCGGCTTCACCGGCACCTCGGCGGGCGGGCGGAAGGTGACCTCCACCGGCACCCCCGGGGCGGCGGCCTTGATGATGTCGCGTATCTCCGCGAAGTTGGCGATCTTCGAGAGCACCGGCAGGCTCTTGGCGACGTCCGCCTCGGGCAGGTCGCTGCGCACCGCGAGGATGAACTGCGAGCACTTCAGGAAGCGCTCGTCCTCGATGCGCCCCAGGTGCATGCCGTCCTTGCGCGGCTCCAGCGACACGGTGATGCACTGCTCGATGGCGACCACGTCCAGGAGCTTCTGGAGCACCTGGAACAGGCCCTCGAAGGTGGCGCGCAGGTTCGTGTACTGGAACTTGGGCAGGTCCCCCGGGTCCGCCTCCGCGGAGAACGTGGAGAGCTGACCCGCCGCCTGGCACAGCAGCAGGTACACCATCTGCGGGTTGAGGTCCGCGACCTCCACCACGTGCGCCACCTGGGGGATGAGCCCGTTGAGCGCGCTCAGCTGCAGGTACTTCGTCACGTCCCCGGCGGTGAACTCGAGCGCGGTGGCGTCGCGGTGCCGGCGCCCGTCCGCCAGCTCCCGCTGCTTGCCCTGCATCGCCTTGAGGATGCTGCGCATGCGCTCCAGGATGAAGGGCGAGGCGGACACGCGCAGGCACGGGGGGATGTAGTTGCTCGCCAGCGCCACGCCGCCCGTCTTGTCGCGCACCAGCTCCGCGATCTTGATGACGTCGTAGTCCTCGCGCGGCTCGGTGCCAAAGAGCAGCCGGAGGTTTCGCTGCGCGAAGGCCACCGGCACCACGGACTCGGCCGCCGCCAGGTCCGGCACCGTGCGGTTGACCAGGGAGAAGCGCGGCGACGTGGTGGACTCGTCCGGCGCGCCGTAGCTGGCGATGCCCTCGCGCTCGCGCGCCACGCCCAGGTACACGTCCAGCGAGCGCTTGTTGGCGCTGAAGTGCTCCTCGATGGGCCGCGTCTGCGGGGCCTCGGGCTGGCCGCGCTCGAAGGACAGCGGCAGGCCATCCGGGAGGATGCCGGAGAAGCGCAGCAGCTGGAGCTGGCCGGCGGAGAGCGCCTTCTCGTCCACCTCCTGCTCCACCACGCCCCAGTCGTAGGGCGTCAGCGCGCCGAGCCGGGCCGCCAGCAGGCCCTCGTGGTAGAGGTCCGACTGCTGCAGGTGCTGGGGATTCATGAACATCCCCTCGGACCAGACGACCCGCTGCGGCGTCTTCATCTGCGGACCTCGCCGGCCCGGGCCTCGACGCGGTAGTCCTCGACGAGGAAGCGCAGCGACGTCTCGCGCGGCGCGCCCGGGCGGCAGTCCTCCGGCTTCACCGCGGGCAGCCGCTCCACGTCGCGCCACACCACGCCCGCGGGACGGCGGAACACGCCCACCACGGCGAGGTACTCCGCCTTGGGCGTGCGGTTCACCTCGCGCGACAGGCGCTGGCCCGGCTCCAGGGTGAGCTCGTCCACGGCGAGCAGGTCCTCCTCCAGCACCTCCTTGGGGCGCTGCCAGAGGTCCTGGAACTCCGCGGCCTCGAAGCGGCGCGAGTCCTTGAGCTGGTACACCTGGATGTTCGTCGGCAGCGAGCGGCCCTGGTCATCCGGGTTCAGTCGCGTGCCGGCCTCCAGCTGGATGAGGAATGGAGGCGGCTGCTCACACGCCGCCGGGGGCGGCGGGTTGTGGGCACAAGCACCCGCGAGCAGCCCCCAGAGCAATGTCACTCCCGGGAACCCCCCGACGCAAACCCGCGCCCGTGGGCCGAAGCCCCCCCCACTAACCGGCATGGCATCCTCTCTGAAAGTCGCTGCGCGCCAGCAGAATCGCTCACAACGTGCCACAGCCACCCCTTTCAGTTCAAGACAGGGCACAGCCAGCGTCCGGGATGTCATTGACGCATGACGACGCGACATTTTCGCGGGAATTATCTCCCGCCACTGTTCACGGAAAGTGCGAGGGCTCACGCTTCACCGGGGGTCCGTCAGCGCATCGAGCGCTCCTCTAGAGGGGGTCGCCGCCAGCCTCCACGGGTCCTCCGGAAGTACGGGTCGCGGACTTGTGACCGAAGACTTCACACCGTCCGCGTTCACCCCACCCAGGGAGGTGTTGGCCGCCAGGGATGAGGGCGACCGCGCCACATGGAGTTGCATATGGGCAAGGATGTCCTTGAGACTGACATCCTGAACGACGAGGGGGAGACAGCATGGAGGTGCGTGCCCATATCGACCATGCGAGCCTTCCCGCGGAAGCCATCGTGTTGCGGGCCACGGCTCGCGAGGGATTGTCCGAGCTCTTCGACGTGGAGCTCGAGTTCGCCTGTGATGATCCGGATCTGGACCTGACGGCCCTCATCGGGACGGCGGGGACGCTGAGGCTCTCCCCCACCTTCTCCGAGGGCAGCTTCGAGGAGCGCTGCTTCCACGGCGTCGTGGAGGAGGCGGAGTACCGCTCCAGGCTGGCGACCCATGGCTTCGTCTACCGGCTGCGCCTGCGGCCCCGGCTGCACGGCCTGCGCTACCGCAGCCGCAGCCAGATATTCCAGGACATGACGGCGGTGGAGATCATCCAGGCCGTCCTGGAGAAGGCGGGCCTTCCGGCCGAGTCCACCGAGTGGCACCTGTCCCGCGATTACATGAAGCGAGAGTACTGCACCCAGTGGAAGGAGAGCGACCTGGACTTCGTGCTCCGGCTGCTGGAGGACGAGGGCATCTTCTTCTGGTTCGAGCACCTGCCCACCGAGCACGTGCTGAAGCTCGCGGACGCCCCTTCCGCCCACGAGCCCATCCTGGGGACACCCGGGCTCGGCTTCACGCGCGACTCGCTCATCCACGCGGAGGACGAGCGCGTGGCGGAGCTCACCTTCACCTCGCGACTGGTGCACGGCCTGTACACCACGCGGGACTGGAACTGGCGCAGCCCCAGCGAGCCGCTGGAGGCCGAGGAGCGCTCCAGTGAGGCGGACTTCCCGCGCTACGAATACCCGGGCTCCTTCTCCAGCCCCTCGGATGGCGTCCGCCGCGCGCGCAACCGCCTGAGCGGGCTGGTGCAGGAGCGGATGGTCCTGGAGGCGCGCAGCAACAGCTTCCGGCTCCAGCCCGGGCGACTGTTCTCCCTGCTCGACGCCCTGCCCTCCTTCCTCTGCCAGGAGTACCTGCTCCTGCAGGTCACCCACGACTACGCGCTGGTCCAGGCGGACGACGGGGAGTCCACCCGCTTCGGCACCCGCGTGCGGGCCATCCCCTCGGCGGGCGCCGACTTCCGCCCCCCGCGGCGCACCCCGCGCCCGCGCGTGTGGGGCAAGGAGAGCGCGGTCGTCACCGGCCCGCCGGGCGAGGAGATCCACGTCGACGAGTTCGGGCGCATCAAGGTCCACTTCTACTGGGATCGCGAGGGCAAGGTGGACGACACCGCCTCGTGCTGGATGCGCGTGCAGCAGCAGAACACCAGCGGCAGCATGCTCCTGCCGCGCGTGGGCTGGGAGATGGAGGTGGGCTTCCTGGACGGAGACCCGGACCGCCCCGTCGTCCTGCAGAAGCTCTACAACCAGGAGACGATGCCGCCGTACGCCCTCCCGGACGAGCGGACCCAGTCCACGCTCCAGTCGGCCACCTCGCCCGGCGGCGGGAGCACGAACGAGGTGCGCATCCAGGACGGCAACGGGGGCATGGAGTTCTTCATCCACTCCTCCAAGGACTTCAAGCTCGTCACCGGGCACGACCTCTCCGAGGACATCGTCAACAACGCGCAGGAGGAGGTGGGCGACCAGTCCACTTCGCTGGTGGGAGGCGACGAGTCGGTGGACATCGGCGCCAACCAGGGGCTCAGCGTGACGAGCAACGCGGTGCTGGAGACGACGGGCTCCAAGGTGGTCCAGGTCGGCGCGGTGGACGACTGGGGCGTCACCGGCAACTTCTCCCAGACGGTGGACGGCCAGCGCAGCGACACCATCGGCGGACCGATGAACGTCCTGGCCAACCACGTGCTGGAGACCTTCAACGCGGACTGCTCACGCACCGTGGGCGCTGCGTTCTCCATCAACGCGGCGACGGCCATCGTCGAGACGGTGGGCGGCGGGAAGACGGAGACGGTGGGCGGCGCCAAGGTGGAGGTGCTCAAGGGCGCCAAGTCGGAGGACGTCGGCGCGGCGAAGGTGCTCACCACGGGCCTGGCGGACTTCAAGACGGGCGAGGACCTCATCCTGGAGGCCGTGGGCGCGGTGGCCGTCACCTCCGCGGGGCCCATCTCCGAGAAGGTGGGCAAGGACTTCGCGATGTCCGCCAAGACGGTGACCCTCACCGCTCCAGGCGGCGCGAAGCTCAAGGGCGGGGGCAAGGTGTTCGAGCTGTCGGGCTCGACGCTGACGGTGGACGCGGAGGGCCTCAAGGGCGGCGCCAAGGTGCAGCTCAAGGGGAAGATTCACTTCAAGAAGTAGGGGGCGCTCATCATGGGAATGCGTCGACTGAGCCTGGAGCTGTCCCTGGAGGGGTTCGACCCCACCAGCTTCCGCGTCCTGCGGATGGAGGCCACGGAAGGGCTGAGCGAGGGCTGTCGGGTCCAGGTGGAGGCGGAGACGCCGGAGCAGGTGGACCTGGACGCGCTGCCGGGCACGCCGGCGGCCCTGTGGCTGCGCTTCCACGACGACTCGGAGGATCGCCCCTTCCACGGCGTGGTGACCGAGGCGCACCTGGAGGCCACGCAGAGCCATGCCTTCCGGCTGGTGGTCGTCATCTGCGCCCCGGTGGAGCTGCTCAAGCTGGGCCGCACCTCGCGCATCTTCCAGGAGCAGAGCGTCCAGGAGGTCGTCTCCAGCGTCCTCGACGACGCGGGCCTGGGGGACGCGTCCAGCTGGGATTTGACGGAGCCGCCCCCCACGCGCGTCAACGTGGTTCAGTACAACGAGAGCGACTTCGCCTTCATGTCGCGGCTGCTCCACTCGGAGGGCATCGCCTTCGCGGTGCACCACGAGGCGGACGGCGCGCGGCTGCTTTTCTTCGACGACAGCACCCGGCTGGAGCCCATCCGGGGGCAGAGCCTGCTGGTGGACCGGGACAGCAGCCAGCTCGACGACGACGTCATCATCGACCTGCGTGATGGCCGGAGCATGGCCTCCGACCAGGTGTTCCTGCGCGACTACGACTTCAAGCGCCCCGCGGTCGACCTGTCCGCGACCCACAGCGCCGAGTCCACCACGGGGCGCGAGGTCTACGAGCATCCGGGTGACTTCGTGGAGGCGGCGGCGGGCCGCACGCGCGCCAGGCGCCTGATGGAGCGGCTGCGAGTGGGGACGCGCACGCTCCAGGGCCAGAGCACCTGCCCGCGGCTGGAGCCCGGCAGGACGTTCTGCGTGACGGGGCACGGCCGGACGGAGGCCAACGCGGACCTGCTCATCACCCGCGTGGTGCACCACGCCTCCAGCGAGCACGACACGCAGCGGCCCGGCTTCTACTCGAACGAGGTCTGGGCCATCCCGCACACCGTGCCCTACCGGCCGGTGACGGCGCCGCCCAAGCCGCTCATCGGAGGCACGCAGCTGGCGTTCGTCACCGGGCCCTCGGGTGAGGAGATCCACACGGAGTCCTTCGGCCGGGTGAAGGTGCGCTTTCCGTGGGACCGCTCCGGCCTGAAGGATGACCGCAGCTCCACGTGGCTGCGCGTGGGCCAGCTTCCGCTCAGCGGCTCGCTCATCATCCCCCGCGTGGAGTTCGAGCTCCTGGTGGACTTCGAGCTGGGGGACTTCGACCGGCCCTTCGTCGCGGGCCACCTCTACAACGCCGAGCACACGCCGCCGTACGCGCTGCCGGACGGCGCCACGCGCAGCTCCATCCAGAGTGCGACCACGGGCGGCGGACCGGGCGCCAACGAGCTGCGCTTCGAGGACGCGGCGGGCGCCGAGGAGATCTTCATCAACGCGTCCAAGGACTACACGCTGCTGGTGGACAACGACGCGGAGATGACGGTCGCCAACGCTGAGCGCTGCTCGGTGGGCGTGGACAACACGGTGAGCGTGGGAGGCAACCACTACGCCAACGTCACCGGCAACCGGACGCTCAGCGTGGGCGCCAACCAGGACATCAACGTGGGGGGCGACTACACGGATGGCGTCGGCGGGGACTTGAGCGTGAGCGTCGGCGGCGCGCGCATGGTGAAGGTGGGTGGGGACATGGCCGAGAGCATCCAGGGCACCCTGGACCGGAAGGTGGCCGCGATGCAGGTGGTGACGGCGCTCGTCGCCTACACGCGCAAGGTGGTGGGGGCCTCCTCGACGAAGGTCGGCGCGGCCTGGATGGAGCTGGCGGGGAAGAGCCGGCTCGTTTCGGTGTCGACGAACTTCACGGAGACCATCGGCGCCCTGAAGTTCACCAAGGCCAAGCAGATGTCCGTCTCCTGCGGCGCGGGCTACGTGATGAACGCGGGCGTGGAGAAGGTGAAGTGCGGCGGCAGCAGGACCGACACGGCCAAGGGCCTGGTGGCCATCACCGCGGGCGGAGGCATGAAGGTGAAGGCCACCAACGTCACCTTCTCCGCCCAGAACAAGCTGGTCCTCCGGGGCGGCGCCTGCACGGTGGAGCTGCTGGCCAGCGGGCAGATCAACATCAAGGCCCCCACCGTCGTCATCAAGAACAACAAGGTGCTCAACCAGCTGCTGCACAAGAGCGCCTGAGGCTTTATGAGCGACTCGCCCTCGGCAGTGTCCGTCACCGCCAGCATCCCCGGTCAGCGGGGGGACCTGGTCGTCCACGCCCTGCGTGGCGAAGAAGAGGTGTCACGGCGGTTCGTGTTCGAGCTCGACCTGTCGGCGACGGAGCTGGCGCCGGAGGAGGCGCGCGGAGGGTTCGCCCACGTGGTGCTGGAGGACGCCTTCGGGCAGGTGCGCGAGGTGTCGGGGGTGGTGGACCGGGTCGATGTCGTCGCCACGGATGACCCGGCGCAGCTCGTGCGCTACCGGCTCACGCTCGTCCCGCAGCCGTGGCTCGTCGCGTACCGGTACGGCTTCCGCATCTTCCAGGAGCTGTCCGTCCCGGACATCGTGAAGGCCGTCTTCAAGGACGCGGGGCTCGAGGACAAGCTGTTCCGCTGGTCGCTGGAGGGCGCGTATCCCCGGCGTGAGTACTGCGTGCAGTACGACGAGTCGGAGTGGGACTTCGTGTGCCGGCTGCTCGAGGAGGAGGGCATCTGGTTCGCGTTCGAGCACAGCGCGGACGGGCATGTGATGGTGCTCTCGGACGCGAGCGAGTCCGCCGAGGTGATGGAGCCGGACGCCCTGCCCTTCCGCTACGACGCCTCGCTCGGAGGCGACGCGGTGGCGGTGTGGGACTGGCGCAGCGGCGTGCGCGCCAGCGTCTCCAAGGTCAGCCTGGACGACTACGACATGCTGCACCCCTCCAAGAAGCTGGCCGCGGACCAGCTCGCCGAGGACTCCGTGCAGGCGGAGTGGTACGAGTACCCGGGCCGCTACACGCAGCCCGCAGACGGCAAACGACTGGCGAAGCGTCGCCTGGAGGAGCTCCGGGGACGGCGGAAGTCCGCGCGGGCGCGCACCAACGCGATGACGCTGGCGCCGGGCCGGCGCGTGTCGCTGGTGGGCCACCCCTTCGCGGATGGCGAGTACTTCATCACCGCCTCGCGGCTGCACCTGCGCTTCCACGGCCAGCAGGAGCCCGGTCCGCTCGTGGACACCGGCGCGGCGCACTGCGAGGTGGACTTCGACGTGGTGCCCTCCGCGCAGGTGTTCCGTCCCCGACGTGAGACGCCTCGGCCGCGCATCCTGGGACTCCAGACGGCGCGAGTCACGGGGCCCTCGGGGCAGGAGCTGCACTGCGACGAGCATGGCCGCGTGAAGGTGCAGTTCCATTGGGACCGAGACGGCATGCTCGACGACAAGTCGTCCTGCTGGGTCCGCGTCACGCAGGCGCACACCACGGGCTCCGTGATGATTCCCCGCATCGGCTGGGAGGTGCTCATCGAGTTCGTGGAGGGAGACCCGGACAGGCCCGTGTGCCTGGGGCGCCTCTACAACCCGCTGAACCCGCCGGACTACAGCCTGCCCGCGCAGAAGACGGTGTCCGGGCACCGCTCCAATTCGTCGCCCGGCGCGGGGGGCTCGAACGAGGTCAGCTTCGACGACTCGGCGGACAGCCAGCGCGTCTACGTCAATGGCGCCTACGACATCAACATCAAGGCCGCCAACGACAAGAGCGCCAAGGTCGCGGTGAACCAGAAGCGCACCATCGGCACGAATCGGGAGATGTCCGTCGGCGCCAACGAGAAGATGGCGGTGAAGGGAATTCACAACGCCTCGGTGGGCAAGGACCACAAGGTCACCGTGGGCGCCAACCGCGCGGTCAAGGTCAGCGGCATCATCGGCGAGGAGATCACCGGCGCCGTCACGCTGAAGGTCGGCGGGCTGGAGAACATGCAGGTCGGCGACCCGGCGGAAGGGCTGCTCGAGAGCATCGAGACACTGGCCCTCGAAGGGGCGATCGCCCTCGCGGGCAAGGCGGCGAGCCGCGCCGAAGCCGCCCTGCTCGGGCCCTTGATGCCGGGGCTGAACGCTGCCCGGGAAGCGCTGGGCACCGCCGCGGAGCTGGCCGGCCCGGCAGCGGCCCTCCTCGGAGGCGACAACACCGCAGTGGCCGTCTTCGGCTCGGAGGTGGGCCAGCTCGCCGAGGACGGGAACCTGTCCCTCTCGAGCGTCATGGCATCCGGCATGGCGCAAGCCGTGTCGAGCGGCGCGCTGACGCGAGGGGGGACCGAGGGAGGAGGCTTCGGGGGCTTCGGAGGAGGAAGTGGTGGCGGAGGCGGCGCGGGGGGATCGTGGGATGCGCCGGCCACCGCGAACTCGGGTAGCGGAGGCGGCGGCGGTGGCGGTGGCGGTGGCGGAGACGGCGGTGGCGGAGGTGGTGGCGGAGGAGGAGGCGGCGGAGGTGGAGGCGGCGGAGGTGGAGGCGGCGGAGGTGGAGGCGGCGGAGGTGGAGGCGGCGGCTCCGGTACGTGGGGCACGACGGTCGAGGGCTCCGTCACCGAGAAGATCGGCGCGCTGGCGGTCATCAACGCGGTGACGGGAGTCTCGTTCGCGGTCGGCGGAGACTCGACGGAGACGATCGGCGCTGCCCGTATCGAGTTGATCAACGGTGGCAAGAACGAGCAGGTGGGTATCGCGAAGCTCGAGACCGTGGGCGCGTACATGGTGAAGGTGGCCAAGGCGCTCGCCATCGATGCGAAGGGGGCCGTGGCCATCAACGTGGCCAGCCAGACCCAGGACATCACCGGAGGCCACTCCATCACCGCGGGCGCCGCGGGCGTGGTGACCGCCGCCAATCTCAAGCTCGAGGCGTCCGGGAAGATCACCCTGACGTGTGGAGCCTCCGAGGTCGTCATCGATTCCAGCGGCGTGGCCATCAAGGGCGCGCTGGGCGTCACCATCGAAGGCACCTCCGAAATCAAGATGCACCCTCCCGCCATCATGCCGGGATGAGGAGAAGGACATGAGCATGCAGGCACTCAAGAGCGTGGCACGTGAAGAGGCCGAGACCTCCGAGGAGTCTCCGCGTCAGGTGAGGCTGGCACCGGCGCCCGCGGCCGCCCTGCCTCCGATGAGCCTGGGGCGACTGGTGGCGCGGGAGGGCGAGGGGTGGCGCGTGCGCATCGGCGCCACGGAGCACCTGCTCCAGGTGGACCCCGCGGTGGACCCCGCGCTCCTCGACGAAGCGCTCGCCTCGGGCGCGAGGGTCATCGTGGATGCCTCCGACGAGACGCCGCTCATCGCGGGCCTGCTCACCACGCAGCGCGCGCTGCACCTGGACCGGCAGGGAGCGGTCAACGCGCGCGTGCGCAGCTTCTCCGTGACGGCGGACGAGAAGGCGCTGCTGCGCGTCCCCGGCGCGTTCCTCCAAGTCACCGCGACCGAGGTCGAGCTGTACGCCGACCGGGTCATCACCCGTGCACGCGAGGTGGCCAAGGTCCTGGCCACCCTCATCAAGCTGAACTAGGAGCCCGCGCCATGAGCGTCACCGCGCTTGGAATGACGGTCGTCGGAGAGAAGAGCAAGCACACCGTGGTGCCCATGGCGCCCAACATGTGCCACACGCCCGCGGCGCCCAGCCCGCTGCCCATGCCCTACCCCATCACCGGGGACTCGGGCTCGCTGAGCGTCAAGTGCAGCAACATCGAGATCGAGAGCAAGCACGTCCACAGCTCGTTCTGCAAGACGGGGAACATGAAGGGCAACGAGCCCGGCGTCGCGCTCACCAAGGACATCACCGTCGCGGGCGTCAACCGCGGCGTGGCGTGGGGGCTGCCCGTCCCCGCCGTCACCGTGCACTTCGAGGGCAAGCCCGTCTGCGTGACGGGGAACGTGGGCTTCGGGGACTCCCGGTAGGGGCGTGGGCGTGACGGAGCGGATGGGCATCCAGACAGTCCAGGCGTTGCTCGATGAGGCGTTGCTCGGCTTGAGGGCGGTGACAGACCCGGCGCTGCCCGTCCGGCAGGCCGAGGAGCAGCTCGCGCTGGCCCTGCGTGAGGCGTACGAGGCCCACGCGGCGCGCGCGCAGTTCAACGTCCGGCGCGAGCGCATCCGCGCCATGGCGACGAACCTCCACGCGGCGGCGCGGCTGCTCGCGCAGGTCCCCACGGAGGACCCGGGCGGACTCGCGGAGCTGGCGCTGCTCCAGCAGGCCATGAAGGCGGCCATCGGCGCCCTGGGCGAGCCCTTCTCCACGGGCGCCGACGCGCGCCCACTGCCGCCCAAGGTCCGCGCCGAGCCCCTGCGCGCGAGCCTCCGCGAGCCCCGGCTGCTCGAGCCGGTGCGCGAGGTCCTCCTGCCGGCCATCCCCCTGCCGGAGCTGCCCGAGCCGGAAGCGCCGCCCCCTGCCCCACCCGCGGCGCCTCCGCCCGTGACGACGCTCGCGCAGCTCGACGCGCTGCTCGCCAAGGCGCACGCACGGCTGGCGGCGTTCGAGGCCGAAGAAGAAGACGACGAGGACGCCGCGCCGGAGGAGGACGAAGCGAGGGTCGCGGCGACGGACGCGCAGGCCCTGCCCCTCCACTTCGGCCACCCGAAGGCCGAGGAGGACGTGCTCTTCGGCCATGCGCGCACCTGCCTGGAGGAGCTGGGGATGTTCGGGCTGATGCGTCGGGCCCGGCCCCTCACGCCCTGGTCGAACAGCGAGCGCACCGAGCAACGGCTGGTGCGCCGCGTGGACGCCATCGTCGCCTGTGGCCCTCCCATCCTGCCGCGCCTGGTGAAGCTGCTGGAGGAGCGTCCCGAGCCGGACCCCGAGCTCACCTGGGCCAACGTGTTCCTCTTCGGCTCGCTGGCCGGGGACGACGCGCTCGACCAGGCCCTGCGCATCATCCGGACCGTGGAGCTGAGCGAGCCGAGGATGGCCGAGGCGGTGACGGACGCGCTCTCGCTCGCGCCGCATCCCGGCATCGAGCGGGCGGTGCGCCCGTGGCTGGACGCGGAGCTGCCGGCGCGGAGGGCCGCGGGCCTGCGCGTCCTCGCGCGGCGCGGCGCGCTCTCCGTGTCTGACGTGGAGCGAGGACTGGAGGACCCGGAGCTGGAGGTGATTCGAGCCGCGAGCCAGGCGCTCGGAGCCACCCAGGGTCCCGTGCCTCACCGCGCGCTCGAGCAGGCGCTGCGCCACGAGGACGAGGAGGTCGTCCGCGCCGCGCTGGAGAGCGCCCTGCTGCGAAGAAGCGAGCAAGGCCTGGAGCGAGCGCGCGCGTTGGTGCTGAAGGGTCAGGGCGCCTTCGCGGACGCGGCCCTCTTCCTGGCGATGTCCGCGGACGCGTCCGGAGCGGACGACCTGCGCGCCGCGCTGGACTCGGGTGACGTGCCCGCGGTGCTGCGGGCCCTGGGGTGGTTCGGGGACCTGTCGTTCATGGAGGTGCTGCTCGAGCACCTGGCGATGGACACTCCCGACACGAAGGTCGCGGCGCTGGACGCGCTGCAACGGATGACAGGCGCGTCCCTGACGGAGGACGTCCCGAGCCCCGAGTACACGCGGGACGCCCTGCCCTTCCAGCGACCCTTCACGCCGCCCACGCCCGTGCTCGACCTCGCGGACCGGGCCGTCGTGTGGGCGGACTGGTGGGCGAAGCATGGTCGCCATGCCAGGAAGGGCACGCGCTACCGCTTCGGACATGCGTGGAGTCCGAAGGTCTCCCTGTGGGAGCTGGAGGCTCCGGAGTCACTGCCCGCGATGCGCCGCTGGGTGCACGTGGAGCTGGCGGTGCGCACGGGCGGAGCCGTTCCGTTGGACCGCGCGGACTTCGTCGTCCGGCAGCTCGCGCAGCTCGAGGCCTGGAGGGTTCATGTGGAGTCGGGCAGCCGGCGGAGCCCGTCGGATGGATGGACGACGCGGTATGCGAGGTGACGTGACGTGAACACGCCCGAGCTGCTCAACGGCACCTCATCCACGGTGGCCCTCGTTCCCCAGTTGGGGATGGACGGAGGCATCCTGATGGTGGTCCTCATCAAGGAGCTCTTCTCCATCGCCCCGGGCAGCGCGCGGGTGACACGCGTCGGTGGCGCCCAGGTCCGCCACGCCGACGAGCCCTGGGACAAGAAGGCGCCCGAGGCCAGCAGCATCCAGCTCCCCGCGGACGTGTGCATCCGCAAGCCCTCCACGGATGTGGTGGTGGTGGGCAACGCCATGAGCAAGGGCGGCCAGGCCGTCAAGCAGCTGGACGTCCACATCGAGGTGGGCCCCGTCGCCAAGAGCCTGCGCGTGTTCGGCACGCGGGTCTGGTACCGGGGCGCGCTCGGGATGGCGCTGGGACCGCCGCAGCCCTTCACCAGCGTGCCCCTGAAGTGGGAGCTCGCGTATGGGGGCTTCGACGCGAGTGACGCCAACAAGCCGCCCGTGGAGGAGGCACGCAACCCCCTGGGGCGCGGCGTCGCGCGGGACTCGGACGCGCTGGTGAACCAGCTTGCTCCGCAGATCGAGGATCCACGCGACCTCATCTCCTCCGCCAGGACGCGGCCCGCGCCCGCCGGCGTGGGCGCCATCGGCAGACACTGGGAGCCCCGTCGTCGCTACGCGGGGACCGCGGACGAGAAGTGGATGAAGGAGCGCATGCCGCTGCAGCCGCTGGACTTCGACGAGCGCCACAACCAGTGCGCGACGCCCGAGCTCATCTGCCCCGAGTACTTGAAGGGGGGCGAGATGGTGAAGCTGCTCAACCTCTCCGCGGGCGGCTCGTATCACTTCGCGCTCCCCCGCCTGCACTTCGCGGTGACGGCGCGGACGGCGCAGGGGGACACGGACCACCGCCCGGTCCTGGACACGGTGCTGCTGCGGCCCTCGGACGAGGAGACGCTGGAGCTGACCTGGCGCACCGTGGTGCCCATGCCGCGCCCCGCGCGCCGCCTGCACTACATCCAGGTGCACGAGAAGGAGGTCGTCCGATGAGCACCGCTCGACACCTGGACTCGGCGCACTACGGCGGACGGTGGGGTTCGGCGCCCGTCATCGTGGGGACGGCCGCGTGGAACGGGCTGGCCTTCGCTCCGTACCAGACGTGGGCCTTCCGCCGCGCGGAGCTGTCCGCCTACGCGGAGACGCCCTTCCGCGCGCCCAACGGGAAGCGCGTGACGATGGCGCCCATCCGGACACTGCCCACCCGGGACTCGGGCGCCGAGCGGCTGGTGCCCATCGCCACCCGGACGTTGACGCAGCTGCTGACGAACCTGGAGGAGCTGCCGCCGAACGCGACCGTGGCCCTGGTGCTCTGTCTTCCCGAGCGGATGGGGGAGCGGACGCAGGAGGGCTTCGCCACGCAGCGACGCCAGGTGGAGAAGGCGCTGGTGCGGCTCCTGGAGGAGCGAGACGTCCGGCCCGTGGTCCACGTGGTGCCGCGGGGTCATGCCTCGCTGGCCTTCGCGCTCATCGAGGCGGGCGAGGCGCTGCGAGGCCGCAAGGTGGACGTCGCGCTCGTCGGAGGCGTGGACACGTACTACGACCCGGAGGTGGTCCAGACGCTCATCGACCAGCAGCGCATCTTCGATGGGGAGAACCTGGACACCTTCGTCGGAGGAGAAGGCGCGGCCTTCTGCGCGCTGACCCGGACGGACGTGGCGAAGCGGACGAAGTGGCCGGTGCTCGCGCGGCTCGACACCGTGGCCACCGACGTCGAGCTGGCCACCCAGGACAACGACATGCCCTGCATGGCGGCGGCGCTGACACGCGCGGGCCGCGTGGTGTCCGAGCGGCTCCGTGAAGAGCGACGCACGCTGGACTGGTGGCTCTCCGACATGACGGCGGAGGAGCTGCGCGTGCACGAGTTCAAGCTGGCCTGGCCTCGGGTGGCCCACGACGTGATGCCGCCGGAGGCCACGCTCGAGTACCTGTCCGAGTGCCTGGGGGACCTCGGCGCCGCGGCGATGCCCACGGGGCTGGCCGTCGCGGTGGAGGGCATGCTGCGAGGTGACCCGGGCGCGGCCACCTGCCTGCTGACGGGCTCGAGCGCGGGCGGCGCGCGCGGCGTGGTGCTGCTCTCACGGGAGCCGTGAGATGGGCTCAGCGCAGGTCCTCCGGGAAGACGAAGCGGCGCAGCCAGGCCCCTGTCTTCTGCTCCTCCTGGAAGCCACCCCAGAACTCGGTGGGCTTCTTGACGAAGTGGGGTTCCAGGACACGCGCCACCTCGGCGTAGGCGGAGGGGTACTCGAGCGCGTTGACGTCACCGAGCGTCGGGGCTTCACCCGCCTGGATGAGCGTGGTCCCCTTCAGCGTGTGCACGTGGACCTCGGACGTCCAGGCACGGGCCTTGAGCGCGGCGACGTCCAGCGCGAGCTTCCCGGCGAGGCCGTCACCCACGAGCGTGAGCCAGTTGCTCCCGGGCAGCCCTTCGCCCACGCACCAGGACATGGCATCCGGGTCCTGGATGTCGAGCCCGAGGTAGCGCTGGCTGGAGCGGTACAGACTCCAGAACGCTGTGGACTTGACCCACTCGTTCCAGGTGCCCACGTAGCCGCCCACGCCGCAGAGCAGGGGCCAGCGCTCGCCAACCTCCTTGGCCAGTTGAAGCAGCTGCTTCGGGTCGAGGGTCTCCGGCAGCAGCACCTGGAGGAAGCCTCGACGGCCCCGTGCCGCGTCCAGCTCCCGGTAGATGAAGCCGAGCCCTGGCGCTCCGAGGTCATCCACCAGGCGGAACGTGAACAGGTGCCTGACGCGGACATCGGCCCAGGAGACGGAGAGGGAGGCGAGCACGTCGTCGGCGACCCGAGGCGTGAAGCGGTGCCACTCCGGAAGCGTGGAGGTGGTGTACCAGGTGAGTCGCTCGGCGGGAGCCAGTTGGAGGAAGCGCCGGAGCAGGGCCGCGGCGCCCTCGGTGGCCCAGACGTAGGGCTCATCCAGGTACAGCGTCAGCCCGAGGGCATATCGGGTCAGCGTCACCTCCGGGTTCTCCGCGAGCACGTCGCCCCCCGGTCCACGCAGCTTCGACATCGTCACCGCCTCCTGGCAACACCCCGAGCGATGTACGACTATCACGAGACCGTGGCTTCAAGAGACCCAGGCGAGCTTCCCGCCGCCGCGAGGCGCCCCGTACCCGAGGACCCCACATCATGAAGCTCGCACACGCATTCCGCCGGGCCAGCGGAGACTCGGCCTGGGATTGCCATTTCCTGGCGGACCGGTGGGATGGCAAGGACTGGATGGAGGACCACGCGGAGTCGTGGGTGGGCCAGGTGGTGGACGGGCGCGTCTACACGCAGCTGGGCCAGGTGGGGTGGCTCACTTCGCTCTGGCGCTCGCCGTCGGGCACGGTCTACGTGGCCGAGGGCAGCTTCCGTCGCGGAGGGGTGCACATCAACCGCTCGGAGAATCCCTCGCGTCCGGCGTGGGAGTTCCACGAGCTGCCATGCGTCGTGTCGGGCATCTGGGGATTGGATGACCGGTTCGTGTTGGCCTGGGGACCGCATTCACAGCAGCGCAAGGAGTCGTTCTACCGCTGGGATGGCAGGCAATGGCATGAGCTTCCTTGCCCTGGCGAGGTCTTCGCGGTGCATGGGCTGGCGCCGGACCTGGTCTACGCGGTGGGTGGGGAGGGGCTCATCGCACGCTGGGATGGGGCGCGGTGGCATCCGGCACCGTCCTTCACGGAGGCGGTGATGACGGCTGTGCATGTCGTCAGCAAGGATGAGATGTATGCGTGCAGCGACGCGGGGGTGCACGAAGGCAGCGTCTATGGTTGGTCGGAGGTGGCGGAGTCCCCCGGGATGTTGATGAGCGTGGCGAAGTACCGGGAGCAGGTCTGGGTGGCGGGTGGGACGTATGGGCTCTTCACGCTGCGCGGCAATCAGCTCGAGGAGGTGGAGGCGCCTGTGAAGCCCCTGAGCCTGGACACCCGGAAGCGGCTGGTGATGGCCACGTCGGAGGGGTTGGTCGACACCGAGGACGCGAAGGAGTTCCGGACCATTCCGCTCGCGGACTTCGTCGCCTGCGTCCAGGACATTCCACGCAAGTGGTGAGAGACTCGATTCACGAAGGTCAGCGAAGCCGTCCGTTCGAGGGGGACCCGACATGACAGCCAGCGCGCCCACGCCACCACCGCACACACCCGTCAACTATCTCGAGGGCGGCGGCAGCAGCTTCTTCTCCCGGCAGTGCCAGCAACTGCTCATCCAGGCCAAGCTGAACCCGGACTGGTTCGGCTCGTATGACCACGTCGCCAAGCTCAACAAGGAGGCACGGGCCAAATGCAACCGTTGGGACACGGCGACTGCCGCGGAGCATGCCGCGGGGATGAAGGACGGGACTCCGCTGGAGCGGCCCACGGCTGGTGACCGCTATCTCGCCAGTTGCCAGTCAGGCCATCTTGTCCGTGACTCCAACTTCCGGGAGAGCGGTTCGGATGACATGGGCAATGATGCGCGCGGAGACCCCTGCCGGAACGTCATCGACGGCTATGAGTCGAATCGCGCACCCGCTGTTCCCCAGCAAGGCATGGCCTCCGAGAACATGGAGCACGGACGTCATACCCGCCGGGAGAACGCGGACACCCAACGGCGGCGCTACGAGAACTCCGAGACAGGTCGGCCGGAGACAGACTACAGCCAGCGCCAACGACACGCGGATGAAGACGAACGCGTCAACCAGTACGTGAGGGAACACCGGCAGCGGTGGCGTACCTCCGAACGCGAGGCGAACCAACAACCTCCAGGACTTGCAGGGGCGAGTGGGACGGGGGCAGGAGGCTCGGCCAGCGCCTCGGGAGGGCCAGGAGGCGCCGCGGGCGCGGGCCTGGGCTCAGTGAAGTCCCCAACCTGTCCTCCGGCCGACGTCGTTGATGGGAAGTCCGCCGCCAAGTGCATCAACAACTGGCGTAAGAAGGCCGAAGCACAGATGAAGCAGAAGATGGCGGATGACATGGCCAAACATGAGCGGGACAGCACCGTTCCCGCCTCATTCACGGGTTCGCCGCCACCGCCTTCTCGCCAGGACCAGTACCAGGCTCATCTGGACCAGAACGTCCACAATGCCACCGCCAACCGAGAAGCCGCACGGGGAACGCCCGGAGAGGATGCGGCCAAGGCGGAAGTCACCAGGGCGCGGCGAGCAGCCAATACCTTCCGGAGGGGGCGCTGCCGGGCTGAACAGGCCTCGCGCCTGCGCGGCGACCCTGGAGCAGGGCCTCCGCGAACCAAGGGCAGTGCGCGCTGAGCGTCATCCCTCTATTTCAACCTGTTTTCAAAGGTCCCCTCGAATGAGCCCCACGAAAATCGATACCGTCGCCGAGACAGCCACATCCTTCATCAGCAACTACCTCGTCCAGCGCCAGTACTTCACCCCATCTGATGAACTGGACGAGAACGACGACGGCTCCCTGCGGCTCTCGCTCTACAGAGCCATGCCGGACCAGACCTCGCCCGGAACCATCGTGTACACCTTTGTCTATGGGTCGAAGGTCGAGAAGGACGGTCCCGAGCTCCAGCAGTGGGTCGAGCAGATCATGGCCGCGCTGAAGGAGGCTCATCCCGAGGTCTCTCAGTTCAAGAGCACCATCGAACTCGACGCCTGGGACTACTGAAGGCCCATTCAATGCGGGCCGCGAGCCCCATCACGCGGCCTACATCGCCTGCAGACCCCAGATCGCCATAGCCGCCGACGGAGGGCCTACAGGAAGCCACATTCGGAACTTTCCTCGAATGAGCCCCACGAGAATCGATACCGTCGCAGATACCGCCACGTCCTTCATCGACGACTACCTCACCCAACATGGGAACTTCACGCCTGATGAGGAGGTTGACTCATCGGATCCCGGCGCTCTGCGACTCTCGCTCTACAGAGCCATGCCGGACCAGACGTCACCGGGAACCATCGTGTACACCTTCATCTACGGGTCGAAGGTCGAGAAGGATGATCCCGAACTCCAGCAGTGGCTGGAGCAGATCATGGTCGCGCTCAAGGAGACCCATCCGGAGGTTTCCCAGTACCAGAGCGTCATCGAGCTGAATTCATCGGACTATTGAGCAAGCGCGCTGCTGGGCCGGTCAGTCCATGCAATCGAGAAGAAAGCCTGAAGCGGGCCTACCACGCACTCTGGGCACGGCGGACAGAGCAGCCCCAAGCGCCGTGAAAGCAGGCTCATGAGGTCTCTTCAAATGAACTCCGCGAACATCAATACCGTCGCCACCACCGCGATGTCCTTCATCAATGACTACCTCGCCAAGCATCATTACTTCACGCCCTCGGACGAGGCGGACGAGGCGGACGAGGCGGACGAGGCGGACGAGAACGACGACGGAGTCCTGAGGTTATCACTCTACAGGGCCATGCCAGACATGAACTCGTCGGGGACCATCGAGTACGTCTTCATCTATGGGGCGAAGGTCCGGAAGAACAGCCCCGAGCTCCAGCAGTGGGTCCAACAGATCATGGATGCATTGAAGGAGACTCATCCGGAGGTCTCCCAGTTCGAGAGCGCCATCCGGCTCAACGCCTGGGACTACTGAGCCTCTACTCCACCCTGAGCAACGAACCCCACCGCGGGTGGCGACGAGCGCGCCACCCGCGGAAGGAAGCCCGGCTCACTCCATGGCGGAGACGACCTGCGCGTCACACGTGGTCGGGTTGATCCACGACTGCGCATTGTCCAGGTAGCAGAGGACGCCCTGCGTACCGTAGGCCGCCTGACCGATGGTGGCCGAACAGGTCGCGGTGCCGGCGTTGTACGTCACCGCCAGCTGCCAGAGGCACGTCTTCGCCGCGCCCGTCGGGTCCGCCGGATTGGTCGTGTAGTAGTACGTCTGCGTCACCGAGGTGGCCGGAGCAACCTCAATCTGGAAGACGCCGTTGACCGACGGCTTCGCGACGGGGCCGAGCGGGTTCGGAGGGGGAATGGGCAGGCGGACGCCGGAAAGCGTGCCACCGAAGCTGACATTGACGCCCGTCCAGTTGCCCACGGCGAAGGTCTGCAGAGGGTTCGCCAGGAGCGACACGCCACCCTCGGCGTGACGCGCCTTCAGCTCGAAGGTCTCCGTCTTCACCGCGGTGACGTACTCACCCCGGAAGAACTCCAGCCCACCAAAGTCGAACTGCTCGGCGGCGGCGACGGACGGCGCGAGGGACAGCAGGGAGACGGCCAGGAAACGCTTCACGTTCCTCGTCATGGGTATTTCTCCTGTGTTGTCTGGTGTTGGCCTGAGCCGCAACCTTCCTAACATCGGGCTCCCTTTTATTGCAAATCACAACAAGGAAAACACGCATTTCCAGTTAAAATGGAGGATTTCAATCAGCACTTGTCTGCCATTGCCCGGACCTGGAAGAACGCCACGGATGGGTCAGCGGCGCACCCAGGTGTCATTCGAGAACCGTGGATTCGTCCGCTCGCGGACACTCATCAAGTCAGACATCGAGAGCCGTGGAAAAATCCAGACGACTCCTCAAAGACACACACCCGAACCTCCCAGTGGGGTTACGAGGAACCATGCTTCGAGCCTGGAACCCCACGTCGGCTGCAGCGCCCTGACGCGGCCCTCACCTGCTCCGGCCGCCACGTCCGCGAGCGCGTCGTGCTCGCCCCCGCTTCGAAGAGACCTGGAGGAGTGGAGCCCCGCGCGGCGGCTTCCGGACACAACGACCGCGGGAACGCACGGAGGCGCGGAGCCCCCCCATCCCGGAGCCTCGAGCGCAAGCCCGCCCGCCTCCAGGGCGATGAGGCAAGCCCGGGAACCCGGCCGCCCGGCGAGCAGCACGCCGAAAAGAAAAAGGGCCGGCTGCTTTCGCAACCGGCCCTTCTCTACTCTCTAGCCGACACCCAGGCTTGAACTGGGGACCTACTGATTACGAATCAGTTGCTCTACCGCTGAGCTATGTCGGCGCAAGGCGGCGCGGGAAGTACCATGGCGTTCCGGGTAGGGCAAGCCGAAATGAAGGCCCTCCCGTTTTCAATCCGGCCCAGGTGCTTCGTTCCCCAACGAACAAACCCACCCCACCGTGACATCCATGACACGGTGCATCCGCCGTCGGTGACACAGCGCGTTGCCATAAGTCCCCGTCATCGCTCCGGTTTTTCGGGAGGAAGCGTGGCGCCACGGCGGTTGAACTCGGTTGGCGCATATGCACATAAGGGCGCCGCTATCCCCGCGTCCCCGGCCCGAGCGTGGCTGGGACCACAAGGAGCCGTTTTCGACATGGCCAGCGAAGAGAACTTCATGCGCGCTCCGGCGCCGACGCCGAAGCGCACCGTCTACACCGAGGCGATGGAGATCTTCCATCGGGCCGCCGACCTCATCAAGCTGGACAAGCGCGTCCGGCTGGAGCTCGAGGAGCCCGACTACGAGCACATCTTCTATGTGACGGCGAAGCTGAAGGATCGCCTCGTCCCGCTCATCCCCGAGCGCGCCAAGCAGTTCGCGGACCTGCCGGAGACGCAGGTGCGCAACAAGGAGGGCCTGGAGGCCCTGGCCAACGGCAGCATCATCCTCAACGGCCGCGCCCTCCTGGGCTCCGACGTGGCCATCCGCCAGGGCCACCTGCGCCTGCCGGACGGCAAGGTCTACCAGCTGGTCCCCGGCGAGTCCCAGCGCTTCAAGGCCTACCGCGTCCAGCACAACCAGGCCCGTGGCCCCTACAAGGGCGGCCTGCGCTACCACCGCGAGGTGTCCCTGGACCTCTTCAAGGCCCTGGCCGCGGAGATGACCTGGAAGACGGCCATCGCCGAGGTGCCCTTCGGCGGCGGCAAGGGCGGCATCCAGATCGACCCGCGCGAGTACGGCCGCGAGGAGCTGGAGGCGATCACCCTGCGCTTCATGTACCGGCTCAAGAGCCTCATCGGGCCCAACATCGACATCCCGGCCCCGGACGTGGGCACCAACCCGGAGATCATGGCGCTCCTGTACCGCCAGTTCTCCGACGGTGAGCGCGAGCGCCACAACCTGCGCGGCATCGTCACGGGCAAGGACGTGCGCATCGGCGGCTCCGAGGGCCGCGGCAAGGCCACCGGCCAGGGCGTCGCGTTCTGCATCGAGGACTACTACGCGGACCGCGGCGAGAGCGTGAAGGGCAAGACCTTCGTCATCCAGGGCTTCGGCAACGTGGGCAGCCACGCCGCCAACATCCTGGGCGGCATGGGCGCGCGCCTGCTGGCGGTCAACGACGCGGACGGCACCATCTACAACGGTGACGGCATCGACGTGCAGGCGCTCACCGCCTACGTGCAGGACCCCAAGAACCTCAAGCGCAGCGTGCTCGGCTTCCCGGGCGCCCAGCGCATCGAGAAGAAGGACCTGTGGGATGTCCAGGCGGACATCCTCGTCCCCGCCGCCCTGGGTGGCGAGATCACGGCGGACATCGCCGAGCGCCTCAAGGTCAAGCTCATCGCCGAGGGCGCCAACGGCCCCACCACCCCGGAGGCCGACCGCGTCCTGCAGAAGCGCGGCATCGAGCTCATCCCGGACATCATCGCCAACGCCGGCGGCGTGACGGTGAGCTACTACGAGTGGATCCAGAACAAGCGCATGGAGCGCTGGAGCGAGGCCGAGGTCGACCAGCGCCTGGAGCGCGCGATGAAGCGCAACTACCGCATCATCCGCGACATCTCCCGCAACCAGCCGCGCAAGACGGACATGCACGACAGCCGCCAGTACTGCGTCGGCGAGGCCGTGGACAGCCGCTGCGCCGCGATGATCCTCGCGCTCAAGCGCATCGAGGCCCACTACCTGCTCGAGGGCTTCTCGCAGTAGGCCCTCCCGCCTCCTGAAAGCACCAAGGGCACGGCTCTCCTCGTGAGGACCGTGCCCTTGTCATGTCGTGGCGCCCGCTGTGGCGGCCCCAGGCGGCCCCCTGTCCCGGGAGCGTCGTCGGGCCACCGGGCCGCTCAGCCAGGCGGCCACGCTACGAACCTCAGTGCATCACCCGCTCGCGGTCCACCAGGAGCAGCGGCGCGTCGTCGTGCGTCTCGTACGCCACGATTCGCAGCCCCACCCCGCGGCTGGAGCCCTCGCGCCCGTCCTTGCGGCCGAACGCCAGCGCCACCTGGTAGCGCACCTCGCACAGGCACGTCATCTCCGTGCCGTCCTCGCCCGCGAACGTCACCTTCAGCTTCTCCCCCAGCCCCACCGCGTCGCGGACCTCCACGAACATGCCTCGCGCGCTGATGTTGCGCCCCACCCCCCTCATCATCCCGTCCTGGGTGGTGAGGTAGACGGTGAAGACCTTGTCGAAGCGCAGGTGACTGCGGCGCTCTTGCGGACGCTCGAACACTGGGGGTGCCTCCCGGCAACAGGTGGTGACAGGCACACCCTACATGGTAGCCACATGTAGGCAATTTATTCACCTACATCCACCCCCACACACCTACGAGAAGGCTGCCCCCTGTTGCGCGGGGACATGGCACCATCCGGATTCCCCCCGTACCCCGGAGCCCCTCGTCTTGAGCCGCTTTCTGGTCGCCGCCGTCGCCCTCCTCCTGCCCACCCTGGCCCTGGCCGACGTGGACTCGCGCTTCGCCAAGCTGCGCGACGAAGCCGAGCCGCTGGGGGGCCTGGGGGCCTTCCTCGAGAAGTACATCGGCGCGTGTGAAGGGGCGCTGGTGGACCCGAAGTGCAAGTCGGACGCGGAGGCCTTCCGCAAGAAGTACCAGGGCAAGCGGCTGTACATGATCATCGGCGAGGACGACGCGACCATGCTGTCGCCGGGGCCGTACAACCCGGGCGCCGGGGAGTACACCATCAACATCACCCCGTTCTTCCCGGGCGGCCGCTACGCGCTCACCCACGGGGCTCCGAAGAAGCAGGACGGCAACGGCAACCCGGTGCTGCCCTTCCTCACCGTCACGGGCACGCTGCCGGAGGGGTGGAACGGCTCGCTCTTCTCGCGCATGTTCTCCATGCGGCAGGTGCGCGCCCAGGTCGTCTTCACGCCGCAGGCCGTGTGGTCCCTGCCGAAGAAGGGCGGCGGGAAGAACCACGGCGTGACGGCCCGCATCGACGGGCTCATCCTCACCGAGGGCCGCACGGGCCACCCGCTGGGCCTGTGGCTCAACGGCAAGGACGCCAACGCCAGCCGCTAGGCGGACGTCCTCGGGGGCTCCCTCACCGGGCGATGGCCAGGTACTGCTGGGAGTCCCCGCGCTTGACGCGCAGGAGGATGCTGGCCCCGGAGCTCCCCTTGGAGAGGGCCGCGCGCACCCCGGCCGCGTCCTTCACCCGCTTGCGGTTGACCTCCGTCACCACGTCGCCCATGCGCAGCCCCGCCGCCTCCGCGGGGCTTCGGGGCGACACCGCGGCCACCAGCGCCCCGTCCCAGGCCACCTGGTTGAGCGGCGCGGCCACCTCGGGCGTCAAATCCCGCAGCGTCAGCCCCAGGTCCTCGTCGCTCGTCACACGCTGGACCAGCCCCTCGGCGGCCTCCTGCGCGGGGCGCTCCACCAGCCGCACCGCCACCTCCTGCGTCGTCCCCTGGCGCAGCAGCGTCAGCTTCGCTTCCGTCCCGGGCGCCAGCAGCGCCACCTTCCGGAGCAGCTGCAGGTAGGAGCCGATGGTGCGCCCGTTCACCGCCACCAGCCGGTCCCCGGAGCGGATGCCGGCCGCGGCCGCGGGGCTGCCCTGGTAGACGTCCTTCACCAGCGGGGCCCGGCGCTCGGCGCTCTCCCGGTCGTCGTTGACGATGACGCCCAGCCAGCCGCGCGTCAGCTTCCCGTTCTCCCGCAGGTTCGGCAGCAGGTCCTTCACCAGGTTGATGGGCACCGCGAAGCCGATGCCCTGCCCCTGGCTGATGATGGCCGTGTTCACCCCCACCACCTCGCCCTTCATGTTGAAGAGCGGCCCGCCGGAGTTGCCCGGGTTGATGAGCGCGTCGGTCTGGATGAAGTCGTCGAACTGGCCCACGCCCAGCACGCGCTCCTTGGCCGAAATCATCCCGTGCGACACCGAGTGGTCCAGGCCGAAGGGGTTGCCGATGGCCACCACCCAGTCCCCCACCTCCAGCCGGTCCGAGTCCCCCAGGTAGAGCGCGGGCAGGTCCCCCATCTCCGAGCCGCTGAGCCTCAGCAGCGCCACGTCCGTGGACGCGTCGCGGCCCACCACCTCGGCGGAGAACTCGCGGCCGTCCGACAGGCGCACGGCGATCTTGCTCGCCCCCGACACCACGTGGCTGTTGGTGACGACCAGCCCGTCGGGCGTCAGCACGAAGCCCGAGCCCGTCGAGCGCTTCATCCCGGCAAGGCCACTGTCCCGGGGGCTCACCGTGGTGATGTTGACGACGCCCGCCTCCACCGCGCGGATCAACGGCGCCAGCGACGTGGGCGGCACGAAGGCGGGCAGGCCCGTCTCCCCGGCGGGGCGCTCGCGCCACAGGCCCAGCGCGCCGCCGGGGCGGGCCTCACCCGAGCCCTGGTACGAGAACCAGGCGGCATGCTCTCGCATGCGCGCCTGCAGCCAGGGCCCCACCGGCCCCTCCTCGGCGGACGCCGTCAGGGGGAGCACGGCCACGGACAACAGGACGAAGAGCAGTCGGGAAGCCACGAGGTGGAAGCTTATACGGCGGCGCATGACGAGCGACGGGAACAACCCACCCCGCCGCCGTCTTCCTCGTTTTCCGGTGGGGACGTCCTCAGGCCTGGGCGGGCGCCACGTACTTGGCCACCTTCACCCGGGCCGGGCGGATGACGCGCTCCTTGAGCCGGTAGCCCGCGCGAATCTCCGCCACCACCTTCTGGTCCTCGTCGGGCGAGGTGGTGATCTCCATGTCCGTGGCCTCGGCCACGTTGGGGTCGAACGGCTGCCCCATCACGCTGATGCGCTCGATGCCCATGCCCTGGGCCTTGCTCAAGAGCGAGTCGCGGATCATCCGCACGCCCTGCGCCAGGGGCGAGTTGTCCTGGCCGCTCATGGAGAGCGCCCGGTCCAGCTCGTCGATGGCCTCCAGGAGCGCCACGGCCACGTTGCCGCGCTCCACGTCCATCATCCGCTCGCGCTCGCGGGTGAGCCGCTGCTTGAACTCCTCGCGGTCCTTGTTCACCGCCTGGTAGGCGCGCGCCAGCTCGTCCACCCGGCGCCGGGAGGACTCCAGGTCGGCGCGCAGCCGCTCCTTCTCCGCGTCGGCCGCCTCGGAGACCACGTCATCGGCGGGCGTCCTGGCCTCGGCCTCGCCCGCCGCACCGGCCTCCGGGCCCGGCGGACCTCCGCCGTTGGCGGACTGGGCGTGCTGGGATTCCTGGGAGGGGTCGGAGTGCGAGGGACCGGACATGTCGAACCTGAAGTCGAGGTGGAAGAGCGCGCTTCACGCGCGGGTAGGCGTCAACAGGCGCAACCTAACCGCGCGCGAGTGCGTGTCAACGAGCGGAGCTAGTGCTCCTGGGCGGCGGGGGACTCGGCCATGAACCCATGGTCGACCTGTCCCGTCACCTCGTCGATGATCTCCACCTGGGCGGCCCGCAGCGAGTAGTAGAGGAGCCAGCGCTCCGCCGCCGTCAACGTCCCCGCCGGCAGCGCCTCCTCTATCTCCTGAACCGTGAGCCGCCCCTCCTTGAGCCCCTTCGCGAAGAGGGCCTTCCGGGCCATGTAGCTCTTGCCGATCCTGTTCTCCACGGCGACGCCTCCTTTAGGTCTCAAGATAATTTCGCCCCCCGGACACCGCAGGAATGCGCGGTGGCGGGGGGCGTGGGCCAGGCCGGAGAGCAGGCGCCCGGACGTCGGCTACGAGTCCAGGGGCTTGTCGGCGTGCTGCGTCGGCGGAGGCGGCTCCTCGTTGCTGCCCACCGGGTGGGCGGAGATGACCTGGCGGGCCTCGGGGTGCAACAGCCCCCGCTGCGCCAGCACCTTGGGGCCGAGGATGGTCACCATCGTGTCCTCCTCCACCACCTCCACCGCGAGCAGCCGCGCCGCCAGCGCCTGCACCTTGTCCCGGTGCTTGCTGAGCACCTCCCGGGCCCGGTCCAGCGCCTCGCTGACGAGCTTGCGCACCTCCTCGTCGATCATCCGCGCCGTCTGCTCCGAGTACGTCCGCGACTCGGGCAGGCCCGCGGAGCGCAGGAAGTTGGGGCCGTGGTCCGCGCTGAGCGCGACGGGCCCCAGCGTGCTCATGCCGTAGTCGCGCACCATCATCTTCGCGACCTCGGTGGCCTGCCGGATGTCGTTGGACGCGCCGGTGGACACCTCGCCGATGAAGATCTCCTCCGCGGCGCGGCCCCCCATCATCCCCGCCATCTTGTCGCGCAGCTCGTCCAGCGACATGAGGTAGCGGTCCTCCAGGGGCAGCGACATGGTGTAGCCCAGCGCCGCGAGACCGCGCGGGATGATGGAGACCTTCGTCACCCGCTCGGCGTGCGGCAGCATCCACCCCACCACCGCGTGGCCCGCCTCGTGGTGCGCGACGATCTCCTTCTCGCGCTCGTTCATCCGGCGGTTCTTCTTCTCCAGGCCCGCGACGACGCGCTCGATGGCCTCCTCGAAGTCCGCCCGCATCACCGCGTCGCGGTTGCGTCGGGCCGCCAGCAGCGCCGCCTCGTTCACCACGTTGGCCAGGTCCGCGCCCGCGAAGCCCGGCGTGCGCGAGGCGATGGTCTTCAGGTCCACGTCCGGGCCCAGCTTCACGCCGCGGGCGTGGATCTCCAGCACCCGCTCGCGACCGCGCTTGTCCGGACGGTCCACCAGCACCTGCCGGTCGAAGCGGCCCGGCCGCATCAGCGCGCTGTCCAGGATCTCCGGACGGTTGGTCGCCGCCAGGATGATGAGGCCCGCGCGGCTGTCGAAGCCGTCCATCTCCGCGAGCAGCTGGTTGAGCGTCTGCTCGCGCTCGTCATGGCCGCCGGCCACGCCCGAGTTGCGGCTCTTGCCGATGGCGTCCAGCTCGTCGATGAAGATGATGCAGGGCGCCTTGGCCGTGGCCTGGGCGAACAGGTCGCGCACGCGGGCCGCGCCCACGCCGACGAACATCTCCACGAACTCCGAGCCGGACAGGCTGAAGAACGGCACGCCCGCCTCGCCCGCCACCGCGCGCGCCAGCAGCGTCTTGCCCGTGCCCGGCGGGCCCACCAGCAGCACCCCCTTGGGGATGCGGCCACCCAGGCGGCGGAACTTCTCCGGCGTCTTGAGGAACTCGACGATTTCGCGCAGCTCGTCCACCGCCTCGTCCACGCCCGCCACGTCCTTGAAGCCCACGCCGGTGTCGGCCTCCGCCTGCACCTTGGCGCGCGTCTTCCCGAAGCTCATGACGCTCTGCGGACCCTGGCCGATGCCGCCGGCCACCCGGCGCATCATGAAGCTCCAGAAGAGGAAGAACAGCCCCAGCGGCAACAGCCAGATCCACAGGGCCTCGCCCAACCCGGACTGCGGCACCGCCTCGAACTGGACGCCCTTCTGCTCGAGCAGCGGCACCAGCGACTCGTCCCCCTGGACGCGGTAGGCCATCCACGGCAACGCGCTGGGCTCGCCTCGCAGCGGACGCTCCCCCTGCGCCGGCGGAGGCGGCTGGGCGGTGTCCTTGAGGAAGCCCTTCACCCACTCGTTGGAGATCTGGACCCGGCTGAAGTTGCCGGACTCCACCGCGTCCCGGAACTGGCTGTAGCTCACCCGGCGGACGCCCGCGTCCTGGAACACGTTCCGGAAGAGAAGGAAGCCCAGGACGAGCAGCAGGATGTAGCCCAGCGGTGAGCCGAACTTGAACCCCTTGCCCGGCGTCCCTGGCTTGTCGGACTTCTTTCCCCGCGGGCCCACACCCGGCGGGAGCTCCTGTGGCTTCATCGTCGGCACGCTCGCCCTCCCCCTCCCCGCTCATTCGGGCCCCGTGCCCGGATGGCGTCACACTCAGCCGGGCAAAGATGTTCACCGGCGCCAGAGCGTCAACCCGCTGGACGGTTTCCCTGCACCCCGGACGCACCCGAGTCGCGAGATCAGCGACACCCGACGCGCCACAACGGTTGACCGGTGAACTCCGTCCCCAGCAGATACCCCTCGCCATCCGACAGGTACGACACCGCCTCGGCCTGCGCCTGGGGTCCGCCCGGCACCTCGACGAGCGAGCCCTTCAAGAGCGACTCGAAATCCTCCGCCCCCGGCTGGCGCAGCTCCCACACGCGCGAGTAGGTGCGAATCAGCATCCGCTGTCCGGAGGCCTGCAGCGACGCGCCCGTCGTCGCGCGGTCCACGCCCCCGGGCGCCTCCAGCGCTCCCAGCTTCGTCGCCTGGATGGCGGCGCCGGGCTTCAGGCCGTCCAGCGCGAAGACCTCCCCCAGCGAGCGCCGCGTCTTGGTGAGGACCATGAGCCGCCCCGAGCGCGCGTCCGCCACCAGCGCCTCCACGTCATGGGCGCCGTCCGGATAGGTGAAGGCCAGCACCTCCACGGCCACCGTCGCGTCGCCGAGCGCGTCCGGCTCCGGCAGCCGGTACAGGCGCACCTGGTCGCGAATCTCGAAGTTGTCGCCCGTGTCCGCCAGGAAGACACACGTGCGCGTCTCCCCGGGTGAGCAAGGCCCCACAGCCACGTCCTCCAGATCCCGGGGCTGGGCGCCGGTGAGCTTCAGCCGGGCCCGCACGCGGCCGGTCTCGTCGATGGCGAACAGCTCGAAGTCGTTGCCGGAGTCGTTGTGGGCCCAGAAGACGCCGGGGAAGCGGCGGCTGGCGGCCAGGCCGGACAGCTCCGGCAGCTCGGAGGGCACCTCACCGGTGCGCAGCGGCACGCCGTACCAGGTGCACCCGGGCAGGCCCGTCGCCGGGGGCTGGGCGCCGGCGTCCTCGACGCCCGAGTCGGGCGGCAGGGGCTTGGGGCTGGAGCAACCGGCGAGCCCCATCCCCACGAGGAGGGCCCAGGTCCAGCGGGGCCACACGTCAGGAGTCCAGGTCCAACAGCTTCGCCAGCGTCTTGGCGTCCGCGTCGGGGAAGCGGTACTGCGACATCTCCTCCAGCGTCACCCAGCGGTGGTCATGCACGCGCAGGTGGCGGATGTGGTGCTCGGCCTCGGCCAGACGGCAGCGGAACACCCGGAAGTCGATGTCGTAGGTGGGATACTCGTGGCGGGTGTGCATGGCCTGGTCGAGCACCTCCACGGCCACTCCCATCTCCTCGTGGATCTCCCGGATGAGCGCCTCGGGGTCGCTCTCCCCCTCTTCCACCCGTCCGCCGGGGAACTCCCACAGCAGGGGGAGCGACGCGGTGGGGGGGCGCTGGGTGATGAGGTAGCGTCCCTGCTCGTTCTCGAGCATCGCACCGACGACGCGGACGTGGCGACGGGCCATTCGCTTCTCCTGACTCCTGGGCAGGCCAACGAGGGAGGGGCGGCCTAACACAGCCCTCGCCCGGCGCCAATGCCACAGCCCCCATTCAGGCAGCCTAGGCACGCCCCAGGCAGGCGCCCAGCCCTCCTCCAGGGTGGCACTCCACCCTGCGCCGGGCACCCCGCCGGCCGAGGCCTCCCCGGCTCCGACTCCAGCCCCACGTCAGTGTTGGAGGCCGGGCGTCGGCGACAAAGCATGTGGTGAATTGGATGACGAGCGGGCCGGATGGCGTCATGCTCGCATCCATGAAGACGAGTCGCGCGGAAAGGGCCGAGGTGCTCGGGGCGGCACTGAAGGCCGCCCGCCAGGCAAAGGGGTTCGGCATGGAGGAAGTCGCCGAGCGCCTGGAGATGCCCGTGGAGGTTCTTTCCCGAGTGGAACGCGGGGTGATGGTGCCCACCATCTCCACCCTGGTACGGCTGTGCATCATCCTCCGGTTGGATCCGGACAATCTGCCGGAGGAGCTGCCGGAGATGAGTGACTGAGGATGCGTCCGGAAGCGCGCCGGGACGAGGGCTGATGGCCCCGACCGGCGCCTGACGGATGGACGGGGGCGTATCGGGGGAGGTCTTCCGTCCATGCCACCGAGAGGCGATGCTTCGACGGGCCCGCTCGCACGTCGGACTCTCTCTCCCCCCTCGCCGCCGCCATCGATGCGCTGTCCCGCCTGTCATCGCCGTGTGGTGGAGCACTGTCCCCTCCACCCCTCGGCCGAGCTCCCGCCGAGAGTCCCCGCGGCCCCCCTTCCGGACGTCCCGGGGTACCAGCGGGGCGTCTCCGTGGGACGAGGCGGCTTCGGGCGTGTGCTCGCCGCGCGGCGGGAGTCCGACGGCCGGCCCGTGGCCCTCAAGGTGCTGGAGCCGCTCGCCGCGGAACGATTGGCGCGGGAGCTGGAGGCACTGCGACGCATCGGCCCGCCCGTGACGCCGGAGCTGCTGGGCGAGGCCCGCACGCTGACGGGTGAGCCCGTGGTGGTGATGGAGCTGATCGCCGGGCAGACGCTCGCGCAGCGGTTGGCGGAGCTGCCCCGGTCGGGCGCGATGCCGTGGGAGGAGGCGAGGCCGGTGATGCTCGCCCTGGCGCGCGCGCTGGCGCGGGTGCACGCCGCGGCAGTGGTGCACCGCGACCTCAAGCCGGAGAACATCATGCTCTCCGGAGAGCGGCTGGTCCTGGTGGACTTCGGGCTGGCGCGCCTGGGCGCGGAGCGGGACGCGGCGCCCGCGCCGACGGTGACAAGGACCGGGCAGCGCCTGGGCACGCCCGAGTACATGGCGCCCGAGCAGTGCCTCGATGCGCGAGCCATTGATGCGCGCGCGGACCTCTACGGGTTGGGCGTCGTCTTCTTCGAGCTGCTGTGTGGGCGTCCGCCGTTCGTGGGAGACACCGCGTCGGTGCTCCAGGCGCATGTCGCCCGGAGGCCACCGGTGCTCTCGAAGCTGGCGCCGTGGGCGGTGCCGCTCGAGTTGGATGCCCTGGTGTCCCGCTTGCTGGCGAAGGCCCCGGAGGAGCGCGGGCCCGGCGCGGCGGGTGTGGCGGATGCGCTCGAAGCCGTGCCGCGGAAGGGGACCTCTGGGAGGCCACGGGGCAGCGCGACGCAGGGAGCGGGCGTGGCGGATGCGCTCGATGCCGAGACCTGGGCGAGGACCTCCGCACCGCCGCAACTCAGCTCGACGCAACGGGCGGACGTGGCGGATGCGCTCGATGCCGAGACCGGGGCGAGGACCTCCGCACCGTCGCAACTCAGCTCGACGCAAAGGGCGAACGTGGCGGATGCGCTCGATGCCGAGACCGGGGCGAGGACCGCCGCACCGCCGCAAGTCAGCTCGACGCAAAGGGTGGTCGTGGCGGATGCGCTCGATGCCGAGACCGGGGCGAGGACCTCCGCACCGCCGCAAGTCAGCTCGACGCAAAGGGTGGTCGTGGCGGATGCGCTCGAAGCCAAGACCTGGGCGAGGACCTCCGCACCGCCGCAACTCAGCTCGACGCAACGGGCGGACGTGGCGGATGCGCTCAACGCCGAGACCATTTCGAGGGCCGCAACCCCGCCACTGCTCAGCGCGACGCAAGACGCGGACGGGGTCCTGATGGGGACCTCCGCGCCAGTGCTGGAGTCTCCCGAACCGCGCACGGTCGCCACGACGGGTGAGAGCCCCCCGGGCCTTTCGGAGACCTCCGCACAACGAGCCAGGGACGTCGCCCTGCTGGGCGTCAAGACGCCGCTCGATGTCCCCACGCTGCGCGGACTGCTCACCAGCACCGGCGCGGAGCTGGCGCGCATGGAGCCGGGGCTCGCCATCTTCGCGTTTCCCCATGCGCCCCAGGTCGAGTCGGGGCTGCGCGCCGCGCTCAAGGCCGCGGAAGCCCTGACGAGCCAGCTTCCTCCCGGCTCGATGCGCGTCGTGCACCAGGCACGGCTCCGCGTGCGCGAGCGAGGTGGCCGATGGGTTCTCGGTGGCGTCGCGCTCGAACAGGTGGGCAGGTGGTGGCCCGAGCCCGCGGCCCCATCCGACACACTCCTGCTGACTGCCGAAGCGCGTGAAGGACTCGGCGCGCTCGACCCTGTCAGCACACCCACGCCATCGGACCTCGCCCCCCTCCCCATCGCCACCGTGCAGGGCCGCGACGCGGAGCTGGACTGGCTGCGCGCGGGCATCACGAAGGTGCGCGAGCAGCGCTCGCCCATGCTGCTGACCCTGCTGGGCGACGAAGGGCTCGGCAAGACGCGGCTGTTGACCGAGCTCCACGGTGAGCTGCTGACAGCAGGCGCTCTGTCCACCCTGCTGGTGGGAGCGCAGCGGGACGAAGGCAGCGCCACCGAGAGTGGCTTGGGTCACCTCATCTCCACCCTCCTCGGCCTGCCGCCAACCACCTCTTCTGATGAAGGGGTGCGCAGGCTCATCGAGAGCACGAACACGACGCTGGATCTGGCGACCGCGCATCCCGCGGCGCGCAGACAGCACCTCGCACGAGCGCTCGCGTCGCACCTGCGCCGCCGTGCCGAGGAGCGCCCCCTGGTGCTGCTCGTGGACGATGCGGAGACGATGGACCCCACCGCGCTCGACGCGCTGGAGCTGGCCACGCTCTCCGGCCTCACCTCGCCGCTTTGCATCGTCCTCACCGGACGCCCTCGACTCCTGGAGCTGCGCCCATACCTCGGTGAGCGCGCGGCGGACAGCGCCCGGCGCACGCTTGCGCCCCTCGATGACGAGGCCGCGAGCCACGTGCTGCGGCAGCTCCTGAGTCCCGTGGATGTCCCCGCGGAGAGCATGCTCCGTGAGCTGGTGGAGCGCTGTGGTGGCTCGCCGCTGCGCCTGGTGGAGACGGTCCGCGCGCTGAGGGCCGCCGGCGCCATCCGGACTCGCGCCGGAGGAGGAGGCTATCTCGCGGCGGAGGCCCTGGATGCGCTGGCCGTGGAGAGCCCGGACGAGCGCGTGGCGGAGCGCGGCCTGCTCGCCCTGCCCTCTGGGCTGCGCGCGCTGCTCCAGGTGGCGGCCGTGCTCGGCGAAGACGTGCGCTGGGAGGAGCTGTCCGCCACGCTCACCCGGCTCGACGGGAGCGCAGCGCTGGACCTCTCCCTGGACCCGGGCGTCGGACTGGAGCGACTGGCGCGGCTCGGGATGCTGGAGCCCCGAGGCCCCCGCCGCTGGCGCTTCGAGCACACCCTGTTGCGCGAGGCCTTCGCCGCGAGGCTGCCTGGAGCGCTCCGTCGCCGCATCTGCTCCGCCGCCCTGGAGGCCCTGCCCGACGCCCCCTTGCCCCGGCGCGCCCGCTGGGCCGAGGGCGCGGGCGAGACCATCCTGGCGCTCGAGCTCCACCACGCCCTGGCGGAGTCGAGCCGCCGTGGACACCGGTTGCTCGAGGCCGAGCGCCACTTCTCCGCCGCGTTGGAGTGCGCGCCTCGCGAGCATGACGTGCGTCGACTGGAGCTGCTGTCGGGCCGGGGCCGCGTCCGCTACCGACTCCAGCGCATCGACGACGCCCTCGAGGACCTGCGTGAGGCGCGGCGAATCGCCGCATCCCGAGGCGCCGTGCTGCGCGAGGCGGACCTGCTGCTGGAGGAAGCCACCGCGCTCGACTGGAGGGACGACACGGACGAGTCCACGGCCCTGCAGGAACAGGCGCTCCAGTTGCTCGGAGAGCCCGTCCCCTCCGAGCTGGCCGCGCGCCACGCCCTGGCCAAGGCGCGCGCCTTCGTGCGTCGGGAGGACATCACGGGGGCCATCGCGCCCCTCGAAGAAGCCGTGACGCTGGCGCGCTCGACGGGCGACGAGGAGACGGAGGCCATCGCCCTGGCCATGCTCGGCGCGATGCTGGGCTGGACAGGGCAGCTCGACGACGCCGAGCGCCGCTTCGCCGAGGCCATCGCACTGTGCGAGTCCACCGGAGACACGCTGCACCTGGGGGTCGCGCTCAACAACCGCCTGGTGCTCCACGTCCAGCGCCGCGACGTGGCGGGGGCGCGCACGGACCTGGAGCGCGCGGTGAGCCTGGGACGCGAGCTCGGCAACGTGCAGATAGAGCGCACCTCGGCGTTCAACCTCGCCGTGCTCCTGGGCTACCAGGGCCTCGCGGAAGAAGCCCTGCCGCTGGCCAGACGCGCGGGAGTGCTCAGCCAGCGCTGCTTCCCCCACTCCATGGCGCAGGACGCGTTGCTCGTGGCGCGCCTGTGCTGCGAGCTGGGCGACCTGTCCGAGGCCACGAAGCAGCTCGCGTGGCTCGATGAACAGGCCTCACGCGTGCGCCTCACGTCGGCGGACCAGCTCATGGGCGAGGTGGTGCGCCGCGTGGTCGCCGAGTCCTCGGCCTCGGTGCCCTACTCCCGCGAGCATTGGGAGGCCCAGGTGGAGGCCTCGCGAACACGGATGCCGCCCGATGAACGGATGGAGGTCCTCGTCTGGGCGGCGCGAGCGGCCCGTGCGGCGGGCGACGACGAAGCGTTGGGTGCCCGGGTGGCCGAGGTCGAGCAGACCGCGCATGAGGCGCCACTCTGGACCTCGCGTGTGCGAGGGCTCGAGTCGGCCGTGAAGGGCCAGTGGCCGGATGGCGCTCCCGCGAGCACGCGTGCCAAGACAGGTCCATAGGCACCCGATGGGACGTCCTGGAAGGACGCGAGCGCAGGGGATGGAGGGCCGCAATGAGTGAGTGGGACAAGCGCGAGGGCAACGCCCAGGTCGCCCTGTACGGCGACGAGCTGGAGCCCGGAGCCCTCGTCGGCGCGTGGATGGTGGAGCGGCGGGTCCACTCCGGCATCACCGCGTCGCTCTATCGCGCCATCCACCTGGACACCCGGACGCCCGCCGCCGTGAAGATCGTGCGGGCCCACCTCAACCACGTCAGCGAGGTCCTCCTGCGCTTCAAGCAGGAGGCGGACACCCTCCTGGCGCTCGACCATCCCCACATCGTCCGCGTGCTGGAGTACGGGGAGCTGCGAGACGGAAGGCCCTGGCTCGCCATGGAGTGGCTGGAGGGAGAGAGCCTGGACCGGTGGCTCTCCCAGCAAGGCCCCTTCTCGCTCGCCGAGGCCCACACGGTGATGGAGGAGCTGGGGAGCGCGCTCGCGGCGGCACACGGGCAGGGAATCCTGCACCGCGACCTGAAGGCCCAGAACGTGATGTTCCTGCCGCGCCCCGAGGGCTTCACGGTGAAGCTGGTGGACTTCGGCATCGCCAAGGTGGCGCCCCTGTCCGGAGGCACGGCGCTGACCACCGCGGGCGCGGTGCTCGGAACTCCGGTGGCGATGGCGCCGGAGCAGATCCTCGGCCAACCCGTGGACGCGCGCACGGACCTGTACGCGCTGGGCGTGCTGCTCTACCAGCTGCTCGTGGGACGCCCCCCGTTCGACGGCGAGAGCGCGGTGGAGGTCGAGGAGCAACACCTGCACGCGCCTCCGCCCCGCTTGAGCGAACACGTCCGGGTGCCCGCGGCGTTGGAGGCGGTGGTCTCACGCTGTCTGGCCAAGAGGCCCGAGGAGCGTTGGCCGGACGTGACGAGCTTCCTCGCGGCGCTCATCGCATCCTCCGACTCCAACACGTGGGCCTCGGCGCTGTACCTGGACCTGCGCTTCGCGACCTCGGACGTGGACCCGACGGACGAAGCGCTCGACGCGAGGGACGCCGCGCTCGACGCGGGCCGTGAGCTGCTGGAGTCCGAGGGGTGGACCCTGGCGCTGGAGGGAGGCAATGCCCTGCTCGCGTGGCGCGCGCTGTCCGACGAGGCGCCGGCGCGGGCGCTGGAGCAACGGGGTTGTCGGAAGCTCGCCGAGCGGCTCCTCGCGCGTGTCCTGGAGCTCGCGGGGACGGAGCTCGAGACGCGCATCTATCTGCACGCCGAGCCCGGAGCGCTCTCGACGGATGCGCGAGGCGCGCGGCAGCTCGCGGGGAGCCCCCTGGCCCGGCTCGAGGGTTGGACCACGGGTGGCGTGCCCGGCCAGGTGACCGAGCACGCGGCGCGCTAGCTACGTCCGCAGTCCGCGCTTGCGCAGCAGCCGGTAGAGGTACACGCGGTCCATCTCCGCCGCGGTGGCGGCCTGGGACACCTTGCCGTGGTGAAGCTGCATCAGCGCGTCCAGGTACTCGCGCTCGAAGATCTCGAGCGCCCTGCGACGTGCATCCGCGTAGGGCTGCTTCGGGTCCACCAGGCTCCCCATGACACCCTGGGCGCCCACGGTCTCGGTCTCGGGCGGCAGCGCGTCCTGGAACACGAGGCAGCGCTCCAGGTGGTTGCGCAGCTCGCGCACGTTGCCGGGCCACGCGGCGTGCTGGAGCTGGTTGATGAACTCGGGTGTGTTGAGCGCGGAGACCTGCTCGGGCGCGGCGCCGAAGCCCGCGAGGATGCGCTCGGCGATGGCGGGGATGTCCTCGGGGCGCTCGCGCAGCGAGGGGATGAGGATGCGCACCACCGCGAGGCGGAAGAAGAGGTCCGGCCGGAAGCGGCTCGCGTTCACCTCCGCGCGCAGGTCCCGGTGGGTCGCCGCGATGACCCGCACGTTGACGGGCTGATACGTGTTCGCGCCCAACCGGCGAATCTCGCGCTGCTCCAGCACGCGCAGGAGCTTGGGTTGCAGCTCCGCGGGCATTTCACCCACCTCGTCGAGGAAGATGGTGCCGCCGTCGGCCTCCTCGAAGGCGCCGATGCGCCGCTGGAGCGCGCCGGTGAAGGAGCCCTTCTCGTGCCCGAACAGCTCGCTCTCCAGCAGGTTGCCGGGGATGGCGCCGCAGTCGACCGTGAGGAAGGGACCGGCGGCACGCGAGCCCGCGCGGTGGATGGCCAGCGCGGCGCGGCTCTTGCCGGTGCCCGTCTCTCCCTCCAGGAGCACGGTGGCGTCACTGGCCGCGGCGCGCTCCATGAGCGCGAAGCTGGCGCGCGCGACGACGGAGGTGCCCACCAGCTCGCCGAAGGCGGTGCGCTCGGAGATCAGCAGCCGGTTGCTCTCCGCGCTGAAGTCGAAGCGAAGGCTGACGCGGCCCAGGCGCAGCACGCTGCCTCCGCGCAGGTAGGCCTCGCGCACGTGGACCCCGTCGAGCACCGTCCCGTTCAAGCTGTCGAGGTCCCGCACCCGGGCGCCATCGCGCTCGATGCGCACCTCGCAGTGGAAGCGCGAGACGGTGGGCTCGTCGATGACGAAGTCGTTGAGCCCGTGCGAGCCGATGGAGAAGGTGTCCGCGTTGGAGTCCTTGTAGACGCCGGGCTGGGGGCCTTCCAGGAGCGTGACCCGGAAGCGGCGGACCGCGCCCGTGAAGCCGGGGCGTCCGGTACCCGTGGGTCGGGTCTGCTGGGCGTCCTCGCCCTTGGAGGGTAAGCGGTCTGCCCCGGGGGGACGCTCGGAGGTACTCATGAGCATCCCACGCTAGCACGGTAGACTGGGGGCCATGGCCTCCCTCCATTTCCTCGGCGCCGCCGGAACCGTGACGGGTTCCAAGTTCCTCCTCGAGCATGACGGGCAGCAGGTGCTCGTGGACTGTGGGCTCTTCCAGGGACAGAAGGAGCTGCGACAGCGCAACTGGCAACCGCTCCCGCTCCCCGCGCGTGAGCTGGACGCCATCGTGCTCACGCACGCGCATATCGACCACACGGGTGGGCTGCCGCGCGTGATTCGCGAGGGCTATGACGGCCCCATCTACGCCACGCCCGGCACCCGGGATTTGACGGCCCTGCTGCTGCCGGACTCGGCGTACCTCCACGAGGAGGAGGCGCGCTACGCGAACAAGGAGGGCTACTCCAAGCACCACCCCGCCCTGCCCCTCTACACGGTCCCGGACGCCGAGCGCGCGGTGGGGATGATCGAGACCTTCGGCTACGAGCGGCCGAAGGAGATCCTCCCGGGCATCACCCTGACCTTCTATCGGGCGGGACACATCCTCGGCTCGGCCGTCTGTGTCTTCGACTTGAAGAGCACGCGCCAGCGCGTGGTCTTCAGTGGAGATCTGGGTCGCTATCAGGCGCCCATCTTGAGGGACCCGCAGAGCGTGGACTCGGCGACGACGCTGGTGGTCGAGAGCACGTATGGGGACCGGCAGCACCGCGAGCAGAAGCCGATGGAAGCGCTGCGGGACGCGGTGAAGGGCGCGTTCGACCGTGGGGGCGTGGTGGTGATTCCCGCGTTCGCGGTGGGGCGCACGCAGGAGCTGCTCTTCCACCTGCGCAACCTGGAGGAGGCGAAGCAGATCCCCGTGGTGGATGTATTCGTGGACTCGCCGATGGCCTGTGACGCGACGCCCGTGTACCTGGCGCACCCCGAGGAGCACGACCTGGTGATGAAGTCGCTGGTGGAGCGTGGGGCGTCACCGTTGGCGACACAGAAGACGCGGTTCGTCACGTCGGCGCAGGAGAGCAAGCGGCTGAACCTGCACGAGGGGCCGGCCATCATCATCTCCGCGTCCGGCATGGCGACGGGAGGCCGCGTGCTGCACCACCTGAAGCACCGCTTGCCGGACCCGCGCAACACGGTGTTGTTCGTGGGCTACCAGTCCGTGGGCTCGCGTGGGCGCAAGCTGCTGGATGGGGAGAAGGAGTGCCGCATCCACGGGCAGGTGGTGCCGGTGGGCGCGGAGATCCGGACGGTGAGCGGGTTCTCCGCGCACGCGGACTGGACGGAGACGATGCGCTGGATGGAGGGGTTCGACTCGCCGCCGCGCCAGACGCTGCTGGTGCACGGTGAGCAGGACGCGCTGGAGGCCCTCCGGCGGCGGGTGCAGTCGAAGGGCTGGAAGGCGTATGTGCCGGGCTACCTGGAGAAGGTGGAGCTGGAGCTGGCGGTCTGACGCTCAAGGCCGCGGCGTGCGGGTCCCCGAGTGGAAGGAGCACCGAACGACGAAGTCCGGTGCGTTCGGGGACTCGGGGGAGACGTGTTCGAGGAACGCGGTCCGCTCGTCTCCGGTCCAGAGGTTCACGAAGTCGCCCATCCACCACTGGGAGAGGGAGCGCGCGGCGCGGGCCACGGAGTCCCGGGACACGGTGGTGAGGGAGCGCTGGGCGTCCATCAGGTCACGCACCAGTCGGGCTGGGAGCATCCAGCACTCGGCGCGAGGGATGGGCGGGACGAGGAAGAGGCAGTAGGCCGAGTCGGTGCGTGACAGCAGGCCATCGACCCTCTCACGGCCGAGCCGGAAGTGAGGCAGCCACTGGCCCTCTCCACGTTGCTCCAGCTTCACGACCTGGACGAGCACCGCGCGCTCCGTGTCGACGAAGCCGTCGACCTCGGCGTTCATGATGAACGCCACCTCGGTGCCCGAGGTGCGTGAGTCCGGGACCCGGTCCGACGAGCCTCGTCTGCCTCGGCCGCGCCGCGAGCGCGCAGAGGGGTCTTCGTCGGGGAGACGTGCTTCGGAAGCGGAGGTCTCCGTGGGCGCGACCAGCGGAGGCAGCGGCTCCGCCTGGGCCGTTTCGGCGGCGGCCGAGGGCTCAGCTGCGGAGGCGTCGACCTGTGAGCCGCCGTCAACCACGCCGTCAGCGGCCGGCGTGGCGATGACCATGGAGGAGGCGCTCTCGACGACGGCCTCCACCTCCCGCGGGCCCCGTGCATCGGCGGCAGGCACAGACTCCCCGACGGCCAGTCCGTCAGAAGGCCCCTCGTTCACCTCCGCGAGCGACGTTTCGTCGGAAGCCTCGACCCGCGACAGCGCCTCCGCCTCCAACAGGCGAGAGACCTCGTCCTCCATCGACAGCGATTCGTCCCCACTCCGCGCGCTCTCATCCTCGGCCATCACGGACTCGACCACGGGAGCCCAGGAGGTCGACATGTCCAACACGCCCACCGGCCCCACCTCGGTGGCCACGAGCGCGGCTGGCGCCCTCCCCCGTCCTCGCCTCGAGGGCTTCGGCGCCTCGACCACCCGCTCCGCGACACGTCGCACCGTCAGCTCGAAATCGAGCGGCGGCGGCTGGCCCTGGGCCAGCAACGAGAACAGGTCCGCCTTCACGCGGCCCAGCTCGCCACTCAGCGCCTCGAGCAGCGAGTCCACCAGCTCCACCGTGTCCTCACGGAACCGCTCCGGATAGCGCGCCGAGAAGTCCGCTTCCACGCGAGACACCGCGCCGAACAGCAGCTCCTCCAGGTCACGGTCCCTGAGCCACGTCCGGCCACTCAGCGGCACCGCACGCGTCACGTGCAGATGCCTCAACGCATCCGTGAGTGACGCCGGAGCCACCGCGCCCGTGGGCGGCGGAGCCTTCGCGCCATCCTTCCCCGTGGCCCCCTGGAACCAGCGCTGCAGCGTCCGGACGCGCAGCCGCACCCGAGACGACGGATGGTCCTTGAGCCGCCGCACCTGTCGCCGGTCCGTCTCCGTCCGCGTCAGCGACAGCACCACGAGCTCCGCCTCGGACGACGCCGCGTCCGGCGCACACCACAGGAAGAACTCGATGGCCGCCTTCCGAGGCATGGGCTTGCGAGCAATCCGCTCCGCCACCTCGTCCCGCCACGCCGCCAGCTCATCCAACCCGGGCCGATTCTCCGACCCCAGCTTGGGCCACAAGTCCGCGCACTCCTCCGCCAGCCAGCACAGGTGCGCGAAGCCCGTCGCCATCGGCTCCAGCTTCGCCCGCATCCGCTTGCGCCGCTCGAACGCGTCCGACAAGCCCTTGCGCACCGACGCGCGGAACAGCCGCTCCTCGAGCCACACCTGCGTCAGCACCAGCCCCGGCTCACCCTTGCGCAGGTTCGCCTGACAGTGGTCCAGCACGAAGCGCACCGGTCCCAGGTCCGTCAGCGTGTCGAAGTCACTGCCCACCAACGCGCCCAACGCCCCGCGCAGCCCATCCACCGGCGGCGCATCGAAGCGCCCCAGCAGCTCGCACAGGTTCTCCACCACCGCGGGCGACCCACCCACCTCCAACGTGCGCGCCAGCAACACCCCCGCGCGAGCACACCACTCCGGCTCCTTGCGCCCGTTCGGGTAGCACGCCAGGAACCCGCGCATCGCCCCGCGTCCATCCGGAGACGTCGCCAGCGCGAACAGCCGCTCGGCCAGCACCTCCGAGGCCTCCTGCCACGGAATCCGCGAGGCCCGCGTTCGGATGTAGTCCGCCAGCTTGTCGCGCCCTGCCTCCGCCGTCGCCGGCAGCAGCATGCGCAGCTGCTCCAGCATCCCGATGGCCTTGTTCCCCGAAGCCATCACCCGCTTGAGGTCCACCTCCACCGAGTCGAGGAAGCGAAGTGCATGCCCGTCATACGTACACGGCACGTTCCCCACCAGCGACAGCAGCGAGTCCGGGTGACGCTTCAGGTACCGCGTGAGCACCGTCGACAGCGCGGCCTCGCTCTCACGAAGCACCCGCGCCGCGACCTCCGGCTCACCCGTGCCCCGCAGGATCTCCAGCATCGCGCCCTGCCGCGACAACAACCGCTCCAGCAAGCCCGCCGGCGGCGCCGCATAGGGCCACAGAAGCTCACTGCACGAGCCCACCAGGAACAACAGCTCGCCGAGCCCGCGCTCTCCCCGGGCCAGCCGCTCCCAGGCGGCGAGCTGCGCCAGCGTCCGCTCCTCCAGCGACGCCCCGCGCACCCAATCGGCGAAGGACGTGCTCCAGCGCGCGGACGCCTCCACCGCCTCCGTGGCGGGAGTGCTCGCGACTTCCTCGTAGAGCGGCCGGAGAGACTCCGGCCACGCGGCTTCACCGGGCGGGTGCATGCGCGCTCACGGACCTCATGAAGTCGAACCCTCGACGAGGGAAGGCGCCTCGACCGACGGCGCCACGGTGATGACCACGGACTTCGAGGCCGGCGTGCGGCTCTTCTCCGCGAAGCTGTCCACCGGCACCAGCACGTTCGTCTCCGGGAAGTACGTCGCCGCGCACCGCCGGGGGATGTTGTACGGCACCACCACGAATCGCCTCGCCACCCGCGTCTCGCCCCGGAAGTGGCTCGTCAGGTCCACCACCTGGCCCTCGGTGAGCCCGCGCTCCTGGATGTCCTTGGGATGCATCAACACCACGCGCCGCCCACCCTTGATGCCACGGTAGCGGTCATCCAATCCATACACCGTGGTGTTGAACTGGTCATGCGTGCGCAGCGTCATCATCATCAACTGCCCGGGCTCCAACTCCTCGCCCGGCATGGTGTGCACCGTGAAGTGCGCCTTCCCACTCGCCGTGGTGAAGCGCCCTTCCCGAGGCCCGTTCGGCAGGTAGAACCCGCCCGGCTCCTGGACGCGCCGATTGAAGTCGGCGAACCCCGGGATGACCCGGGCAATCAAGTCCCGCACCCGGGAGTAGTCCTCCACCCATGACATCCACGGCACCTTCGAGCGCGAGCCCAACACCGCCGTCGCCAGCCGCGCGACGATCACCGGCTCGCTGAGCAGGTGCTCGGACGCCGGGGCCACCGCGCCGCGCGTGGCGTGCACCACGCCCATCGAGTTCTCCACCGTCACGAACTGAGGCCCCCCCGCCTGCACATCGCGCTCCGTCCTTCCCAGGCACGGGAGGATGAGGGCGCGCCGTCCGTGGACCAGGTGCGCGCGGTTGAGCTTGGTGGACACATGCACCGTGAGCCGGGTGCGCCGCAGCGCCCGCGCGGTGAACTCCGTGTCCGGCGTGGCCGACAGGAAGTTGCCCCCGAGCGCGAAGAACACCCGCACCTGTCCCTCGTGCATGCCGTGGAGCGTGTCCACCACGTCCTTGCCATGGTGCCGGGGAGGCTCGAAGTCGAGCTCCCGCGCGAGCGCGTCCAGGAACTCGGGCTTCGGCCGCTCCCAGATGCCCATGGTGCGGTCGCCCTGCACGTTGCTGTGCCCGCGCACCGGACACAGGCCCGCGCCCGGCTTGCCGATGCTGCCGCGCAGGAGCGCCAGGTTGACGATCTCCTGGATGTTGGCCACCGCGTTGCGGTGCTGCGTCAGGCCCATGGCCCAGCAGAAGATGATGCGCTCGGAGCGGGCCAGCAGCTCCGCAGCCGCCTGAATCTGCGGTCGCGGCACCCCGCTGCGCGCCACCACGTCGTCCCAGCTCACCGCGCTCACGTTGCGCGCGTACGCGTCGAACCCGAGCGTCTTGTCCTCGATGAACCCGCGCGCCACCACCGTGCCGGGCCGCTCGGCCTCCATCTCCAGCAGCGCCTTGCCCAACCCCTGCAGCAGCGCCACGTCCCCGTTGATGCGCACCTGGAGGAACTGGCTGTTGAGCGCCGTTCCCGGGCCCAACAACTGGAACACCTCCTGCGGATGCCGGAAGCGATTGAGCCCCGCCTCGGGCAGCGGGTTGATGCTGACGATTTCGCAGCCCCGGCGCGCCGCGGCCTGGAGCGTGGAGAGCATGCGCGGATGGTTGGTGCCTGGGTTCTGGCCGATGACGAAGACGGCCTGCGCCTGCTCGAAGTCCTCCAGCGTGACGGTGCCCTTGCCGATGCCAATCGTCTCGCCGAGCCCCGTGCCGCTGGACTCGTGACACATGTTCGAGCAGTCCGGCAGGTTGTTCGTTCCGAACTGCCGCACGAACAGTTGGTACAGGAACGCCGCTTCGTTGCTCGTGCGCCCGGAGGTGTAGAAGCACGCTGCGTCGGGCGACTCCAGCGCGTTGAGCTCCTCGGCCACGAGCGCGAAGGCCTCGTCCCAGGAGATGGGCGTGTAGTGCGTGGCGTCCTCGCGCAGCACCATCGGGTGCGTCAGTCGCCCCTGCTTGCCCAGCCAGTGGTCCGACTGCGCGCACAGCTCCGCGACGCTCCACTGCCGGAAGAAGTCGGGCGTCACGCGCTCCTTCGTGCCCTCCTCCGCCACCGCCTTCGCGCCGTTCTCGCAGAACTCCGCCACCGAGCGATGCCCTGGGTCCGGCCACGCGCAGCCCGGACAGTCGAAACCGTCCTTCTGATTTACCTTGTGCAGGAGGAACGTGCCGCGCACCGGGCCCATCTCGCCCCACGCGTGCTTCATCGAGGAGACGATGGCGGGCACGCCACCCGCCACGGTGGGAGGGAGACTGACCAGGGGAGGCCTCGGCTCGTCGGGCGGTTGGACCGGTGGCAGGGGCCGGGCCAGCGCCGCGCCCTGCCCACTCCGGGTGTCCTCGTCGTCCCGCTGTGTCTCGGCCATGCCCGCCCTCTCCTGGTGCCCTCCGGACGACCGTCCGCTCGTGGCGCGCGCGACTCTACCGCTCCCGGGCCTCGCGGTAACGCCTGCTCGAAGCCCGTCGGGCCCCCGCTCCCCGCCCGGCCCACGCCCGGACGACCGACGAGGCGAGGCGGCGTTGCCGGGAACGCTCGCGGTCAAAACCCTCTGGAGGACAGGACCCCACGCGCGAGCCGGAATCCAAGGAGGCGGATGACATGAGTGGAAGGCGCCATGATGACCCCGACCGACGGGGCAAAGAGCGACACGGCCGCGGAGAGCACGAAGGCAGACGCCACCCGCGCAGCGAACACGAGGGCCCGCCTGCCTGGCGCGCCGGGGACCCGGGCCACCACCGGGGCCCGCCCCGTCACGAGCACCCTGAGCACCATGCTCGTCCGGGCCGCGACTCCCACCGCTCTGACTGGGACGCCCGGCGCGACTTCGAGCACCCCTCCCGGGACCTCGACCGCGACCGGGACTACCGCACGCTCCGAGGCGACCGGGACTCGCTCGACTATGAAATCGACCGGGACTTCGGCGACGCGGCCAGGGCGCTGGACCGGGCCCACGAGTATGGCCGGGACTTCGACCGCGACCGAGAGATGGACCGCCGCGCCCGGCACTTCGACCCGGAGCGGATTGCCCGACGACCGGGCTACAGCCCGAGCGGCACCTTCCGCGCGCTCGACGAGGATGCGCCACGACGCCACGGCCCGCCCGACGACCGGGGCGGCGCGCACCGGGCCTCCTGGAGAGACGCGCCCTCGGACTCGCTCCGTCGCGGGGACGTGAGCCCGAGCCACTCGCGCCACGGCCCGCCCGACGACAGGGGCGGCGCGCACCGGGGCCGCTGGAGGGATGCGCCTTCGGACTCGCTCCGTCGCGGGGACGTGGGGCCGGGCCACTCGCGCCAGGGGCGACGCGGCGCGGATACCTGGGATGAACCCGAGGCGTGGATGGACGAACTCCGGGAGCTGCGCCCTCGCGAGCGGCCCGCCGAGGCGGATGTGCGGCTGGGCGGCACCCAGCCCTCGGGACACGGACCGGGCGTGGAGAACATGGCGCCGCCCCGGGTGGGGTTCTCCACCAGCGCGACGCGCGCGGATGACCACGACCTGGGCCATGGTGGCTACGCCGGAGGCCCCATCCGCCCCCGCGCGCCCCAGGGACGCGGGCCCCGCGGCTACCAGCGAGGCGATGACCGCATCCGCGCCGACATCTGCGACCGGCTGATGCAGGAGTGGATGGACGCCTCGGACGTGGGGGTGCAGGTGCAGGACGGCGTGGTGACGCTCGCCGGGAGCGTGCGCAGCCGCGACGAGAAGCGCGCCATCGAGGACGTCACCGAGTCGGTGCTCGGCGTGAAGGAGGTCCTCAACCACCTGCGCCTCCACCGGAGCGAGGGCGTGGCGCGGCCTCCCACCTCCCAGGCGCCGCTCCAGGTGCCGGACGACGACGGCTCGCTGCACTCCTGAAGCGGGCTTCGGCCCCGCGCGTCATGGACGGAGCGTGCCCGTCCCCACCTCGGGGACGGGGCGCGCCCCAAGCCTCCAGCGGACACTGCGCGCGAAGGCCCTCACGGTGCTACCCCCGCGCTCCACGGGTTCGGGTAGTGTGCCGGGCCTTTCCGTCAGCCATTCCTCAGGAGTCCGTTCATGTCCCGCGTCATCCGCGCCCCCCGTGGTTCCACCCTCTCGTGCAAGGGTTGGGTCCAGGAGGCCGCGCTCCGGATGTTGATGAACAACCTCGACCCGGAGGTCGCCGAGAATCCCGCGGACCTCGTCGTCTACGGCGGCACCGGCAAGGCCGCTCGCGACTGGCCCTCCTTCGACCGCATCGTCTCCAGCCTCCAGGGCCTCGCCGACGACGAGACGCTGCTCGTCCAGTCCGGCAAGCCCGTGGGCGTCTTCCGCACGCACCCCGACGCGCCGCGCGTGCTCATCGCCAACTCCAACCTCGTGGGCCGCTGGGCCAACTGGGAGCACTTCCACGAGCTGGAGAAGAAGGGCCTGATGATGTACGGCCAGATGACGGCCGGCTCGTGGATCTACATCGGCACCCAGGGCATCCTCCAGGGCACCTACGAGACGTTCGCCGCCGCCGGCCGCTTCCACTTCGGCACCGACGACCTCTCCGGCCGCCTCATCCTCTCCGGCGGCCTGGGCGGCATGGGCGGCGCGCAGCCGCTCGCGGCCACCATGAACAACGCCGTGTTCCTGGGCGTGGAGATCGACCCGTGGCGCGCCCAGCGCCGCGTGGAGACGCGCTACCTGGACGTCGTCGCCAAGGACCTCGACGAGGCGCTGGCGATGGTGAAGGAGGCTCAAGCCAAGCGCGTGGGCCGCTCCATCGGCGTCATCGGCAACGCGGCCTCGGTGTTCCGCGAGCTGTACCGCCGCGGAATCAAACCGGACCTCGTCACGGACCAGACCAGCGCGCATGACCCGCTCAACGGCTACATCCCCACGGACCTGTCGCTGGAGGCCGCGGCCGAGCTGCGCAAGAGAGACCCGGAGGGCTACGTGCGCCGCGCGCGCGAGTCCATGATTGAACACGTGGAGGCGATGAACGACTTCCAGGCCGCCGGCTGCCACGTGTTCGACTACGGCAACAACCTGCGCGGCCAGGCGCAGCTGGGCGGCATGGAGAACGCGTTCGAGTTCCCCGGCTTCGTGCCCGCGTACATCCGCCCGCTGTTCTGCGAGGGCATGGGCCCGTTCCGCTGGGTGGCGCTGTCCGGAGACCCCGAGGACATCCGCGTCACGGACCGCGTGGTGCGCGAGCTGTTCCCGCAGAAGGCCTCGCTGCAGCGCTGGCTGAACATGGCGGAGGAGCGCGTGGCGTTCCAGGGCCTGCCCGCGCGCATCTGCTGGCTGGGCTACGGCGAGCGCGCCAAGGCGGGCCTCGCGTTCAACGAGCTGGTGCGCACGGGCAAGGTGAAGGCGCCCATCGTCATCGGGCGAGATCACCTGGACTGCGGCTCGGTGGCGTCGCCCAACCGCGAGACGGAGGCGATGAAGGACGGCACGGACGCGGTGGCGGACTGGCCCATCCTCAACGCGCTGGTGAACGCGGTGAATGGCGCGTCGTGGGTGTCCTTCCACCACGGCGGCGGCGTGGGCATGGGCTACTCGCTGCACGCCGGTCAGGTCATCGTCGCGGACGGGACCGCCGAGGCCGCGCGCCGCATCGAGCGCGTGCTCACCAGCGACCCCGGCATGGGCGTGCTGCGCCACGCGGACGCGGGCTACCCCGAGGCCATCGAGGTGGCCAAGGAGCGGGGCGTGAAGATTCCGGGCATCACCGTGTAGCCTTGTGCCTCGCCATGGCCCACCCCGCGCGCCCGAGCCTGACGCTGTTGCTCGCCCTTGCTCTCGGAGCGCTCGCGGCGTGTGCGCCCTCCGCCGTCGGCCCCATGCTGATGCGCCTGGGGCCCGGCTCGGCCCAGCAGCGGATGCTCCAGGCGGGCATCCGCACCGGCCCCCGGCTCAGCGCGCCCATCGCGGGGACGGTGCCCTCCGTCGGCACCGATGACCGCTTCCGCGGCGACGACGCGAGCTTCTCCACCCAGCAGTGGGGGCTCGCCTTCGACGCCGCGATGACGTGGCCGCTCACCGAGCGGCTGCACCTGCACACGGGCCTGCAGGGCGAGATGTTCCTGCCGCTGCCCGTGCCCGGCTACGGCGTCTACGCGGGCATGTCCTATTACCTCGGCTCCGAGCAGCTGGGACTCGCGCCCTCGCTCGCGGTGCGCGGGGCGTCCGACTTCGGCATCTCCTCGAGCAAGGGCGGACCGGGCAGCATGGCGGGCGCGGAGGCGACATGTGCCCTGAGCTTCTCGCCGGAGCCCGGGGTGTCGGTGGGCCTGGTCCCCTTCGTCGCCGTGCACACGCTGTCGTCGCATGGCGTGAGCAACGGCTCGCTGTACTACGGCGGTGTCGTCGCCGCGCGCTTCACGTGGGGATGGCTGGACACCCTGGAGCTGTCGGGGGGCTTCGGTCGCGCGAAGGTCGGAGACAGCACGAGCTGGAACGTTCCCATCGTGGGTGTGCGTGGAGGTCGTTGACGTCATGGATGCGCTGGACTTGCTGGTCCGAAACACGTCCGAGGTCCTCACCCTGGAGGGCACGCACCGCGAGCCCGCCGAGGCCGCCCTCACCTCGCGTCCCCACGCCTGCGTGGGCATCCGCGCCGGTCGCATCGCGTACGTGGGCGCGGAGGCCACGCTGCCGCCGGGCAGCGTGGGAACGGGCACGGAGGTGCTCGACGCGAAGGGCGGCTTCGTGGGCCCCGCCTTCGTGGACCCGCACACACACCTGGTCTTCGCCGGCGAGCGCTCCGCGGAGTTCGACCTGCGCAACCAGGGCGCCACGTACCTTGAAATCGCCAAGGCCGGCGGCGGCATCGTCAGCACCGTGCGCGCCACGCGCGCGGCCAGCGAGGAGGAGCTGGTGCGGCTGGCGCTGCCCCGCGTGCAGCGGCTGCTCGCGCAGGGCGTGACGGTGGCGGAGGTGAAGAGCGGCTACGGGCTCGACGTGGAGACCGAGCTGAAGATGCTGCGCGTGGTGCGCAGGCTCAACACGATGACGCCCGTGGAGCTGGTGCCCACGCTGCTGTGCGCGCACGCCATCCCCGCGGAGTACCGCGAGCGCCGCGAGGACTACGTCCGCCTCTGCATCGACGAAATCCTGCCCGCCGTCGCCCAAGAGAGCCTGGCGCGCTTCTGCGACGTCTTCGTCGAGGACAGCGCCTTCACCGTCGACGAGGCCCGCCGCATCCTCACCGCCGGCCGCGAGCTGGGGATGCAGCCGCGCCTCCACGCCGACCAGCTCACCGCCTTCGGCGCCTCCGAGCTCGCCGCCGAGCTGGGCGCCGCCACCGCCGACCACCTGGAGCAGGTCACCGACGCCGGCCTGCGCGCGCTCGCCGCCGCCAACGTCACCGCGGTGCTCGTGCCCACCTCCACCCTCTTCCTGCGCATGCGCCCCTACGCGCCGGGACGTCGCATCCGCGACGCGGGCCTCAATGTCGCTTTGGGCACCAACGTCAACCCGGGCTCCGCCATGAGCGAAAACACGGCGTTGGCGCTGGGGCTCGCGTGTCTGGAGAACGGCCTCAGTGCCGCGGAGGCGTACTGGGCCGCGACCCGTGGCGCCGCGTTGTCATTGGGACTGCAACGACAAGGGCGGTTGGCCGTGGGTGATGCAGGCGACCTGGTGTTGTTCAGTTGTGCGTCTTTCCGCCATCTGCCCTACCATTTAGGAATAGGGCACGCGCGCACGGTGGTGAAAGCCGGGCGTGTGGTCGTCCAGCAGGAGCTGAATTCCTGCGGGTGAAGCGACGTCGACTGGTGACACGTGCGTCGCACGGGAGTGCAGGAGAACTTCCCGTCGGGGCCGGCCGTTATAAGTACCAACTGCAGCCATGTGCCGACTTTTTGGATTCAGATCGTCAGTCCCTTCCGCGGTCCACCCCTCGCTGGTGACGCAGAAGAACTCGCTCCTCATCCAGTCACGCGAGCACAAGGATGGATGGGGAATCGCCGCCTACGGCGCCGAAGCGGCGCCTGTCGTGGCCCACGGTGTGGGGCCCGCGCACAGTGACCCCGACTTCGAGCGCGTCAGCAGCCGTGTGTCCTCACACACGGTGGTGGCGCACATCCGTCTGGCGTCGGTGGGCGCGGTGGAGCTGCGCAACTCCCACCCCTTCCACCACGGCCGCTGGACGTTCGTCCACAATGGGACGTTGAGGGACTTCGCCCGGCACCGCGCCGCGGTGGAGGAGCTCATCTGTCCGACACTGCGCGTGGGCATCCGGGGTACCACGGACAGCGAGCGGTGCTTCTACCTCTTCCTCACCCGCCTGGCGGCCAGGCATCCCATCGTCGGCTCGGTCCCCGTCGAGGACGTCGCGCGGGCGCTCGCGGAGACGATGGGGCTGGTGGCGGCCATCACGGATGACTCGCAGGCGCAGCAGCGCTCCGCGATGAACTTCCTCGTCACCAACGGCGAGGTGATGGTGGCCTCGCGGCGCAACCGGACGCTCTTCGTCTCCGTGGGCGGCGCGCGGTGCGAGCTGGGCGGCCTGCCCGTCGCGGGCACGCGGCTGGAGCAGCTCATCGTCTCCAGCGAGGCGCTGTGCGGCGGGCCGCACTGGGCGCCGGTCCAGGAGGAGGACGTCATCGGCGTGGACGCCGGGCTCGTCTTCCACCGCTGGCGGGTGCCGGAGCTCGCGGGCGACGTCGTCCCGCCGCCCACGCCGGGCCCCAGCCAGCACGCCGCCTGACGTCAGGGCAGCCAGGACGTCAGCAGCGCCGAGGCCCGGGCCCCGAAGGCCTGGGCCTCCAGGGTGCGCGAGTCCTCGCCCGCGTGGGCCAGCGTGACTCGCAGGTGCTCGCGAGGCGCGGCCTCCGGCACCCGGTCCAACCACTCCACCAGCACCGCGCCCTCGCCGCCCACCAGGTCCATGAAGCCGGTGGCGTAGAGGTCGTCGTAGCCCGTCAGGCGGTACAGGTCCGCGTGGTACAGCGGGATGCGGCCGGAGTACGGGTACACAATCGCGAAGGTGGGGCTGGCCACCTCGGAGCGAGGCACGCGCGCGCCCTCGGCCACGCCGCGCACCAGGTGCGTCTTGCCCGCGCCCAAATCGCCAATCAGGCCCACGAAGTCCCCCGGCTCGAGCAGCTCGCCCAGCCGGACTCCGAGCCGATGGGTCTCCTCGGGCGAGGCCAGCGTCACGCGCCGCTCCACCGTGTTGGACTCGCTCATCGCCGCACCTCGCTCGACAGCACCGTGTCGCTCATCGCTCCCACCGCAGCCACACCTCGCAGAGCCCCTGCTCGATGAGGTCCCCCGCCACCAGTCCCAGCTGCCCGCGTCGCGCCGCCGCCAGGTCTCCGGCGAGGCCATGCGTGTAGACCGCCGTCCAGATGGCGTCGGGCAGCGGGAAGGCCTGCGCCAGGAGCGCGCCGCACACACCGGACAACACGTCCCCGGAGCCACCCGTGGCCATGCCCGGGTTGCCCGTGGTGTTGATGAACACCCGGCCATCCGCGTGCGCGGTGAGCGTGCGGTCCCCCTTGAGCACCACCGTCGCGTTGAGCCCGGCCGCCAGTCGACCCACGAGGTCCAACCGGTGTGACTGGACCTCCTTGGTGGACCTGCCCGTCAGGCGCGCCATCTCGCCCGGGTGGGGCGTGAGCACGACGGGCCCCTTGGCGCGGCGGAGCACGGAGAGGTCCTCCGCCACCGCGTTGAGCGCGTCCGCGTCCAGCACCGCGGGCAGCTCCACGCGCGAGAGCAGCTCGCCGATGAGCCGGCCCGTCTCGGGGCCCCGGGGGATGCCCGGCCCCATCACGAGCGCGTCCTTGCCCTCGGCCGCCGCGAGCAGCGCGTCCAGATCCCCCAGCCCCAGCGGGCCCGAGCCGTCCAGGGGGATGCCCATGATTTCGGCGGAGTGCGACTGCACGGACTCCAGCGCGTCGCTTCGCGTGGCCACCGTGACGAGCCCCGCGCCGGAGCGCAGCGCCGCCTTCGCGACCAGCGCCGCGGCGCCCGTCTTCCCCCGGCTGCCGGCGACCACCAGCACGTGCCCGTAGGTGCCCTTGTGCGTGTCCGCCTTGCGCGCGGGCAGCGTGCGGCGCGCGTCGGCCTCCTCCACCACGAACAGCTCGGCGCCGGTGATGTCGCGCGACGCCGCGCCCCCCATGCCGATGTCCACGCGGTGCACGCGGCCACACAGCGAGGCCCCGGGCTCCAGGACCTGGCCCGGCTTGAGGAAGCCAAAGGCCACCGTCGCGTCCGCCTCCACGCAGGGAGAGAAGGGCTCGCCCGTGTCGCTCCGCAGACCGGACGGCACGTCCGCGGCCACCACCTTCGCGCCCGCGCGTCGCCACCGGTGGAGGGCGGAGATGGCCTCCGCGAACGCGCCCGCCGGCGCCCGGCTCAGCCCCGTGCCGAACAGCGCGTCCACCACCACGTCGCCCGTGGAGGGAGGCTCCACCGACTCCAGCGCGAGCGCCGAACCACCGAAGCCCCGCAGCGCCTCCAGGTTGCGCTTCGACTCGGGCGTCAGCTTCGCGGTGTCGCCCACGAGCGTCACCGAGACGCGCGCGCCGCCCTCGAGGAGGAAGCGCGCCGCGACCAGCCCGTCGCCGCCGTTGTTGCCCGGTCCACACACCACCACGAAGCGGCCATCAGGCCCCGCGAGCTTGCGCGCCACCTCCGCCAGCCCCCGCCCCGCGTTCTCCATCAGCAGTGCGGAGGGCATCCCGTGGCGCTGCTCGGCGGCCTCTTCGGCCTGACGCATCTGGGCGGCGGTGAGGACGCGCAGCATGGCTTCACTCCCCTTTCGACTGCAGCACCACCGTGGCGGCGGCCACGTCGGCGTCGTGGGTCAACGCGAGGAAGGCCTCCAGCCCCCGGGCCTCCATCACCTCGAGCGCCACGCCGGACAGGCCGAAGTACGGCGCGCCGCCGTCGCGACGCACCTCCATGTCCTTCCAGCGGATGCCCGGCGGCGCGCCCAGGGCCTTCACCAGCGCCTCCTTGGCCGCGAAGCGCGCGGCGTAGGCGCTGGCCGCGTCGTGACGCTGGCCACACAGGGCGCGCTCGTGTTCGGTGTAGACGCGGTTCAGGAACGGCTCCGCGCGAGGCCCGTCCAGGATGCGCTGGATGCGGGAGATGGAGCAGATGTCCAGACCCAGGCCCCGGATTCCCATGGCGCGCTATCCCGGGTTGCGCATCAGGTCGAGCATCTCCCGGACCGCCCGGTCGAAGCCCACCAGCACCGCGCGCGCGACGATGGCGTGGCCGATATTCAGCTCGTCGATCTCCGCGATGCGGGCGATGGGCTGCACGTTGTCGTAGTTGAGCCCGTGGCCCGCGGCCACGCCCAGGCCCAGCTTGGTGCCCGCCTTCGCCGCATCGACGATGCGCGCCAGCTCCCGCGCGCGCTCCTTCTCGTTGCGCGCCTCGCAGTAGCGGCCCGTGTGCAATTCAATCCGGTCCGCGTTCACCTTGTGCGACGCGCGCACCTGGTCCAGGTCCGGGTCGATGAACAGCGAGACGGTGATTTCGCCGTCCTTGAGGTTCTTGATGATCTTCGCGACGTGCTCGCGCTGGCCGGCGACCTCGAGCCCACCCTCGGTGGTGAGCTCCTCGCGGCGCTCGGGCACCAGCGTCACCACGTCCGGCTTGTGCTCGTAGGCGATCTTCACCATCTCCGGGGTGGCCGCCATCTCCAGATTGAGCAGCGTCTGCGTCGTCTCACGCAGGATGCGCAGGTCGCGGTCCTGGATGTGGCGGCGGTCCTCGCGCAGGTGGATGGTGATCTGCTGCGCGCCGGCCAGCTCCGCCAGCGCGGCCGCCGTCACCGGATCCGGATACGTGGTGCGCCGCGCCTGCCGCAGCGTCGCCACATGGTCCACGTTGACACCCAGTCGCTGTCCCATCGACCGCACCTCGCTTGACGCGCGGTGCCGGGATTGTCGGGGGCCCCGGCACGCGCTGGCCCCTCTAATCGCGGCCAGCGTCCGGAAGTCAACCGTCGTGAACGACGACTAGCGGTTGAGCGCCTTCGCCAGGGCGTCGGCGATGTCCTTCGCGTAGGCCTCGTTGCGAGCGGCGTCCTCGCCCTCCACCAGCACGCGCGCCTTGGGCTCGGTGCCGGAGAAGCGCACCAGCACGCGGCCGGAGTTGCCGAGCTTCTGCTCCACGGACTTGATGATCTTCATCACGTCCGGCAGCTCGCCCAGCTCCTTCTTCTGCTTCACCACCACGTTGACCAGCGTCTGGGGCACCGGCTCGAAGATGGAGGCCAGCTCGCTCAGGGGCTTGCCCGCGCGGCACATCACCGCGAGCAGCTGGAGCGCCGCCAGCGTGCCGTCCCCCGTCGTGGTGTGGTCCAGGAAGATGAGGTGGCCGCTCTGCTCACCGCCCAGGTTGTAGCCGTTCTTGCGCATCTCCTCGACGACGTACCTGTCCCCCACGCGCGTGCGAGCCACCTTCACGCCCCAGCGCGCCACCGCGCGCTCCAGGCCGACGTTGCTCATCACCGTGGAGACCAGCACCTTCTTCTTGAGCTGCTTTCGGGCCACCAGCTCGCCGGTGCAGATGGCCATGATGGCGTCGCCATCCACGACCTTGCCCTTCTCGTCCACGACGATGAGCCGGTCGGCGTCGCCGTCCAGCGCGATGCCCAGGTGGGCGCCGTGCTTGAGCACCGTGCGCGCCAGGTTCTCCGGGTACAGCGCGCCGCACTTGTGGTTGATGTTCTTGCCGTCCGGCGAGACGCCCAGCGTGATGACCTTCGCGCCCAGCTCCTCCAGCACCGCGGGCGCCGTCTTGTAGGCCGCGCCGTTGGCGCAGTCGACGACGATGGTCATCCCCTCGAGCGTCAGCTCGCGCGGGAAGGTCGCCTTGAGGAACACGATGTAGCGGCCCCGCGCGTCCTCCATGCGGAACGCGCGGCCAATCTTCGTCGCCGTGGGACGGATGGAGTCGATGGCGCCCGTGGACAGCAGCTCTTCAATCTTGCCTTCCGTCTCGTCCGGCAGCTTGAAGCCGTCGCGCCAGAAGAACTTGATGCCGTTGTCCTCGTACGGGTTGTGGGACGCGGAGATGACCGCGCCCGCGTCCGCGCGCATGGACGTGGTGATGTTGGAGATGCCCGGCGTCGGCAGCGGACCGACCAGCTCCACGTCGACGCCCATGGACGTCAGGCCCGCGGCCAGCGCCTGCTCGAGCATGTAGCCCGACAGTCGCGTGTCCTTGCCCACGATGACGCGGTGGCGGTGCGGTCCATTGCGGATGAGGTACGCGAGCGCCCGCCCGAGCTGCATCGCGACTTCCGCTGTCATCGGGTAGACGTTCGCCTTTCCGCGAACCCCGTCCGTGCCGAACAGCTTCTGCGACGCGCGCTCCTCCTTGGGAGGCATGTTCATCCTGTACGCCATGGCTTTCCGCTCCACCTTTCCCACGCCGGGCCTTCGCCGGTCGCTCGACGTCGGGGCTTATACCCCGCCCACCGCCGGGGCTCGAAGGTAGGGCCCCGATGCTCCCCCGGCAACGGCCCGGGCTTGCAGGCTGTATCACCGTTGAAGGTCAGTGCGAAAACGATACCAGCCCCCGCCCCACGCCTACACGCGGCTCCACCGCCGCCGTGTGGCGCGCGGCCCACGCCGGCTCAGCGTCCGAGCAGGGTCCCTCCGTCGCGCGCCACGCGAATCGCATCCGCCACCAGGAGCGCGTCGCGAGCCTCCGCCACGTCGTGCACCCGGACGATGTCCGCGCCGCCCAGCACCGCCATCGCCGCCACGGAGCCCAGCGTCGCCGCCAGACGCTCGCCCGCCGGCTTGCCACCCGTCAGGGCGCCGAGGAAACCCTTGCGGCTGGTGCCCACCAGCAGGGGCAGCCCGAGCACGCGCAGCTCCCCCAGCCGTCGCAGCAGGTAGAGGTTGTGGTCGAACGTCTTGCCGAAGCCGATGCCCGGGTCCAGCAGGATGCGCTCGCGCGGCACCCCCGCGGCCGCCGCCACGGCGGAGGAGTCCTCCAGGTACGTCAGCACCTCGTCCACCAGGTCCTCGTACGACGGCGCCTGCTGCATCGTGCTGGGGGTCCCCTGGATGTGCATCAGACAACAGGCGGCGCCGAACTCCGCCACCACGCGGGGCAGCTCCAGGTCCGTGCGGAAGCCGGTGATGTCGTTGATGAGGTGCGCGCCCGCCTGGAGCACCTCGCGCGCCACGGCCGACTTGGTGGTGTCCACCGACAGGGGCACGGCGGTGCGGGCCCGCAGGCCCTCGATGACCGGCAGCACCCGGGCCACCTCCTCCTCGGCCAGGACGGCCCGTGAGCCGGGACGCGTGGACTCACCGCCGATGTCCAGGAGGTCCGCGCCCGCCTCCGCCAGCGCGAGCCCGTGGGCCACGGCCGCGTCGACGTGCTGGTAGCGCCCCCCGTCGGAGAAGCTGTCCGGCGTCACGTTGACCACGCCCATGAGGTACGTGCGCGAGCCCCACTCGAAGGTGCGCTCACCGAGCACCAGCGGCGTCGGCGCCACGTGAGCGCCCAGGGCCCGCTCCAGCGCGCCCGCCAGCGCGACGAGCTCGCCGCCCTCGGCACGCGCGAGCGCGATGAGCCGCCCCAACTGCTCACGGCGCCCCGACAACAGGCCCGCGCCGGGGCGGGTGCGCACATCACCCGAGACCCACGAAGGGAACTCCTCGCGGCCCGGCGCGTTCGAGCGCTCCGCCAGGCCCTGCAGGAACTGGCCGACGTCCTTCGAGACGCCGGTGAGCAGCCACTGGCCATGCGGCACCTTCTCCAACAGGTACTCGCGCGCGGGCGTGGGCAGCCCCATGCGACGCAAGGCCAGCGTCAGGTCCTCCGGACGGTCGACGCTGATGGGGCGGGCGCGAAGCATGGGCGAGGACTCCTGCGAGGGACGTGGCGTCCACCCTACCCCCTTGGCGCCGCCCGCCTCCCCACAAACGAAAAGGCCCTCCCCGGGGTGGGAAGGGCCTTCGTTCAGCGCCGCGTGGCGGCCGCTGGAACTACGCCTTGTTCGGCTCCATCTTCGGCAGGCCCTCGAGCGCGTCGAGGATCTTCCGCTTGTCCTTCTTCTCCGTCGCCTTCGGCGGAGCGTTCACGCGCGGGGGCGGACGCTCACGGGTGAGCTGGCCACCCTGCAGGAGGATGTTCACGTCCTCGGCGTCGAGCGTCTCGTACTCCACCAGGGCGTCGGAGACGCGCTTGAGCGCCTCCAGGTTCTCCGTCAGGAGGCTGCGACCCTTCTCGTAGCAGCCGACGACGATGCCGCGCACCTCGGCGTCGATCTGCCGCGCCGTGTCCTCGGAGTAGTCCTTGGACGAGTTGAAGTCGCGGCCCAGGAACACCTCACCGTCGCTCTTGCCGAACGCCAGGGGCCCCAGCTTCTCGCTCATGCCCCAGCGGCACACCATGGCGCGCGCCGTCTCCGTCGCCCGCTCGATGTCGTTCGCCGCGCCGCTGCTCATCTCGTTGAAGAGCAGCTCCTCGGCGATACGGCCACCCATGGCCATGGAGATCTGGTCCAGCATCTGCTTCTTGTAGCCGTTGACCTTGTCCTCGGTCGGCAGGCTCCACGTGACGCCGAGCGCCTGTCCACGCGGGATGATGGTGACCTTGTGGAGCGGGTCGCACCCCGGCAGCAGCTTGGCGAGCAGCGCGTGCCCCGCCTCGTGCACCGCGGTGTTCTTCTTCTCCTTCTCGGTCATGATCATCGAGCGCCGCTCGGGGCCCATGAAGACCTTGTCCTTGGCGGCCTCGAAGTCGCTCAGGTCCACGCGCTCCTTGTTCTGCCGCGCGGCCATCAGCGCCGACTCGTTCACCAGGTTCTCCAGGTCCGCGCCCGTCATGCCCGGCGTACCGCGAGCGATGACCTCCAGGTCGACCTCCGGCGCCAGCGGCACGCGGCGAGTGTGCACCTTCAGCACGCCCAGGCGGCCCTTCAGGTCCGGCCGCGGAACCACGATGCGGCGGTCGAAGCGACCCGGGCGCTGCAGCGCGGGGTCCAGCACGTCCGGACGGTTCGTCGCGGCGATGAGGATGACGCCGTCGTTGGACTCGAAGCCGTCCATCTCCACGAGCAGCTGGTTGAGCGTCTGCTCACGCTCGTCGTGACCGCCGCCCAGACCGGCGCCACGGTGACGACCCACGGCGTCGATTTCGTCGATGAAGATGATGCAGGGGGCGTTCTTCTTGCCCTGCTCGAACAGGTCACGGACGCGGCTGGCGCCGACGCCCACGAACATCTCCACGAAGTCCGAGCCGGAGATGGAGAAGAACGGCACGCCCGCCTCGCCGGCGACCGCGCGGGCCAGCAGCGTCTTGCCCGTGCCCGGAGGACCCATCATCAGCACGCCCTTGGGGATGCGGCCGCCGAGCTTGGTGAACTTCTTGGGGTCCTTCAGGAAGGCGACGATCTCCTCGAGCTCTTCCTTGCACTCGTCCACGCCGGCCACGTCCGCGAACGTGACCTTGTTGTGGCTCTCGCTGAGCAGCTTGGCCTTCGACTTCCCGAAGGTCATCGCCTTGCCACTGCCGCCCTGCAGCTGACGCATGAAGAAGATGAAGAAGAGGAACAGGAAGACGACGGGCATCCACTGCCCGAGGATGGTCAGCCAGAGGCTGTTCTGCTCCTCCCGCTCATACTTGACGTCCACTCCGTTGTTGCGGAGCTGGTTGAGCATCGCCGCATCCGGCGCGGGCCCCGTCGTGCGGAACCGCTCGCTCGTGTCCACGAACTTGCCGGAGTAGGTGTTGCCCTTGACCGCCACTTCCTTGACCTTCTTCTCCTCCACCTTCGACAGAAGCTGGGTGAAGGAGGGCTCCTGGACCTGGTCGTTGCCCTGGGAGAAGAAGTTGTAGAAGGCGACGAAGAGGACGATCAGGATGACCCAGAGCCCGATGGTCTTGTAGGTCGAACGCACGTGTCAGCTGCCCTTTCGGTACTCGGCGGGTGAGGGCCGTGCCGGGAGAAACCCAGCCTTTTCAATCATTTGCCCGACACCAGGCGAGCTCCCAGTCGTCGGACCGTATCAGCAACAGCAAAAAGCCCTCAACTATTTAGGGGGCACGGCCAACCCCCGACAACACTCATTCCACTCTATAACGAAGGGTCCTGGTGATTGCTCGGACCCACGGGTGCGGCCCACAGGTAGTGTCCGGAAACCTCCGCCCGTGACGGAGGTGTCCACAGCCCTGGGAGCCACACCACGGTGCCCTCGGCGTCCAGCACCACCGGCCGCGAATCCCTCGACTCCGCGGGCACCCGAAGATCCACCAACACATCCTGCAGCCGGCGTTGTTTCTCGCCCGCGCGCACCCGGTCTCCCGGCCTGCGCGTCCGCACGGTCAGCGGCCAGAGGACATCGCGCGCCAGCGCCAGCCCGTGCATGCCCGGAGGTGGCTCGCGCGACTCCACGCTGAAGCACCACCCCGTGCCCTCCAGGACGCCGGAGGCCCCCTGCCCCGTCAGCACCATGGCCCGCACCGAAGGCGTCCTCACCTCCGACGACGCCACGCAGCGCACCCGCCCGCCCGTGGCCCGGAGCCGCAGCGCGCGCCCCACCGTCGCCGAGCCTCCCTGCTCCACCGCCCGCAGCGCGCGCTCCACCATCGCCGCGTCCGCCACCACGTCGTGCGCGGCCAGCAGCCTGGCGAGCACCCTGCGCCGCAAGGGCACCTCCAGCGCGCGCACCGCCACGGCGTCCAGCGCGCCGTCGGCGAGCCGCACGCGCTCCCAGGCCGCGTCCGCCAGGTCGCTCAGCAGCGCGTCGTCCTCGGCCGCCAGCCGCGCGTACGACGCGAGCCGCGCGTCCACTGGGAAGCCCGCCGCGCGCGACAGGGCCGGCAGCGCGTCGTGTCGCACCCGGACGCGCAGGAAGGCGGGGTCGTCGTTCATCTCATCTGTCGCATAGCCGACGTCCTGCTCCTTCAAGGAGGCCACCAGCTGGGCCCGCGTCAGCGACAGCACCGGCCGCACCAGCGTGCCCCGAGCCTCGCGGATGCCCACCGCGCCCCGCGTCGACGCGCCCCGCGCCAGCCGCATCAGCAGCGTCTCCGCCTGGTCGCTCGCCGAGTGGGCCGTCGCGACCAGGGACAGGCCCCGCTCGCGCCGCACCGCCTCCAGGGCCTCGTAGCGCGCCTGCCGCGCGCGGGCCTCGAGTCCGGGGCCCCGCGCCAGGGCCAGCGTCCGCACGTGACAGGGCACGCCCAGCTGCTCGCAGAGCGAGCCCACGGCCCGGGCCTCCGCTCGGGATTCGGGACGCACGCCATGGTCCACCGTGCAGACCTCCACTCGCAGCCGCAGCCGCTCGCGCACGCTCGCCGTGCCGACGAGCAGGGCCACCGAATCCGCGCCTCCGGACACGGCGCACAACACGGACCGGCCCTCCAGTCCGAGGCGCGCATACGTGTCCATCAGCGTCCTCTTCAGCAACTGCGTCGCGGGTCCAGTGGGTGACATCTGCGGGGGCGGAATGGAATGTCGGGTAACAGGGTTACAGAGGCGCGCGCGGTTGAAGGCAGGGGGGTCGGTTCTTATGATCGTCACACCGGATGGGCGCGGTCGCGGAAGCGGAAATATGCGCGACACCGGGCGTTGTTGAGGGGACGGTCGACTTTTCAAGGTGTTGGACCTAGGGGTCCCCCCCCTCCCCCTCTGGGTCCACGGGTCCGCTGGGAGATCCACTCCCGGCGGTCCCTCTTTCCGAAACGCCCCGGTCCTCCCATCGCGAGGCCCGGGGCGTTTCCTTTTTCGCGCCCGGCTGGATACGTCAGGCGGCACTGAACATGTCCGAGCAGGGAGCCGACGGGCGCGGAATGAGTCGTCCTAAACCGTTGACCCTCTTGGGCGTCTGTCGGATAACGGCACCGGTGTGTTCAGGTCGTCACCTCGAATCCGCCCCGGAGACTCAAGTATGGCAGGCACCGACAAGCGCAAGCAGTCGCTGTACTTCCCCGAGGAGATGCTGAAGGAGATTCAGGAAGAAGCGAACCGACAGGACCGCTCTCTTTCCTGGGTTGTCCAGCAGGCGTGGAAGATCGCCCGCGAGCGCATCAAGTCGTTCCCCGCCGTCAACGACGTGACTGGCGACGAGCGCCAGGACCCGCGCGAGGAGTAGCGCAGGCATGGCCACCACCGACCATCGCAAGCAAAGCCTCTACTTCCCCGAGGACATGCTGGAGGAGATCCAGCGTGAGGCCACGCGGCAGGACCGTTCCCTGTCGTGGATCGTCCAGCAGGCGTGGAAGGTGGCGCGTGCCGAGATTCGGAGGATGCCGTCGGTCAACGACGTGCTGAGCGCGCCTGCCCGTCCCGCCGCCGTCGCGGCGAGCCCGGCGGCGACGCCCGCGGCCACCGCCACGCTGGTGGCGGCCGCTCCGACCCCGGACGAGCCGAAGTCCTGAAGGTCCCCGCGAACGGCCCCCGGCACTCAACCTCCGGCGGGCCGCGCGGGTCGTGCGCAGTTCGAGAACGTGATTCGCGGCTTCTCGGTGAGCGACTGCTCGGGTGAGGGGTGCATCTCCCGCAGGTACGCCGAGGTGATGTTCGCGTCCGTTCCTCCCAGCTTCCGCGCCTGCACCGGGAAGCGGTCCGGATTCTGTCCCGCGTTGCCGAACGCCTCCCCGTAGCCGTCGCCGCCTCCGAGCAGGAAGCTGGGCATGGCCACGCGGTAGCGGATGCTCGCGTCGTCACGCGGCGGCAGGGGCACGCTCTGCCCGTTCACCGTCAGCGCCTCCACGCGCTGGCCCCGGGGGTTCGCGCAGTTGACGTGCATCGTGGTGCCCTCGGACAGGTGCAGGAAGGCGCCGGACGGCGACGCGATGAGCTCCCCTTCCCGGTAGAGGCTGCCCACGCTGTTCTCCATCATCTTCACCAGCTCCGTCTCGGTGAGGTCCACGGACACCACCAGGTTCTCGAAGAGGATGACCTCGTGGAGAACACCGTCGGTGAGCGGGCCCTTGCGCAGCGCCTGGCGCGTGAAGCACAGGCCCTCCGCTCGCAGCGAGCCGCCGTTGATGACGCCCAGCACCGCGGGCCGGGCCGAGCCGTCCTCCGCGTGGCGGAACGCATCCGCGGCGGCCTGCGCCAGCGCGTTGTTGTCGTGCCAGACGAAGGGCTTGTCGAGCAGGACGTCCTGGCCCAGGTAGCCGACGACGGCGTCGGGGTCCGCGACGAGCGGCTGGCAGGAGTCGTTGTAGGAGATGCACCCGGCCAGGGGCGAGGCCAGGGCGCACGCGAGCGCGGCGACGAGGGACTTGGGCAGTGGCATCAGAAGTGAGCCCTCACGGTGAGGTAGCCGGACATGCCCTCGCGCGGGAGGTTCCCGGTGACGCGGTCGGGCCGCGGCACGTCGTCGCGAAGGTCGTGGTCGAAGACGTTGTGCGCCACCAGCGAGACCTCCCAGATGTCCAGGATGGGTTCGGTGCGAATCTGCGCGGTGACCAGGCTGTAGGCGGGGATCTTGTAGCGGCGCACCAGCTCCAGCACGGAGCGGCTGTTGTTGCGGCGCTCGGCGCCCGTGCGCACCACCACGTCGAAGTTCACCCACGCGCCGATGGGCATGGACACGCCCGCGTTGAAGCGCGCCTGCGGCGTGTCGGTGAGCAGCCGCGACTGCGAGGGCAGCTCCATGTCCTGCGCGCGGGAGATGCTCGCGTTGAACCAGGCGTTGGCGCGCTTGGAGGCCTCCAGGCGGGCCTCGCCCTCGATGCCGTACACGCGCACGCCCAGCTCGCGGTTGCGCAGCGGGACGATGTTGCCGGACGTGTCCACCGGGACGATGGGCGACGAGAACAGCTCCAGGTACGCGTTGGCGCGCAGCCGCACGCGCGCCTCGCCCGCGGACTGGATGAGGTCCGCGCCCAGCTCGAAGGTGTCCACGATGGCGGGCTGCAGGCTCGGGTTGCCCTCGAAGCGGCCCTGGTTGTAGTCGGTGTCGGGGATGCGCTCGACCAGTTCCTGCAGCGTGGGCGCGCGGAAGGCGCGGCCGTACAGGGCCTTGAGCACCAGCGCGTCCGTGGCGGAGAACACCAGGCCCACGCGTGGGTTGACGCGCGCCACGAAGCGGGTGCCGGTGATGTCGCCGCTCGTCCCCACGGTGGGCAGCTGCGTGGCATCCACGCGCACGCCGAAGGTGAGCGTCAGCGGCGCGATGACGGTCCACTGGTCCTGCGCAAAGGCGCCCACCGTCAGCCGGCGGGACGCCGCGCCGCCCGCCAGCTCCAGGAGGTCCGCCAGGCCCTCGGGCGTGGTGAAGCCGCCCGGGCGCACGCGCGCGTCCAGCGTGTAGTTCGTCTCGTAGGTGTAGTCGCCCAGCGACTGCTGCTCCACCACCGCGCCCACGGACAGGCGGTTGTTGGACGACAGGACGATGTCCGCGTCCACGCCGCCGGTGAGCGAGCGCACGGAAATCTGCGTCTGCTCCCGCAGGCCGTTGTCGAACAGCTGGTTCGAGTCCGGACCGGTGCGGAAGTTGCGAGGCGTGATTTGAAAGAGGCGGTCGGTGGTCTGCTGGTCGAAGCCGGCGCGCGCGCGCAGGAGGATCGACGAGCCGATGTTCTTCTCCCAGTGGACGTCCGCCATGAGCACGTTCCACTTCAGCTCGGAGTCTTCGGCCACGACGTCGAACAGGCCCAGCAGCGCGGTGCGGTTCTCGGAGAGGTAGCGCACGGAGGCGGCCAGCCGCCCGGCGTCGCCCATGGAGTACGTCGCGCCGCCGCCCACGTTGAGCAGGAAGCGGTCATCGCGCGTCCTGCCGGCGGGGTCCTCCACCGAGCGCAGGCCCTGGGAGGTGGACTCGTCATCCAGGCCGTCGTGCTCGATGATGTTCGCGTCGCCGGACTGGTTCCACACGTCCACGTCCGCGAACAGGCGCAGGTCCCCGAACGTGTGCCCCGCGGAGGCGTGCCCGTTGACGGTGACGGCCAACCGGTCGTCCTTCTCCGGGAAGCCGCCCGCGGACACGGCCGTGCGGACTCCGTCCGAGGTGTCCGTGACGATGTTGACCACGCCCAGGAACGCGCCCGCGCCGTACAGCGCGGAGCCCGGGCCACGGATGACCTCGATGCGCTCCAGGTTCTCCACCGGCAGGTTCATCAGCGCCTTGCCGTCGAAGAAGTTGTTGAGCCGGTGGCCGTTGAGCAGGAACAGCACCTCCGCGTCGTTGCGCAGGCCGCGCACCGCCGTGCGGTGGAAGCCCTGCACGTCGCGGCTCACGGTGAGGCCGGGCACCACGTCCAGCACGTCCGCCACCGTGCGCGCGCCGAGCACGCTGATCTGCTCGCGGTTGAAGGACGCGCCGATGGCCGGCACCTTGCGGACCTTCTCCTCGTGACGCGTGGCCAGCGCCAGCGTGTCCTCGGCGCTGTAGAGCGCCAGGTCGTCCTCCAGCTCCGTGCGCTGTGGGGCCGCGGGCTCGCCACGCGAGGAGCCCGTGTCACGGGACGTGTCGCGCGAGGTCGCATCCCGCGTGACGCCCGGCTCGCGCGCGGTCACGGCATCGCGTGAGGGAGACTCGCGCGAGGTCACCACGTCGCGTGAGGGTGACTCGCGCGACGACTGCGATTCACGCGTGGGGGCGTCTCTCGAGGTCGACGAGGTATCGCGAGACGCACGCGAGGAATCGCGCGACGTCGCGGACGTCCCCTTCGGCGGAGGCGTGGACGACCCGCGCGAGTCCCGGGAGTTCTTGGGCGTCGGCGGTGGAACCCCCTCGTTCAGGTCCGCGGTGAGCGCTGCCATCGAGTCGTCCTCTTCAGAAGAAGCGGAGGACGGACGCGGACGCTCGTTGGTGGTCGACGGCCTGGTGCTGGGACGCTCGTCGACGGTGGCCAGCGGAGGAGGCTCGGACGCGCCGGGCTTGCGCGCGGACGCGGGCGCTTCTCCGGCAACGAGCACGCGGGCGGGCCGCGACGCGGACTGGAAGATGGCGATGCGCTCGCCGTCGGCGGTGAGGCCCTCGACGTAGTACTCGATGCCAGGAGGCACCATGTGCTCGGGAGGGATGACGGCGCGATACAGGTCGCCGTACTGGCGCTCCATCGGCACGCGGGCGAACGGCTCTCCCGGGCCCCGGTAGCGCACCTGCATCTCCAGGATGCGTGCGCCCTCCACGAGGGTGCCGTCGAGCCGCAGCGGCACGTTGGCCTCCGCGCGTGCCGGAGCGGAGTGGAGAAGAGAAGGCTCCTCGGCACGGACAGGCACCGCCAGGAAGAGCACGAGGCTGAGGAGGGTCGCGCGAGCGAGTGTGTTCTTCAAGCTGACGCAGATGGTCCATTGAGGCCCTCCCCGAGTCAAGGAAGGGGGGCCCGAGGGCCCGAGCGCCGCCGATTTTTTGCCGGGTCTCCGAGGCCGTGCGAGGGATCGCCGCACTCCATGCGCGACTCGCTCGCCCTGCACCTTGCCCTCTTCCGTCGACAGCGGGCACAAATCGCCCGCGTGGTGGACGGGCAGACAGATGCCTTCCGCTCCTACGAGGCCCGCTACCGGCGGCGCACCGCCAGCTATCGGCGCGTCCTGCCTCTGAGCGACGTCCACCAGCGCGTGCGCGCCTCGGACGTGGTGTACGTGGGCGACTACCACACGCTGCCCCTGGCCCAGCAGACGTACCTGGAGCTCGCGGAGCGCGCCCTGTCCTCGGGCCGCCGCGTCGTGCTCGCCCTCGAGTGCATCGAGGGGCGTCACCAGGCCTCCATCGATGCGTGGGGTTCGGGGCGCCTGTCGGAGCGCTCCCTCTTCGCACGCCTGGGTGCTGGCACGGAGGGTGCGGGCTTCGGCCCAGGAAGCGCGCCGCGTGGCCTGCTCGCCTTCGCCCGCAAGCACCGCCTGGAGGTCCTCGGAATCGACCGGCGGGCCCAGGGTGAGCGCTCGCTCGCGCTGCGGGATGCGTACGCCGCCGAGCGCATCGCCCGCGCGGCCCGCGCCGAGGACCGGCCGTTGATCCTCGTCCTGGTGGGCCAGTACCACATCGCGCCGTGCCACCTGCCCGCGCAGGTGGAGCGGGCCCTGGGTGAGACCCAGCGTCGGGGCCTGGTCGTCTACCAGAACGCGGAAGGCGTCTGGTGGAAGCTGGCCCGCGACGGACAGATGGGCTCGGCCGAGGCCGTGGAGCTGGCCGACGACACCCTGTGCCTGCTCAACGCCTCCCCTGTCGTCTGTCAGCAGAGCTTCCTGGATTACCTGGAAGCCGAGGCGGGAGATGCGCCGTTGATGGACCGGGGCGCGTCGGAGCGGTTCCGGGAGATGGCGGCGCTCATCGGGCGACTGGCCGGTGTGCCGGTGGGTCGCGCGCTGGAGTCGGTGGAAGTCACCACGGTGGCGGACGGCGACGTGCTGGCGCGCATCCAGCGTCGGGGGCGCTTCACGCAGACGGAGCTGTCGCAGCTTCGTCGGCACATCCTGTCGCGGGAGAGCAGCTACATCCCGCGTGCGCGCACGGCGTACCTGGCGTCATTGTCGCTGAACCACGCGGCGGAGGAGGCCGCGCACTTCGTACGGCACTGCGCGGTGGGCAGCGCGATGGAGGAGCCCCGCACGGCGTCGGAGGCGTTCTACGCGCGGTGCATGGAGGAGGCGCTGGGCTTCTTCGGCTCGCGGCTCGTCAATCCCCGGCGCACGTGCCTGAACCTGGCGGACTGGGTGCGGCGCTTCGGCGAGACGCGAGGCGTGGACCGACAGGTCTCCGCGTTCGTGCTCGCCCACGCGGCCGCCGAGTTGGAGGCGCCCGAGGAGGCGGTGAAGCTGCTGCCCCTGCGCAAGGACCGGCTGTTCCATGGCGTCAGCCACGGCCTGGGGTACCTGCTCGGCGACAAGCTCTACCGCGCCTTCGACGCGGGACAGGTGGACAAGGCCGAGGTCCGCGCCCTCTTCCGCGACCCGTTCGTGGACGCGCGCGCCGCGTACTTCACCTGGGCGGAGCGCCTGCGCGACTGAGAGGCGGTGGCGCCCGGCATCCCCTTCTCCCAGGGTGACGGGCGCCGGCCTTCATCAAGGTGTCTCGAGCGTGCCATCCGGATTGAGGACGCGGACAATCTTCTCCTCGGTCGCGCTGACGACGTGGATCGCTCCCTCTCCCGTCAGGACATAGGCCGTGTTCGACTCCAGGGAGACCACGACCAGCACGCCGAGCAACCCGGGGTAGAGCATCATCAGCGCCAGCTCCGTCTCGAGCGGTCCCTCGAAGAGCAGATGGTCGTGCGCGACCCCCTTGTCCGAGCCTCCTGGCAGTTGCTCGGAATCGACCTCCAGGACGCTCGTGTGGAGCTTCACCTGCTCGACCACGCGCCGGCCATCCGCGGAGAAGCGGAACCGGAAGTCACCACCGAAGTACAGCATCCCCCGCTCACGGGTTCCCTGGAGCGTGTAGACGGTGAGTTCTCCCGATTCCTCGCCGAGCACCACGGGGTTCACCCTCTTCCGTCCGAAGGTCTCCACCGTGATGCGCTGCGCGGTCGCCACCGCACGAGCCTGCGGACTGAAGTCCTTGGGAAGCGACTCGACGGGAACGCGCTCCATCCGAGCGGGCTCTTCGAGTGGTGCCTTCCAGGCGAGCGCCGGGATGAAGTCCTCGTTCTCATCCAGGCTTCCGAAGAGCCCGTACCAGGCGCCTCCATGAGACGCGGTGACATTCATCCGCCTCCGAGCCGGTTCCACCCCGTGGTCCTTCGTCGCCAGGAAGGCATCCGTGGCGGCGATGGCCGCGTTCTCCGCGGCCACGATGGCGCGAGCGCGCGCCTGCACACGCACCAACTCCGCGTCGTCGACCCGAGCCCGTGAGGGTGACCGCGCTTTCACATCACCCGGGGACACACTCCTCGCCGGAGCCCCACAACCGACGACGAAGAAGACGAACGACACGACCACCAGCATGCGCATGAGAGACCTCGCTCCAAGTTGTCGAGGTCCTTCAGTGTGAGGGACGCGCCCGGCAGCGTCATCGTGTCCGCGGTGACGTGATGAAACGATGATGAGCGGGTCTCAGCCACGGCGTGGTTCATCACGAATGCTCGCGAGGCCATGATGAAACGATGATGAAAGAGGCCTCGCGTGCCGCGTGAGTCATCCGCACGGCCAAGGCTCACGGCGCCCCTTTCACCTCGAGTTCCACCACCGCGTCAGGACCTCGACGCGGCCCGGTATGGCCCGACACGCTACAGTCGCAGATGCACCGCTCAAGTCTTCGCGGGCGCGGTGGCCTTCAGCGCGGCCTTCACCTTCTCGTGGAAGGCGCGGAAGCGCTCGCGGCCCTGCTGCCGCTGCTCCTCAGTGAGCTGGCCTCCGGAGGCCTCGCGCAGCGCCTTGCGCTCCTCCTGGAGCTGCTTCGCCTCGGCCTTGAACTGGTCCGCCTGCGCCTGGGTGAGTCGCCCATCCACCACGGCGCGGTCCAACCGGTGCTCCATCCGGGCCAGCTTCCGCTCGCCCTTCATGCCCCGCTTGCCATGACGGCCGTGCCGCTCGCCGCACTCCGCCGCCTTGTCCTCCATCGAGGGCGCCGCGCTCTGCGCGAACACCGGGGTGGCCAGCAACAGCGACGCCGTGACGAGGGACCGCATGAGGAAATTCTGACGCATGGTGAGACGCTCCATTGGTTCGAGGAGCACGAGTCCAGCTCTGCTCGCGCCCTGTTGCCTTGGAGAACCCCACGCGAAAACGAAGGTTAAATCCCGCCCCGGCGCCACACCGGAGCGGGCCTGCCCGCCTGCTCTGCTACTGCTCCGCCACGCAGTCGTTGAGAGGGAAGGACAGGTCGTGCCGAGGCGTCTGCCCCGGGTCCTGGTTCACGACGGTGACCTCCAGCAGCTGGTCCGACGTCTCGATGGGATTGGCGAACACCAGCGACTGCCGGGTGATCTTCGCCGACGACATGAACGCCTTCGTCGTCGAGCCGTTGGCGTCACGACGCCAGCAGTTGGCGATGCGCGGGTCCGACGCCGCGAAGTTGCAGGACGTGTACTGCCCCACCACCTCGCGCTTCAACCGGATGCAGCGGCAGTCCCAGGGGTCGTACTCGAGCGTCGCCACCACGCCCTCGAACCCCGTCGCCGTCTCCTTCAACTCGAAGTAGCTCCCGTCCTGCGTCGTCTCGCAGTACAGCCGCACGTCACCCACCGCGCGGTCCTTCTTCTCTTCCAGCACCGCGCCCTCCCGCGACGTCACCGGCGAGGCCGACGGCTCACACCCCACGCCCAGCAGCGCGAGGCTCACGACACAGAACGAGGAGAGATTCCTGAGGGTACGCATATGCGCTCCTTGCGGGACGTCCTGGGGCATCCAGGACAGCCCGCATGGGAGTCCCCTCGGACTCCACGGCGCAATGAACTTCCACGTTCCTGGGACGAACGGTTACGGGAGCGGAGGCTTCACGGCGCGGGTGGCGATGAAGCCATCGATGTACTCGGAGAGCTTGTCGCCCGGACCGTAGCCGTCCTCGAAGAAGCCGGTGAGGACGAAGCCCGCGCGGAGCTGTCCGCCAATCTGATCCTCCAGGGAGTGGCCCACGCTGAGCGGCTCGTGCTTGTCCGTGTACCGGCGCCGCTCGACCTCCGTGAGGCTGGTGAAGTCCGAGTACGGCATCTTGTACTTGAGCTGCATCACGCCCTGCTCTTGCAGGTCCGGATCGAGCAAGAAGATGAGCGGGTTGCAGAAGCCCGTCAGGAGCGCGCCACCGGGCCGCAGCACGCGGAACGCCTCGCGCCAGACCGGCTGGATGTCGTCCACGAAGCCGTTGGAGCACGGGTGGAAGATGAGGTCGAAGCTGCCGTCCTCGAAGACGGACAGGTCGCGCATGTCCCCCTCCTCCAGTCGCAGCGTCAGTCCCTCACGCTCGGCCACCAGCCGGTCCTGCCCCAGCTGCGCCGGCGAGTTGTCGAGCACCGACACCTTCGCGCCCGCCGCCGCGAGGATGGGCGCCTGCTGTCCACCGGAGCCCGCCAGACACAGCACGCGCTTGCCAGCGACCTCACCAAACCACTCGCGAGGAACAATCTTCGTCGGCGTGAGCAGGATGCCCCACTCGCCCTTGCGCGCCGCCGCGATGACCTCCGGCCCCACCGGCACCGTCCACCGGTTGCCCAGGGACACCTGGCGGTTCCAGGCGTCGCGGTTGTGCTTCCGTACATCGATGGCATCAGTCGTCATGTAGCACCCGTCCTTCCATGCCTCCGGCGACGGTGACGACCTCACCCGTCACGTGGCCGGAGACGAAATCCGACGCGAGCATCACCACCGCGCGCGCCACGTCCTCGGGCTGGCCCACCTTGCGCAACGGCATGGTGCGCGTCACCCGCTTCACGAACCCCTCCGCCTTCAGCTTGTCGCGGTTGCGGTCCACTTCCGTCCAACCGGGGCACACCACGTTGACGCGGGCCCGCGGCGCGATGCGGCCCAGCTCGTTCTTGAGGCTGCGCAGGAATCCGCTCGCCAGCGCGCCCTTGGCCGCCCCGTAGTCGGCGTGTCCCGCCTCGCCGAACAGGCCCGCCGTCGAGCTGACGATGACGATGTTGCCTACGCCCGTCGTCTTCACGTGGCGCAGGAAGGCGCGGCAGCACAGGAAGACACTGTCCAGGTTCTCCGCCAGCGTGCGGCGCCAGCGCTCCAGCGACATCTCCCACACCGGCACGTCCGGGGCCGGGTACACGCCCGCGTTGCACACCAGCACGTCCAGTCGGCCCAGCGCCGCCACCGACGCGGGCACCAGCGCGTCCACCTGGGCCTCCACCGTCAGGTCCGCGCCCACCGCCGCGCCGCCCACCTTCCCCGCAAGCTCGCGCGCCTTGGCCTCGCGGGAGTAGTAGTGCACCGCCACCTTCGCGCCCTCGGCGGCGAAGGCCTGGACGATGGCCGTGCCGATGCCGCCCGCGCCGCCCGTCACCAGGACGCCCTGCCCCTTCAGCTCCGTGTCCATGCGTACGACTCCTCGGAAGTGAGTGGGACCCTCACGCGCCGGAGTCCGGGCGAACGAGCGGCGTCCGGCGAACGCCGACGCGAAGGGGCCCAGGTTGCTGACATGTTCTGGAAAGAAAACCGCCGACACACTTGAGTGTGTCGGCGGCGGGGTTCAGCTCAGTCTCAGCAGCTTGCGAGCCTGCTCGGGAGTCGCGGGCTCCCGGCCGTGGGCCCGGGCCCTTCTGGAGGCCTCGGCCACCAGCTCCCAGTTGCCCTTCGCGAGCACGCCCTTGGACACGTAGATGTTGTCCTCCAGGCCCACGCGCGCGTTGCCGCCCCGCTTCGCGGCCTCGTCCACGAACGCCAGCTGGAAGCGCCCCACGCCCGCAACCGTCCAGGTGCTGCCCTCCGGCAGCGAGGCGATCATGAAGTCCAGCACCTCCGGCCGCGCCTGCAGCGTGCCCGGCACCCCGAGCACGAAGTCGAAGTGCGCGGGCAGATCCACCAGGCCCTCCTTGGCCAGGTAGCGCGCCTCGTCGATCATGCCCACGTCGAAGCACTCCAGCTCCGGCCGCAGCCCGAGCGCGCGGATGCGCCTGGCGATGTCACGCACCAGCGGGCGGGGATTCCAGAAGACCTCCTCGCCGAAGTTGACGGTGCCCGTGGTGAGCGTGGCCATGTCCGGCCGGTCCTCGCCCGTCAGCGTGAGCGGCCCGCAGCGCTGGTCCACCGTCATGCCCACCGCGCCGCCCGTGGAGGTCTGGATGAGCACGTCGGTGCGCTTGCGGATGGCGCGGATGGCCGCCCGGAACAGCTCCGCGTCCTGGGACGGCTTGCCGTCGGGCGTGCGCACGTGCAGGTGCACCATGGCCGCGCCGGCCTCGCGGCAGCGCGCCGCGTCCTCGGCGATCTCCTCCGCGGTGATGGGCAGGTGCGGCGTCTGCTCGCGCGTCGTCTCCGCGCCCACCATCGCCGCGGTGATGACCATGGGAGTGCTCATCGCTGACCTCGCTGCTTGTCCTTGGGAACCACGCAGGTGCCCGAAGCACGGCACACGACGAGGGGCTCCGGCAACAGGTCCGCGGCCGAGTCATTCACATCCGGACGCGGGCGGATGACCTTGCGCGCCTCGAAGCGCATCTTGCGCGACGTGTTGCCCGCGCTGACGATCTCTCCCTCCGCCTCGATGAAGTCCCCCGCGTACACCGGCGCCAGGAACTCCACCGAGTCGTACGCCCGGAACAGGCCCTCGTCGCCGTCGGCCCGGATGCACAGCTCCGTGGCCACGTCGCCGAACAGCCCGAGCATCCGCGCGCCGTCCACCAGGTTGCCGCCGTAGTGCGCGTCGTGGCTGCTCATGCGCAGGCGGATGATGGCCTTGGTTCCCGTGCTCATGAGGGCTCTCCCTGGTAGTGCATGTCCTGGGGCTCCTTGCCCAGCTTCTTCAGGAGCGCGTGGACGATGTAGTTGGCCACGTCGGAGGGCTTGGTGCCCGGACCGAAGCCCGCGTCGAAGCCCAGCTCCAGCGCCAGCTTGTGGTCCACGCGCGGGCCGCCCAAGAGCAGCTGCACCTTGCCGTGGATGCCCGCCGCCTTGGCCGCCTCGATGAACTGGCGCGAGTTGTCCTTGTGCACGTCGCGCTGGGTGACGACCTGGCTCACCAGGATGGCGTCGGCGTTCTTCGCCATGGCCCGCTTGATGAGGTCCTCGTTGGGCACCTGGCTGCCCAGGTTGAACGCCTCGAACCCGGGGTAGCGCTCCAGGCCGTAGTCGCCCGCGTAGCCCTTCATGTTCAGGATGGCGTCGATGCCCACCGTGTGCGTGTCGGTGCCGGTGCACGCGCCGAACACGACGATGCGCCGGGCGACCTTCTCCTTGATGAAGGCGTTGAGGTCGTCGAAGGACATCTTCTTCACGACGACTTCGGGCACGTCGATTTCGGCGTAGTCCAGCGTGACGCCCGAGCGGGCGTACACGATGAAGAACGTGTAGCTGTCCGCGGCGCGCTCGGCGGCGGCCACCTTCACGTCGGTGAACCCCATCTTGCGCGTGAAGACGGCGGCGGCCTCCTTGGCCTTCTCCGACAGGGGCACCGGCAGCGTGAACGACAGCTGCACCACGCCGTCGTCCCGCCTGTCTCCGTAGGGACGGATGATCTGCTTGCTCGGCTTCACCATCGCGTCATTTCCCCCGCGCCCGCTGGAACTTCACGCTCCCGGCCACCTTCTCCGCCAGGGGCGCGAAGCGCTCCTTCTTGCCCTGCTCCAGGTGGAAGACCACGGACCACGTCGTGCGGCCGTCACAGCCCACGTACGTCCAGGTGTCCACCAGCGCCCCGTTCGTCGACGCGTCCGTGTCCAGCCGCCGCGCCGCCGGCTGCCCGCCGACCTTGAGCTTCTCCCAGCCCGTGCCGCCGCTGCCGGTGACGATCTTGTCCACGCAGACCTGCGCCTTCATGCCCGCCGTCTGCACCGCGCCCACGTCGACCAGGAAGTACGCGTCCCCGCTGGGCGCCGTGAACTTCGCCGTCCCGTCCTCGTTGGAGCGCGTCCACGCGGCCGGCACCTGCACGGCCACGTTCTTGACCTGGAACTGCGTCAGCGCGTCCGCCGAGCCACCCGCCGCCATCACCACCGTCAGGATGGTACCGACAATCATTGTGCCTCCAGGATTTCCAGGAACGGATTGAAGTAATCGGGGGCCTTCTCCAGCACGCCGTCCAGACCCTTGCCGCCGGTCTCCTCGCGCTTGACGTCGCCGAAGTGCCCCTTGCCGATGGCGGCCACCATGCCCTCATCCCGGCACTCCTGGAGCAGCTTCATCGCCTGGGCGAACACCTCACGCGCCCGGTTGGCGATCTTCCCGTCCTCGCGGACGGTGAACTCCTCGTCGATGCCGCGCGCCGCGCGGTGGATGTAGTTGGCGGACTTGAGCGCCACGTAGCGGTCCGCGAGCAGCGGCGTGTGCATGGCCTCGGTCATCATGCCGAGCAGCTGGATGCCCTGCCGCGTCCAGATGGCCACCAGGTCCGCCATCACGTCGTACGCGTGGCTGAAGAAGATGTCCGTCTCCTTGTGCTTGGTGGGCGGCATGTACTTGAGCGGCGCGTCCGGGAAGCAGCGGCGCACCAGCATCGCCTGGGACAGCTCCAAGAGGAGCGTGTCGTCGCGGTACGGGTCGATCTCGTACGAGTGGCCGATGCCCAGCTGCCAGTCCTTGAGGCCCGCGCGCTTGGCGAAGCACTCGTTGATGAACTGGCTGGCGATGACGGTGTGGGCCGCGTCGTACGCGTCCGCGGTGGTGATGTAGTTGTCCTCGCCGGTGTTGATGATGATGCCGGCCAGGGCGCAGATGCGGCGGCTGAAGTACTGGTCGATGAACGTGCGCCGCATGTTGATGTCACGGAAGAGGATTCCGTACATCGCGTCGTTGAGCAGCATGTCCAGCTTCTCGTAGGCCGCGCAGAAGGCGATCTCCGACATGCACAGGCCGGACGAGTAGTTGGTGAGCTGGATGTAGCGCTTGAGCTTGCGGCTCTCGTCGTCCAGGGCCTCGCGCATGATGCGGAAGTTCTCCTGGGTGGCGTAGGTGCCGCCGTAGCCCTCCGTCGTCGCGCCGTGGGGCACGTAGTCGAGCAGCGACTGCGCGGTGGAGCGGATGACGGCGATGACGTCCGCGCCCGCCTGGGCCGCGGCCCGGGCCTGGTCCACGTCGTCGTAGATGTTGCCCGTGGCGACGATGACGTACTTGTGCGGCGCCGGCGACATGGGGAACTGCTTGCGCAGCTCCTCGCGCGCGGTGATGCGCGCCTTCATGTCCTCGAAGGCGGAGCGCGCCTCCGAGCGGACCTCGTCGCGCAGGTTCTGCTCGACGTCGGGGGACAGGGGGCCCAGCTTGTCGGTGGGCAGCGCCGTCAGCCGCTCCACGGCCTCCAGCGGGCTCTTGGCGCCCAGGTGCAGCGCGCGGCCATACCAATAGGCGGCGCCCCGGTTGAGGACGCCCGCGGCCTTGAGCTTGTCGACCATCAGGTTGGCGAGCGGCACCCCTCGCGCGCCTGCTCCGGAGATTCCGAAGAAGCGCAACACGGTGCGCTCAATCGATACAGTGGTGTTACGGCGGATGAGGTCGAAGATCGGATTGACGATCTCCTCCGCCAGAGTGCGCGCATGCGCAATCTGCGCGTCGTCGATGAACGGGCCTGGCATGGGCGCACCTTACCCGCCCGAACGCCTACAGGAAGCGCTGAAGCATACCGGGATGGCGCTGCCGCACCGCATTATCGGTTGGCCAACCCCGACACCGAAATAACAGCGCCCACCCCACCGAGGGAGCGGTGCCGCCACCGAAATACCGGTGAGCCTGGCCTTCCAACCACCTTCAAGCGCTCGGAATTATTGGATTCCAAGAGACGGCACGGTGCGTGCTTTGGAGCGGCTCCGCCTCATCCCCCGAGAGGAGTTTCCGCATGAAGACGCGTTCGCTGCTGCTGTCCGCCGTACTGCTGAGTGGTCCCGCGCTCGCGGCCAATCCGCCGCCGCTCACCACGGATACGGGTGCCGCCGTGGGCACCAACCAGAGCTCCAAGACGGCGGGTCCGCGCGGCGGAATCCTGCTGGAGGACTTCCACCTCATCGAGAAGCTGGCGCGGTTCGACCGCGAGCGGATCCCCGAGCGCGTGGTGCATGCGCGCGGCGCGGGTGCGTACGGCGTCTTCGAGAGCTACGGCAACTTCTCCCACCTGACGCGCGCGTCCCTGTTCGCCAACAAGGGGAAGAAGACGCCGATGTTCGTGCGCTTCTCCACCGTCATCCACCCGTCCGGCTCGCCGGAGACGCTGAGAGACCCTCGCGGCTTCGCGCTCAAGTTCTACACGGACGACGGCAACTGGGACCTGGTGGGCAACAACCTGCCGGTCTTCTTCATCCGCGACGCCATCAAGTTCCCGGACATGGTGCACTCGCTCAAGCCGTCGCCCGTCACCAACAAGCAGGACCCGAACCGCTTCTTCGACTTCTTCTCCCACATCCCCGAGTCGACGCACATGCTGACGCAGCTCTACTCGGACATCGGCATCCCGGCGAACTACCGGCAGATGAACGGGCACGGCGTGCACGCGTTCAAGTTCGTCAACGCCAAGGGCGAGTACAAGTACGTGAAGTTCAACTGGGCCTCGCAGCAGGGCGTCAAGAGCCTCACCAACGAGGAGGCCGCGCGCATCGCCGGCGAGGACCACCAGAACGCCACCACGGACCTGTACGCGTCCATCGGCGCGGGGAAGTTCCCCTCGTGGGAGCTGTCGGCGCAGGTGCTGGACCCGAAGGACCTGGACAGCTTCGCGTTCAACCCGCTGGACCCGACGAAGGTCTGGCCCGAGGACAAGGCGCCCTCCGTCAAGCTGGGCAGGTTCACGCTCAACAAGCTGCCGGACAACTTCTTCGAGGAGACCGAGCAGTCGGCGTTCTCCCCCGGCGTGCAGCCCTCCGGCATCGAGCCGTCCGAGGACCGCCTGCTGCAGGGCCGGCTCTTCTCCTACGCGGACACGCAGCGCTACCGCGTGGGCGCCAACTACCAGTCGCTGCCCGTCAACCGCGCGCGCGCCTCGGTGAACAACAACAACCAGGCCGGCGCCATGAACGTGGCGAACACGAAGTCGGACGTGAACTACGAGCCGAGCATCGCCCGCGAGTCGCAGGAGGCCCCCCAGCACCTGTTCTCGCGGCTGCCCCTGTCCGGCACCTCCCAGCAGCAGCCCATCGAGAAGACGGACAACTTCTCGCAGGCGGGCGCGTTCTACGTGGCGTTGGACCCGGCGGCCCGTGAGCGACTGGTGAAGAACCTGGCCGGGGACCTGGGCCAGGTGCGTGACGCCCGCGTGAAGGCGCGCATGGTGGGCCACTTCTTCGTCGCCAACGAGGAGTTCGGCACCAGGTTGGCCAAGGCGGTGAACGTGAAGGTGGATGACGCCCGCGCCGCCGTGGCGCCGCTCGCCACCCGCTGAAGCGCTCCTGAGTGAAGCACCGGGGCCCGTGCCTGCGCACCGGCGCGGGCCCCTCCCCTCTCGTCCGCCTGGAGGATGGACATGTTCCGCAAGCTGCTCCTCGGAGCCCTCGGTCTGCTGGTGTTGGTGTGCGGGGTGGTGACGGCCGCGTGGTACTCACTGAAGGCCGAGCCCGTGCCCCAGGGACGGCTGCTCGCCGCGAACGAGGCGGAGCGCTACCTGCTCGCCGCAGCGCGGGTCGGTGACACGGAGGTCGTCGCGGGCCTGGTGAAGGCGGGCGCTTCCGCGGAGGCCCGGGACGAGCGCGGCTTCACGCCGCTCATCCTCGCCGCCTACCACGGGCACCTGGACACCGTGCGCGTGCTGCTCTCGGCCGGGGTGGACGCGTGCGCCGGGGACCAGCGCGGCAACACCGCGTTGATGGGCGCGGCGTTCAAGGGCCATGCGGACATCGTCGCGCTGCTCAACGCGCAGCCGTGCGCCGTGGACCAGGCCAACAGCCTGGGCCAGACGGCGCTGATGTTCGCCTCGCTCTTCGGTCGGCAGGAGGTGGTGGACGCGCTCCGACAGAAGGGCGCGTCCGAGGAGCTCAAGGACGCCAGCGGTCGCAGCGCGGCCGACTGGGCCCGGACGCAGAGCGCGCCCCAGGCCCCCGTGGCGCCCGCCCCCGAGTCACCGGAGGACACCGCCGCCGCGAGATAGCCTCGCGACGGGAGGCCGCCGCTCAGACGTAGCGCGTGGCGAAGAGCTGGAGCAGCGCGGGCTCGGTGCGCAGCAGGGCCAGGGTGAGCGAGGCGTGGCCGGGCACGTAGCCGTTGCCCACCAGCATGGTGACGTCCTTGCCCACGCCCTCCGCGCCGAGCGCGGCCGTGGTGAAGCTGGTGGCCATGGAGAAGAAGATGGCCGTGCCGCCGTCCTTCACCGAGAGGATGGTGGCCATCTCCGTGTTGCCCACGCTGGCGCAGTTCACCACCAGGTCACAGAGCTGACCGCCCGTGGCCTGGCTCACCGCCTCCATCACGTCCACGCCCTGCGTCGCGTCCACCTTCAGCGCGACGTCACACAGGCCGATGGCCGTCAGCGCGTCCAGCGCCGGCTGCGACACGTCCATCGCGATGAGCTGTCCCCGGCTCTCCAGGTTGCGCCGGGCCTGGGCCAGACACAGCGCGCCGCTCTTGCCCGCGCCCAGCACGGCCACCGTCATGCCCGGCCGCACGTAGCGCGCCACCAACGCGGGCGCGCCACACACGTCGAGCGCCGCCAGCGCCAGCGTGTCCGGGAGGTCCGCCGGCAGCTTCGCGTAGATGCCCGTGGCGAAGAGCAGCGCGTGGCCGCGGATGTCCAGGCGGTCGATGTCCACGTGGACCGCCTTCACCTCCTCGATGACCAGCGGCGTCAGCGTCAGGCTCACCAGCGTGGCGATGCGGTCGCCCACCTGGAGCTGCCCCCGCGCAGGGTGCTTCGCGCCGATCTCCTTCACGCGGCCAATCAACATGCCGCCCGAGCCCGTCACGGGGTTCTGCATCTTGCCGCGCTCCAGGACGATCTCCTGGATGCGCGCGCCGATGCGCGCCGGGTCTCCGCCCACCTCGCCCTTGATCTGCTTGAAGGACGCCGCGTCGATGTTGAGGCTCTCCACGTCGATGAGCACCTCCGAATCACGGCACGGCAGCGAGGGGTCCAGCTTGCGCGCGCGCTGCGGCAACACGCCCTTCTCGCCGACGACGCGGGACAGCCCGTAGAGGTCGTTGCTCATGTTCCATCTCCCTGAAGGTCCATCCGCGCCCGCAGCCGAGCGGCCTGTCGCGCGGGAGTCCTGCGTCTATCCGCTCCGCCGGGGGGATGGCCAGCGTCACGTCGCGCGGCCCCCACTGCCGAGGGCCCTCCTGTCAGCAAGAGGGCCCTTCCGGACACAGCACCGCGCGAGCCTGGGTGAAGGGCTACTCCTGGGAGAGCTTGGGCAGCAGCACCGAGAGCGAGCGCTCGAAGCGATAGGACACGCCGGAGTGACCGTCCTCGAACTCCTCGTGCACCAGGTCCACGCCCGCGTTCTTGAGGTCGTCCGCCAGCATGCGCGTGCCCCAGCGCAGGTTGAACTCGTCGCGCGTGCCGCAGTCCAGGAAGACGCCCTTCAGCTTGCGGAAGGCATCCAGGAACTTGGGGACGAAGCGCACCGGATCATGCACCAGCCACCGGTTCCACACGTCCAGCTTCAGCCGGCCCGTCTGCGCGTCGAAGGGCAGCTCCAGGTTGAGCGGCTCGCCCTTCTTCGGCGAGTACGCCGCCGCCATCGCCAGCGTGTTCACCACCGGGAAGTCGTCCCCGCGCATCTTCGTCTCGCGCACGCGCTGACGGAACTCTCCCTGCCAGGACTCGATGCCGCCCGACTTCAGCAGCGAGCTGGCCGCCTTCGGGAGGTCCGGCAGGTAGCAGTACTCGAAGTAGGCGTCCGCCGAGTGCGCGCCCAGGAGCGAGAACACCTCCGGGTGGTAGCGCCCCATCACCAGCGCGCCGTAGCCGCCCGAGCTGTGCCCCAGCACCGCGCGCGACGCGGCCCTGGGCAGCGTGCGGAACGTGCGGTCCACGAAGCCCACGATGTCCTTGGCCAGGTAGTCGCGATACCGGCCGATGGCGTCGCTGTTGATCCACTGGCTGCCGCCGAGCGACGTCCACGCGTCGGGGAACACGCCCACCACGGGGGGCACCGCGCCGGACGCGATGAGCGCGTCCAGCCGCTCGGGCACGGACGGCGCGAAGCCCGAGGCGTTGGTCCACGTGCCGCCGCTGTTGCCGAACGCGTGCAGGAAGTACACGGCCGGGTAGCGACGGTCCGACTCGGCGTACCCCGGCGGCAGGTACACGGTGAGCTTGCGCCGGGCCGGGTCGCCCAGCGGGTTGGACTCCAGCGCGGGCGACTGCACCTCGCGCGTCTCCAGCAATCCCTTCATCCGAGTCTCCCCCTTCGCGGCCGCGCTATGCGCGCGAGCCCGGGTTCTTGCCGAATATCTTCATCACGGCTTGCAGGTCCTCCCACGCCTTGCGCTTCTCCGCGGGATTGCGGAGCAGGTACGCGGGGTGGAAGGTGGGCATGAGCTGAATGCCCTCGTAGACACGCCAGGCCCCGCGCATGCGGGTGATGGGCGTCGAATCTCGAAGCAGCGTCTGCGCCGCGAACTTGCCCAGCGCCACCACCACCTTCGGCTGGAGGGCCGCGAGCTGCGCGCGCAGGAAGGGCTCGCACGCGGCGATCTCATCCGGCTCCGGGTTCCGGTTGCCCGGGGGCCGGCACTTCACCACGTTGCAGATGTAGACGTCGTCGCGACGGAAGCCCATCGCCTCGATCATCTTCGTGAGCAGGTCTCCCGCGGCGCCCACGAACGGGAAGCCCTGCAGGTCCTCGTTCTCGCCCGGCCCCTCGCCCACGAAGACCAGCTCCGCGCGCGGGTTGCCCGAGCCGAAGACGATGTTCTTGCGCCCCGTGCACAGCTTGCAGCGCTGGCAGTCGCCCAGCTCCCGGCGCACCTGGTCCAGCGTCGGCCGCTCGCCGTCCACCACGCCCGGCAGCGGTCCGCTGCCCGTGGGGGACGACCTCGGCACGTCGAGGAGCATCCCGTTCGAGGCGGAAGGCGCGGTGGTCCCCCGCGCCGCGAGGGGCGCGGGGCCCGGCGCGCGGGGAGCGGGCTCCGTGGGGGCCAGTGGACGGCTCGATGGCAAGGGAGTCGCCTGGCTCGGAGCACTGGCGGCGCCCACGGGCCGCTCGAAGCGCGAGGTGCCCGGGCCCGGCGGCGCGTCGCCCGGACGCGACATGGGCGTGGTCGCCGTGGACGGAGCGGGCTTGCGCTCGGCCGGTGCGGGCTCGGTCGCTGGTCCGGGACGGGCGAACCGGGAGCGCAAGGAGGGCGTCAGGCGCTGGAGCTCGGCCGCCGCCTTGGCGTCGATCATCAGCTGACGCCCGCCACCGTCCTCCTGCCAGAGCAGGTGACGGCGCACATCCTCCAGCACGGCGCTCAGTTCCTGCGTGGCTTCGGGCGAATCGTCGTTCACGATGACCGATCGGTATCGGAGGGCAGGCCCGGGCGCAAGGAAGCGGACATCCATCCTGGGCGGACGCTCCTCCACGGGGCGGCCCGGACCTCCCTCACAGCGTCAAGTTCCCCACCACACCGCGTCACGGCCGGCCTTTCACACCTCCGTCGTGGGCCTCCGGAGCCACGGGCCGCGGGTTCGATTCACCGCACACCGGGTCGACCCGCGCGCCGGCCCCCCGGGTGGGTCCCCCTGATGGCGGGCTACCCTGCTCCCCATGAATCCACAGAACCCGGACTACCGTCAGGACACGGAGGCCCTCTTCCGCGCGGCCCCCTTCGTCACCGACCTCGGCATCGAGCCCGTCTCCATCCTCCCGGGCGAGGTGGAGGCACGACTGGTGGTTCAGCCCCGCCACCTGCAACAGGACGACGTCATCCACGCGGGCGTCCAGGCGACGCTGGCCGACCACACCGCGGGCGGCGCCGCCTTCACCCTCGTGCCCCGCCCTCAGCGAGTCCTCACCGTGGACTTCACGCTCCACCTGCTCCAGGCGGCACGAGGCGAGGCGCTGCGCTGCAAGGCCAGGGTGCTGCGCGCGGGCCGCCGGCTCATCGTCGTCGAGTCCGAGGTCCACACCGTCGCCGGAGGCCAGGAGCAGCGCGTCTCCAAGGCCACCGTCACGCTCGCCGTCGTCGAGCCCCGGACGCCCTGATGCTCACACGCCGGACGCCGCGCGCTGCACCAGCAGGAGCTCGAGGAGGCTCCGGGCCACGGCGTCCTTGGTGCCCTGGAGATCCCGTGGCGAGCCGGTCCGGGTCAACACCGTCACCCGGTTCGTGTCCGTGCCGAAGCCCGCGCCGGGCGCCGTCACGTCGTTGGCGACGATGGCGTCCAGCCCCTTGCGCTCGAGCTTCTCGCGCGCGTGCTCCACCACCCGCTCCGTCTCCGCCGCGAACCCCACCAGCACCGGCCGCCGCGCCTGCCCCGCCACCTTCCGCGAGGCCTCGGCCAGCACGTCCGGCGTGCGCACCAGCTTCAGCGTCTCCGGCCCTGCAATCGAGCCCTTCTTCACCTTCTGCGGCGCGCGCGTCTCCGGCCGCCAGTCACTCACGGCCGCCGTGGCGATGAACGCGTCGGAGTCGGCCACCCGGCTCAGCACCTCGCGCGCCATCTCCTCCGCGGAGACGACGTCCACCACCTCCAGCCCCGTGCGGTCCACCGCGCCCACCGGCCCCAACACCACCGTCACCGAGGCCCCCAGCGCACGCGCCGCATGCGCCAGCGCGAGCCCCATCTTCCCCGTGGAGGGATTGGAGATGAATCGCACCGGGTCCAGGAACTCACGCGTGGGCCCCGCCGTCAGCAGCACCCGCTTGCCCGCGAGCGGCCCCGGCGCGAAGCGCGCGGCGACTCCCGCCACGATTGCGGGCACGTCCGCCAGTCGCCCCTCGCCCACGTCGCCACAGGCCAGCAGCCCCGCCCCCGGCCCCACGAAGCTGAAGCGCGCGTGCGCCGCCAACGCCGCCACGTTCTCCTGCGTCTGCGCGTTGTCCCACATGGCCACGTTCATCGCCGGGGCGAGCACCACCGGCCCGCGGAAGGCCAGGAGCGAGGTCGTCACGGCGTCGTTCGCCATGCCCGCGCGCACCCGCGCCAGCAGGTCCGCCGTGGCCGGCGCCACGACGAACGCCTCCGCCCAGCGCGCCAGGTCCAAATGGCCGAAGTTCCCCTCCTGCGAGGGGTCGAAGTAGTCGGTGAGCACCGGATGCCCGCTGAGCGCCTGGAAGGTCAGCGGGGTGACGAACTGCCGAGCGGCCTCCGTCATGGCCACCCGCACCTCGGCGCCCGCGCGCCCCAACTCGCGCACCAGCTCACAGGCCTTGTACGCGGCGATACCACCGGCCACACCCACCACGATGCGACGGCCCTTCAACGCGGTCACGTCCATGCGGCTTCCTAATGCGCCCGCATGCCGGCTCGCAACCCGAGCCGCACGAGCAGCAGGCCCGGCGCCTCAACGTCCCAGCGTCACCTCACCGCTGGAGGGCACGTCCACCACCCGCACCTCGGGGCCTCCCGGCGTCTCCACATGGAACGCCCCCCACACCAGCGTGTAGCGCCCGGGTGGCAGGCCAGTGACGACGACCTGCTCGGAGCGTGGCTGGTAGATGAGGTGCGCCCAGCGTGAGCGCATCAGCTCCTGCGCCGGCGGATTGCTCGTCACCGGGACGTCCCCGGCCACCACCCACAGCGCCTTGCCGCGCTCGGGCTTGAGCTGCACGGTGAGCGACGCGCTGCCCGGCGCGGGCCCCAGGTCCAGGTGCATCTGCGCGCCACCCACCTGGACCACCAGGGCGGGCTCGCCCGCGAAGTCGCGTCCCGTGCCCAGCATGAAGCGATAGCTGCCGGGCGCCACGTCGACCGAGTAGGCCCCATCCGGCCCGGTGACGATGTTGAGTGGCTCGCCCCGGTCTCCGTTCACCGCCTCGATGCCGATGCCCGCGGCGGGCTGGCCTCCCGGCAGGAACACGCGACCGCTCAACCGCGTCGCCTGCTTCAGTGTCAGCTCCAGCGCTGCGCCACTCCCACGCTCCACCGCCTGCGTCCCACTCAGCCGCCCCTTGCGCGCGGACACGGTGTAGCGGGCCACATACGGCGGACTCGCCAGCGTGAAGGTGCCGTCCGGGCCCGACATCACGGACTCGTCGCACACCTCACAGGACACCACGGCGTCCGCCACGGGCCCGCCGCTCGCGTCCCGCACCCTCCCGCTGATGCTCGGCAGCTTCTCCAGCACCAGGTCTCCCAGTTCGGCAGACACCGGACGGTCCACCATCAGCGGCTCGTAGCCGGAGGCATCGACCGCGACGATGACGCGGTCTCCCGCCGTGGGCAGGGGCAGCTCGAAGCGACCGTCGGGGCTGTCCACCTGATGCTCGTCCATGCGGAAGCGGCGCACGGGCGCGCCGTCATTGCCCACCACGCGGCCGCGGAACATGTCGCGCTTCTTGAGCACCACCTTCACCGGAGGCCCGCCCGCCTTGCCCTCGGCGCGCTCCGTCTGGTCGTAACCGGAGTGCTTCACCTCCAGCCGGTAGCCCCGGTCGGGCCGCAGCGAGCGGAACTCGAAGTGGCCGCGCGCGTCGCTCACCACGGGATCCGCGCCGCGAGGCACCACCGACAACGCGGCCCCCGCCACCGGCGCCCCTTGCGTGTCCACCACGTCGCCCGTGAGCGGCGCGCCGGGCTTCAGCTCGGCCTCCAGCTTCAGCGTCTGCCCCTCCGTCACCGTCACCTGCTTGCGCTCGGAGGGCTGGAAGTCCGGATGCGAGGCCACCATCGAGTACGTCCCCTCCGGCATCCCGCGCATCGGCACGACGCCGTCGGGCCCCGAGGAGCGGTCGCTGCGGAAGATGCCCTCCTGGTCCACCCAGAGCACCACGTCCGCGCCCTCCACACGTCGGCCCCCGGAGGACACCGTCACCTCCACGGAGGCATGCGGCTCCAGCGGCAGCTCGACGTCCTTCGCGGGTGCCGTCACCTTCACCTGTCCACCGCCCCACTCGGAGTGGTGCGCGTGCAGTTCGTACAGGCCCGGCGTGGGCACCGACGCGGAGAAGTGCCCGTCCCCATCGGCGAGCACCGTCTCCCCCGTCGGCTGGACCAGCACCGACACGCGCGGCGCGGGACGGCCGTACACGTCCATCACCCGTCCGGTGATGAGCGTCGCGCGCTCCAGCTCCAGCTCCAGCGAGGTCTCGCCCTTGCCCACCCGCGCGGGGAGCTGCGCCTCGCGGAAGCCCTCCGCCTTGCCCTCCAGCACGTATTCGCCGACGGCGAGCGGCCCCAGTTCCACCAGCGCGCCCGTGCTCGCGCGCTCCCGGCGGACGACTTCTCCGCGCGCGGTGCGCAAGAGCAGCTCCGGCGACGGCACGGGCTCGCCCGCCTCGTCCACCACCGTGACGAGCAGCTTGCCGGCCTCCTCCAGCTCCAGCGTCACCTGCGTGACGCGCGCCTCCAGCGTCAGCGTGCGCGGAATCGAGCCCAGTCCCGGTGCCTCGGCCGTCACCACCAGCTCATCCGGATACAGGCCGGTGAAGCGGACGACCTCACCCTCCGTGCGCAGGTCGCGCGACAGGTGGTCGCCGCGCACTCGCACCGTCGCGGCCGCGGGCTGGCCCTCGCGGGTCACTCGGACCTCCAGCGTCCTCGACGGTGTCAGCTGCAGGCGCACGGGCTGGGAGCCCGCCTCCACCAGGGACTCGACGGCGGGCAGGTAGCCCTCCGCCATGGCCAGCACGTAGAACGGGCCCTCGCCCAGCCCCTCCAGCGAGAAGGCACCATCCGCTCCGGACCGCGCCTCGAAGGGCAGCGGTACCCGTCGAGACACCGCGTACACGCGCGCCTCGCGCAAGGGCTGTCCGGACTCGTCCACGACCTGGCCGAGGATGGAGCGCAGCGGCGGCAGGAACAGCTCCACCGGGTCACCCGGCGCGGCCCGGTCCCTCAGCGCGACACCCAGGCCGGGCGCGCGGGCCCACACGGAGAAGGACACGCCGACCAGGTGCTCGAAACGGAAGCGTCCCTCGGCGTCCGTCCGCGCCGTTGCCCGGGGACTGAGGAAGCCGCGCTGCTGCTCGAAGAAGGCCAGCGTGTGCAGCGTCGACTCACGCGCCGGACAGGACAGGAGCGCCTGGTCGCACTCGTCACAGCGCACGTCCACCAGGGTGCGCTCCGCGCTGGCCGAGAGGAACACCTCCGCGTCCGGCACGGGCCGCCCCGAGGCATCCAGGACACGGCCGGTGAGCGCCAGGCCCTCCTGGCTCCCGGAGGTGACCTCCACGGCGGAGAACTCGGGAAGTGACCTGGACGTCGCGCCCAGGGACGCGGACGCGCGGAAGTCTCCAGGCGCTCGCTCCGAGCGAGACCAGAGCCAGGCGGCCCCAGCCACCACGAGGGCGGACAGAACCCCTATGAGAATCCAGTTGCGCATGCGCTCGTCACGAGGACCTTAGCCCGCGGCGGGCCCGGCAACGGCCGATTCCCACCGGAAATTCCGGACCCAGTCCTCTCCCCGACGCTCTCCCCCACTCCACGTCGTCCCCAGCGCAGTGGGGCGACAACGTCACGCAGCCATCACTGCTTCGTGTCGTCCTCGAGTGCGTCCAGGCGCTTCTCCACCCGCTCGAAGCGCTCGTTCGTCGTCTCGCTCAACGAGCCAACAGCCGGGCCATGCGCCCGACATTCGTCTCCATCCGATGGAAACCGTCCGACACCGTCCGGACGACGCCGACCACGGACTCCATGGTCGTCATCATCAAGCCCATGCTCTCTTGCGTCGCGCCCAGGGACAGCTGCGTCGCGCCCAGGGACACCTGCGTCGCGCGCAGAGCCGCCTGCGTCTCGCTCAAGGCCGCCTGCGTCGCGGTGATGGCCTCCTGCATCGCGCCCATGTTCGCCTGCATCGCGCCCATGTTCGCCTGCATCGCGCCCATGTTCGCCTGCATCGCGCCCATGTTCGCCTGCGTCACGGACATGCTCTCGCGCATCTCGCCCATGTTCTTCAGCATGGAGCCCATGCCCGAGGCCAGGATGCGCGTGTGCATCCGCGAGGACTTCATCTCCTCGCGCAGCTCCACCACCTCACCCATCAACTTCACCATCACGTCCCTGCCCGCCGCCCTCGCCACACGACCTCCCGTGACATCCTGACGGGACCCTACGCGGCGGGTCTGACGTGAGCTGGCGGTGCTCGGACGACGGGTGCGCGTGCTCATGGCGTGGCCTCCCTCACTCCTCGGCGAAGGGCTGGATGGCCTGCGCCACCGCGAGCTCCTGGCGGGCCTCGCTCAGCTCGGAGTTCGTCGCGCGCAGCCGATCGCTCAGCACCTGCACGAAGCTCCAGAGCATCTTCACCGCGAGGATGGACTCGCGCTTCATCAGCCCCATCAAATCAGGCCGGGAGATGACCATGGTGCGCGTGGGCTCCGTCGCCCTCACCGTCGCCGAGCGCGGCGCGTTGTCGATGAGCCCCATCTCCCCGAAGTGGCCGCCCGAGCGCAGCTCGGCGATCTCCACCCCGTTCTTCTCGATGGCCACCCGGCCCCGGATGACCACGAACAGCTCCTCGCCCGGCTGCCCCTCCACCACGATTTCACGCCCCGCCGGATACGTGCGCGTGGTCGCGATGGACAGCACCGCCGTCTGCTCCTTGTACGTGAGGTGACGGAACAGCGGAATCTTGCGCAGCGCCTCCATCCGCGACTGCGCCTCGCTCGACTCCTCGCTCGCCAGCGCGGCGCTGTCCCCGGCGATCTTCACCACCACCGCGGTGATGTTGTCCTTGCCGCCCCGCTCGTTCGCGATGTCGATGAGCCGCTTGGGCAAATCCCCCGGCGCCAGCCCCGACACCAGCGGCAACAGCTCCTCGTCCTCGACGTACCCATGCAGGCCGTCCGAGCACAGGACGAACATGTCCCCGGGCACCAGGTCCACGATGAGCGTGTCGACCTGGACGGACTCCTGGATGCCCACCGCGCGCGTAATCACGTTGCGGTACTGCGAGGTGGCCGCCTGCTCCTTGGTGATGGTGCCAGCCTTCAGCTGCGCGGCGACCAGCGTGTGGTCCTCCGTCAGCCGGTGACACTGGCCGTGCCTCACCAGATAGACGCGACTGTCACCCACATGACCGATGACGGCCTTGTTGCCCCCCACCGCGAGGCACACGAACGTCGTCCCCATGCCCCGCTTCGTCGAGTCCGACATCGCCGTGCGGTAGATGTCCGCGCACGCGCGCTGCACGGCCACCTCCACCAGCGCCGCCGCCGCCGAGCGGCTGTCCGCCGTGGGGTTGTTGCCCAGGTCCTTGAGCAGGTGCCGGTTCGCGGTGATGTGCTGCTTGACGACCTCGGTGGCGCGATTGCTGGCGACCTCGCCGGCCGCGTGCCCGCCCATGCCATCGGCGACGACGTACAACCCGAGCGACACGTCCACCAGCATCGCGTCTTCGTTGTGCTGCCGCTTGCGGCCGACGTCGGTCAGTCCGAAGGCTTCTGTGGTCAAGGCCACCGCGAACACTCCCGTGTGTGACTGTAGGCGACTTCGTACGTTACGCAGGCCACTTGAGACGTGGCAAGGCTCAGGGAGCCATCCGTACGGAGAGCATCCGGACAAAACCGCTTGCCGTGTAGAACGCGAGTTCCACCTGTCCAAAGCGCAACCGCGCGCCATCCTCCAGCAGAACGGGCTTGCGCGGGGTGAGGCGGACGCCCCCCATCCACGAGCCGTTCTTGGAGCCGGCGTCCGTCAGCAGGAAGCCCGCCTGGGCCTCGTCCCGGGCGAACCAGGCGTGGAAGCGCGACACGCTGCCGTCATCCAACACCACGTCGTTGTTGCCCGTGCGCCCCACCGTGATGCCCCGGCCGAAGGCGTTGCTGCGGGCCTTCACCACCGGGAAGACCACCGACTCGCTCGCCCCCAGCGTCGGGGGCCCCGCGTTCGTCACCGTCTTGAGACGGTACTCCTCCTGCTCCACCGGGCTGTCGTCGGCGGGCGAGGGGGAGAAGAGGAGCAGCCCGGGCGGCAGCTGCCGCTCCAGGTCGCCCCGGTTGCGCAGGTACCGCGAGACATGGGCGCTCAGAAGCTCGGGCATAAGGGCGGCGCGGGAAGAGGGAGGTTCCCGCGCACCCCAGTCTACGCGGACTTCAGCGCCAATCCATGAACAACCCGACCATCGGGCCACCCACGAAACCCCGGCCCAGGTAGCGGCGCTTGAGGCCGAAGGGCTCGCCGTAGCCCACGGCGACGCCGGCGGCGACCTTGTCGAACTGGTAGCCAATCTGGATGCGGCCCTCGACGATGCCGGCCACGTTCTTGTCCGGCAGCGGGCCGCCGTCGAACTTGGCGCCATAGAAGACCGGGCCGCCCGTCACCTGGAACCCCCAGTGCGCGGCGTTGGGCAGCTGGTTGCGGTAGCCGAAGCCCACCTGCGCGGTGTGCTCGTAGTAGGCGCCCAGGTTGGTCTCGGGCTTGCCCGCCTTGGGCGTGGGCATGCGCGCCCCCCACCCCAGTCCGCCCTCCACCAGGAAGACGAAGGCGTCCTTGCGGTCCTGGAAGAAGGTCAGCTCCCACTGCACCTTCAGCCGGGGCGTCAGCAGCGCATCGTTGTACGAGGTCCCCAGGAAGGCGCCACGCGGGAGCCAGAAGGGCGTGGGCGAGGTGTGCACGCGACGAGGAGCGCTCGTCATCGTCTGCGCCTGCGCCGTGGAGACCAGACCCAGCGTGAAAACCAGCAAAAAGAGGAGCTTGCGGTGCATAGAATCCATCTTTGCGCCACGGAGCGGAGCGCTTGTCAACGAAGTGTTCGTTTGGCTATGACGCGTTCGTTACCTGCGGATGGGCCCGGAGCCAGGTCGTACCTGGAGCCACCTGCCGTGGGGCACAAGGAGCGGGACACCGCATGCCAGTCGTGACAGTCCGGGCCAGCAGCAAGCAGAGCTCGGGTAGGTTCGACACCCTCGTCCGCAAGGCCACGGAGAAAGCCTCCGACCTGCTCGAGCAGAGTGATCGCGTCCTCGTCGTCTACGAGAAGGGTTGCGCCAGCATCTATTACGAGGGCGACGGCGTGCGTCCCCTCCCCGCGGCGCCCCGCGCGTCCTGAAGGGGCGTCCAGGCTCCGGCCCGACTCCGGGCCGTCGAGCTGGAACGTCGAGCCCGGCGGGTGTGTCCTGAGAGGACCGGTTCAACGGACCTCTCCCCTTCACAAGGAACCCGCGTGCGCTCGCTCCTGGTCGTCCTCGCCCTGACCCTCACCGCCTGCTCCACCCACCGAGCCCACGAGCGCGTCGCGTTCGCCGAGGGCCTGGCGGCCGGAGGTGCGCCGGGGACCGCCGTGCCGCTGGAGAGTCGCTCCATCATCCACCGGGCGTCCCTGACGCTGGAGCGGGACGAGCCCGAGTCGGGGCCGGCGCAGGCCGTCCAGCTCGCGAAGACGCATGGGGGTTACGCCGAGCACGTGACGACCCGTTCCGCGGTGGTGCGCATCCCCGCCGAGCGGTTGGACGGCTTCCTGGCCGCGGTGCCCGCGCTGGGCGAGGTGGAGCGCAAGAGCGTCTCCGCCAGCGACGTGACCGACGTGCACCGGGACTTGAAGGTGCGCCTGGCCAACGTGACGCGCATCCGGGAGCGCTACCTGGAGCTGCTCCAGCGCGCCGTCAGCGTCGAGGACACGCTCAAGGTGGAGAAGGAGCTGGAGCGAATCACGGTGGAGTACGAGACGCTCAAGGCGCGCCTGGAGGGGCTCGAGGGCGAGGTCGCCCTGTCCACCGTGAACCTCGACTTCGAGCGCCCCGTGCGCCCCGGCCCCGTGGGCTGGGTGTTCTACGGCCTGGGGAAGGCCGTGAAGTGGCTGTTCGTCTGGGACTGACGAGGCGTCACTCCTCGCCCAGCTTCCGGTAGAGCGTGCGGCGGTTGATGCCGAGGATGCGCGCGGCGGCGGCCTTGTTGCCGTTCTGCGCGTCCACGATTCGCCGCACGTAGGCCCGCTCGACGTCCTCCAGGGGCAGCTCCTCGCCGCTGGCCCGGGTGAACAGCGCCTGCATCCCGCCGTTGTCACCCGGCAGGTCGAAGTCCTCGGGCACGAGCGTGTCGTGGTCCGCCAGCGCCACCGCGCGCTCGAGCAGGTTCGCCAGCTCCCGGACGTTGCCCGGCCACGCGTGCGCCACCAGCCTGCGCATCGCCGCCGCGGACACCCCGAGCACCTCACGCGCCTGCGCGCCTCCCAGCCGCCCCAGGAAGAAGTCCACCAGCGGGACGATGTCCTCGCGCCGCTCGCGCAGCGGGGGCACCTCCAGGCGGATGACGTTGAGCCGGTAGTACAGGTCGGGCCGGAACCGCCCGTCGCGCAGCAGCTCCTCGAGCGGCCGGTTCGTCGCGGCCACCACCCGCGCGCGCACCGTCACCTCCGCGCTGGCGCCCAGCGGCCTCACCTTCCCCGTCTCCAGCGCCTGGAGGAGCTTGGCCTGCACCTCCAGCGACAGCTCCCCCACCTCGTCCAGGAACAGCGTCCCCGCGCCCACGGCCACGAAGACACCCGCGCGGTCCTCACGCGCGTCCGTGAACGCACCACGCCTGGCGCCGAACAGCTCGCTCTCCGCGAGCCCCGGTGGCAGCGCCGCGCAGTTGAGCTGGAGGAAGGGCTCCGCGCGCCGGGCACTCGACTCGTGCACCAGCCGCGCGAGCGCGCTCTTGCCCGTCCCCGTCTCCCCCGTGAGCAACACCGTCGAGTCCGTGCGCGCGGCCCGTCGCGCCATCTCCAGCACCTTGCGCATCGCGGGGCTGCGCGCCACCAGTCCCCCCGGCGCGTCCGTGGGCACCGCCGCGCGCAGCCGCACAATCTCCCTGCGCAGCTGACGCTCGCGGAACGCGCGGTCGATGGAGAGCACCAGCGCGTCGATGTTGAAGGGCTTCGTCACGAAGTCGCAGGCCCCCGCCTTCACCGCCGCCACCGCGAGCTCGATGCTCCCGAACGCCGTGATGAGCAGCACGAGTTGCCCCGGCCTCCGCGCGAGCACCGCCTCCAGGAACTCCGTCCCCCGCATCCGAGGCATCTCCACGTCGGAGATGACCAGGTCGAACGCCTCCTCCGCGCAGCGAGACAGGGCCTCCTCGGGGGACGTCATCCCCACCGTCACGTAGCCGCGCTCCGTGAGGCTCTCGCAGAGGAAGTCCACCACCGCCGCGTCGTCATCCAGGACGAGGATCCGCTGTCCACGCGCGCTCATTCTGCCTCCTCCTTCATGTCCTCGTCCTCGGCCGCTGGGAGCTGGACGAGGAACCGGCTGCCCTCGCCCGCTCGGGACGTCACCGAGACGGCGCCTGCGTGGTCCGCGACGATGGACTTCACCACCACGAGCCCCAACCCCGTGCCGCCCAGCTCCGTCCAGGTGCTGAAGAAGGGCTCGAAGATTCGCGCCTGTTGCTCCTCCTCGATGCCCACGCCCGTGTCCTCGACGCACAGGCAGACGCCTCGGCGCTCGGACAGCCCGGGAGCGCTCCGGAAGACGGACGGCGCCAGCGTCACCCGCACGCGACCTCCGCGAGGCGTGGCGCGCAGCGCGTTGGTGAGCAGGTTGAGCGCCACCTGCTGCACGCCGTCCCCATCCGCGAGGACGCGGGGCAGCGGGGCCTCCACCTGGAACTCCAGCGTCACGTCCCGCTTGCGAGCGTCGTGCTCGAGCAGCTCCACCACGGCGCGCACGGGCTGGTGGACATCGAGCACCTCCCGACGCGGAGGCTTGCGGCGCGTGAGGTCCAGGAGCTGTCGCACCGTCCGGGTGATGCGCTCGCACTGCTCCACCAGGATGCCCGCGTTGCGGCGCACGTCGTCGGGCAGCTCCGTCCTCGACGCGAGCGCCTGCGCCCGCCCACCGAGGATGAGCAGCGGCGAGCCAATCTCATGGGCCAGTCCCGCCGACAGCTGTCCGAGCGTGACGAGCTTGTCCACGCGGCGAAGCCCCGCCTCCATCGAGATGCGCGCCTCCGTCTCGACGTTGAGCCGGCCCCGCGCCTCGCCCAGCTCCTTCACCATCGCGTTGAAGGCATGCGCCATCTCCCCCACCTCGTCCTCGCGCTCCACCACCACCGTGGCGGAGAAGTCACCGCCGCGCACCGCGCGCATCGCCCGCACCACGCGCTCCAGCGGACGCTGGAGGTGGAGCCACAAGAGCAGCCACCCCACCACCGAGATGCCCGCGATGAGCGTGAGCACGGACAGCAGCGTCGACCGACGCGTGCGCTCCAAATCCATGCGCAGCCCATCCAGCGGATTGACCACCGCGAGCGCGCCCACCGTCCCGCCCTCGTCGCTGCGCAGCGGCACCACCACGGACAGGTGGGACAGGCCCTCCGGCCCCTCGAAGCGCGACGTCACGCCGTGCGCCTCCATCACCCGGAGCGCCTCCGCCTCGACGAGCGGCAACGTGCGCGAGCTCCCCAACGAGCGGGCGACCAGCCCCTTCTTCGCATCGAACACGAAGACGTCGACCGTGGGGTCCTTCACCTCCAACGACTCCAGCATCTCCCGCACGTCCGCGCCCTGCCCGTCCCTCAGCGCGTTCTCCATGGCCACCTGGAGCGCCGTGGCCAACAGCCGGGAGGACTCCTCCGTGGCCGTGCGCAGCTCGTGCTCCTCCCGCCGGAGCTGTCGGTACCCGTAGGAACCCAGGATGAGGGCGCTGGTCAGCGTCAGCCAGAGCCCCAGTTTGGTGGCGATGCGCACGCCGCCCACTGTGGCGAAAGTGCACAGATGATTCAATTCGCCTCGCTCCTACCTGCTCGCTGGGCGAGTTCACTCCCTGTGATTTCAATGAGTTGAGTACGCGACACGCTGGACCAGGACTTGCCCTGGTGCCCAGCCATGAAAAGGACCGTGCTCCTGGGCCTGCTGGCCCTCTCCTCCGCCTGCTCCAGCGCCGCCGCGACCACCGCCACCCCGGAGCGGCCTCCTCCCAAGGCGCTGAAGGAGGGGGTGGTGCAGCTCGCCGAGGCCTCCCAGGCCTTCGTCACCGTCACCCCCGTCCAGCCCGATGCCGGCGGGGCGAGGCTCCAGGCGCCCGCGCGCGTGGCCTTCCGGGACGGGGCCGTGTCCCGGCTCGGCGCGCCGCTGGCCGGCCGCGTGGTGGGCGTGCACGTGCGCACCGGCGAGGTGGTGAAGCCCGGAGACCCGTTGGTGACGCTCGACTGCCCGGAGGCCGCGGCGGCGCGCACGGCGGTGGCCACCGCGGCGGCGGCGCTGCGCGAGGCGGAGTCCGGCTTCGAGCGTGAGCGGCGCATGTTCGACCAGGGCGTGAGCACGGAGCGCGAGCGGCTGTCTGCGGAGACGCGCCTGGCCGAGGCCCGCGCGGAGCTGGCCCGCGCCCAGGCCTCCGTGGGCTTCGTGGGCGCGGGGAGCGGCACCACTGTCGTCCTGCGCGCACCGCTGGCCGGCACGGTGCTCGCGCGCACCGCGACGGAAGGTGTCTCCGTGCAGCCCGGAGGCGAGCCGCTGGTGGAGGTGGGCGACGCCTCCGCGCTCTGGGTGGTGGCGGAGGTGTTCGAGCGGGATTTGCCGCAGGTGCGCGAGGGCACGCGGGCGAGCGTCACCCTGCCCTCGCTGCACGAGCCGCTCACGGGCCAGGTCGTCTCGGTGGGCGCGGTGGTCACCAGCGGCTCGCGCACGGCGCCGGTGCGCATCGCGCTGGACAGCCCGTCCAAGGGGCTGCGTCCAGGAATGTTCGGCCGCGCGCGCATCGACGCGGCCGAGGCCAGCCTGACGCTCCCGGTGGAGGCGGTGCTGCTGCGCAACGGGAAGGACTCCGTGGTGTACGTGCGGCAGGACGCTCGCACCTTCGTGCGCCGGCCCGTCGTCGTCGCCACGCCCGTGGATGGGCGCGTGCAGGTCATCGCGGGGCTGTCCGCGGGTGAGCCTGTCGTCACCCGGGGCGCGCTGCTGCTCGACGGCGCCGCGGACCAGCTGCTCTAGCGGAGACCGCACCCCATGTTGCGACGACTCATCGAATTCTGCGTCCGCAGCCGCCTGCCGGTGTTGCTGCTGACCCTGGGCATCGGCCTGTTCGGCGTGAAGGCCTATCTGGACACGCCCGTCGAGGCGTTCCCCGACGTCACCAACCTCCAGGTCAACGTCATCGCGCAGATGCCCGGACTCGCGCCCGAGGAGATCGAACGCCAGGTGACGGTGCCGCTGGAGCGCGTGCTCAACGGCACCCCAGGCATGCTCCAGATGCGCAGCGAGAGCCTCTTCGGGCTGTCGCTCATCTTCCTCACCTTCGACGACGGCGTGGACCCGTTCAAGGCGCGCACCATCGTCGGTGAGCGCCTGTCCAACGCGGACCTCGCCGACGCAGCCGACGTGCGGCTCGCGCCGGAGGCCACGCCCCTGGGCAAGGTGTACCAGTTCCGCGTCCTGAGCGACCGGCACACCCTCACCGAGACACGCTCGGAGATGGAGTGGAGCATCGCGCGGCACCTGCGCCAGGTGCCGGGTGTCGCCGACGTGCTCAGCCTGGGCGGCTTCCTCAAGGAGTTCCACGTCCAGGTGGACCCGTCGCGGCTGCTCGCGCACGAGCTGACGCTGGCGGACGTCACCGAGGCCCTGGAGCGCTCCAACCGCAACGTGGGCGGAGGCTTCCTGCGTCAGGGCGACCAGGAGCTGCTCATCCGCGGCGTGGGCTACCTCAAGGGCGCCAAGGACGTGCAGGACATCGTGCTCAAGAGCGAGGACGGCACGCCGGTGACGGTGGGCGACGTCGCGCGCGTGGTGGCCTCCCACACGCCGCGCCGGGGCACGGTGAGCCACGACCTGGACATGGACGTCACCGAGGGCGTCGTCCTGCTGCGCCGGGGCGAGAACCCGAGCACGGTGCTGGAGGGCGTGCACGCCAAGGTGAAGGAGCTCAACGGGCAGGTGCTGCCCAAGGGCATGCGCATCGAGCCGTTCTATGACCGCAACGTGCTCGTGGGCCAGACGCTGTCCACGGTGCACCACAACCTGCTGCACGGCGCGCTCCTGGTGGTCGCGGTGGCGTGGCTGTTTCTGCGCAGCATGCGCTGCTCGCTCATCGTCGCGTCCGTCATCCCGCTGGCGCTGCTCACGGCCTTCATCGGCCTGCGCATGGTGGGGCTGCCCGCGAACCTCATCTCCATGGGCGCCATCGACTTCGGCATCCTCGTGGACGGCGCGGTGGTGCTGGTGGAGAACGTGCTGCACGAAGCGGGCGTGAAGCGGCCCCGGAAGCGGCGCGAGATGCTGGGCCTCATCATCCACTCGGCGCTCGACGTGGCCCGGCCCACCTTCTTCGCCATGGCCATCATCATCGCGGCCCTCATCCCCGTCTTCACCCTGGAGCGCGTGGAGGGCCGCATCTTCCGTCCTCTCTCCCTGACGTACAGCTTCGCGCTCGTGGGGGCGCTCGTCTTCGCGCTCACGGTGGTGCCCGCGCTGTGCGCCCTGCTCTTGAGGCCCAAGGACGCCGAGGTGAAGGAGCCCCGGCTGCTCGTCACCCTGCGCGAGTCCTATGCGCGCGCGGTGACCTGGCTGATGCCGCGTCGCACACTGGTGTTCGGTTCCATGGCGGCGCTGGTGGTGCTCACGGGAGTCGTGGGCTCGCGCGTGGGCAGCGAGTTCCTGCCCGAGCTGGACGAGGGCGACATCAACGTCTTCGTGGAGATGCCCGCGAGCATCTCCCTGGCCAAGGGCGCGGACATCCTCCTGGAGGTGCGCAAGCGCCTGTTGGACTTCCCCGAGGTGAAGGAGGTGCTCGTCGAGCAGGGCCGCCCGGAGGACGGCACCGACAACGAGGCCGTCAACATGGGGAAGACGTTCGTGCGCTTCACGCCGTCGGAGACGTGGCGGGACGGCTGGAACAAGGAGCGGCTGGTGCGCGAGATGCGCGCGTCGCTGCTGGAGATTCCGGGCGTGAGCTTCAACTTCTCGCAGCCCATCAAGGACAGCGTGGAGGAGGCCATCAGCGGCGTGCGCGGGAAGGTGGTGCTCAAGGTCTTCGGCACGGACCTGGAGGCCATGCGCGGCACGCTGGAGCGCGCCGTCACCGCGCTGCAGGGCGTGGAGGGCGTGGTCGACCTGGGGCTCTATCGCGACTCGAGCGTGCCGCAGCTCCAGGTGGTGCTGGACCGGCAGGCGCTCGCCCGCGCGGGCGTGGACGTGTCCACGGCGCAGGACCTGGTCGAGACGGCGCTGGGCGGCAAGGTGGTGACGGAGCTGTGGGAGCAGGAGCGGCCCGTGCCCGTGCGCGTGCTGTTGCCCGGCACCGAGAAGGAAGACGAGTCGCGCATCGGCGACATCCTCGTGCCCACCGCGGGCGGAGGACACGTCCCGCTGCGCGAGGTGGCGCGGCTGGAGAAGGCGCTGGGCCGCGCGAGCATCAACCGCGAGGCGAACAGCCGCACGCTGGCGCTGAAGTTCAACGTGGAGGGACGTGACATGGGCTCCACGATTCAGGAGGCCATGGCCACGGTGGAGCGCGAGGTGACGATTCCCGAGGGCATGTTCCTCAAGTGGGGCGGCGAGTTCGAGAACCAGGAGCGCGCGCTCGGGCGGCTGGCGGTCATCGTGCCGCTGTCGTTCCTGGTGGTGTTCGCGCTCTTGTACGCGGCGCTGGGCTCCATGCGCAGCGCGGGCGCGGTGCTCGCGGGCGCGCCGTTCGCCATGTGCGGCGGCGTGCTGGCGCTGGCCCTCACGGGGATTCCGCTGTCCGTCAGCGCGGCGGTGGGGTTCATCACCCTGCTGGGCCAGGTGTGCCTCGCGTCGCTGCTGGTGGTGAGCGCGGTGGATGACCGGCGGAAGCTGGGCGAGGCGTTGGAGACAGCCCTCCCGCGCGGCGCGGCGAGCCGGTTCCGCGCGGTGTTGATGACGGCGCTGCTCGCGATGCTGGGGTTGATGCCGGCGGCGCTCTCCAGCGGCGCGGGGAGCGAGACGCAGCGCCCGTTCGCCATCGTCATCATCGGTGGACTGGTGACGGCGGTGCTGGTGTCGCTGTTCGCGCTGCCCGCGTTCTACTCGGTCATCGTGGGGAACCGCGGCCCCCACGCCGCCTCCGAGGAGGAAGAAGAGGCGGAGGACCCGGGCTTGACGCACGTGGTGCCGGGCTCCGGCCATGAAGCAGGCAAGCCGGAGGGGGTGGCGGCATGAAGCGCCTGGTGTCGATGTGGGGATTGTGCTGGGCGCTGACGTCGGTGGGGGCCCTCGCGGAGGAGGCCGCCGCCGTGCCACCCGAGGTCATCACCCTGCCCCAGGCCCTGGAGCTGTTGTCCAAGGACAGTCCGTGGATGGCGGCGGAGAAGGCCCGCGTGGACGTGGCGCAGACCGAGCGCATCGCCGCGGGCATCCTGCCCAACCCGTCGTTCAACTACGGCGGGCAGCGGCTGCTGCACGGGGCCAACACGGGCTCGTCGATGTCGCACCAGTTCACGGTGGAGCAGCCGCTGTTGCTCTTCGGGCAGCGTGGCGTCCGGCGGGAGCTCGCCGAGCGGAGCGTGGCGGCGGAGAAGGCCCGGGTGACGGCGTCGCTCGCGGAGCGGGAGCTGGCGGTTCGCGAGGCCTTCGCGGCCCTGCTCTCCAGTCAGGAGGCGCTGCGGCTGCTGGAGGAGACCTCCGTGGACCTGGGGCGCGTGGAGAAGGTGGTGAAGGGTCGCGCCGCCGCGGGTGACTCCAGCCGGTACGACGTGGAGCGCATCGAGGTGGAGGGGCGCACGCTGGAGGTCGAGGTCCTCAACGCGAGGGCCAGCGTCGACGACGCCGCGGGCCGGCTGGCGGCGCTCCTCGGTCGACCGGGCTGGAGCCCGCGGGCCTCGGGAACGCTGGGGGCCACGGGCGCCCTTCCGGAGCTGAGCCGACTGTGGGAGGCGAGCGCGCGGCACCGCCCGTCGCTGGTGGCGGCGAGGCAGCGGCAATCCGTGGCGCAGGGCGGGCTCGCGGTGGCGAAGAGGGAGCGGATGCCGGTGCCCTCGCTCGAGGCGGGCGCGGTGGTGACGCGGCGGGAGGACAGCACGATCGGGTATCTGGGGCTGTCGCTGCCGATGCCGCTGTTCGACCGGAACCAGGGCGCCATCGCCCGCGCCTCGGCGGAGGTGGACGCGGAGACGCGGGCGCTGGACGCGGAGGTCGCCGAGGCCCGAGCGGAGCTCACCCGCGCACACGCGGTGCTGGCAGGCCGGCATCGCGCCCTGGCCACGCTGGAACGGGACGTGGTGGAGCGCCTGCCCACGCTGCGGCGCATGGCGGAGGACGCCTACCGGGAGGGACGCGGGAGCATCCTGGAGCTGCTCGACGCGTTCCGCTCGCTGAAGGACCTGCGGCTGCAGCACCTGGAGCAACGAGAGGCCGTGCAGCAGGCGGAGGCGGCCGTGCTCTTCGCCTCGGGGCTGGAGACGCTGCCCCAGACGCCCTGAGAGGAACCGGGCCCGCGAGCGCTCCGTCTCGCGGGCACGGGTGTCCCAATCCCTCTCGAAGAGCGGGAGCTAGCTGGCCTTGGGCGTGCTGAACATGTCCATCAATCCGAACTGGAACATCCGTCTGCGGAAGCTGCCCATGAAGAAGAAGACCTTCCGTCGGGTCAGGTCCAACTGCTCCCGGAGGAAGCTCTCCAGCTTGGACTTGCGTCGGGAGTCTCCCGCCAGCGCCTGATAGCGCTCGTGCAGGTCCCATTTCTTCAAGGAATGGCAGTGCCCCCGACAGCTCCCGTCATCACACTTCCACTCGATGACGAACTCCACGTCGGGGAATGGGAGGGGCTTCGGCGGCGCGAACAACCAGCCCTGACGCAACACGCGTTGCTCGGTCTTCAGCCAGGCCTTGCGGTCCTCCTCCGTGCGAGGCCTGAGATAGGCGTCCACGATGACCTTCGGCTCGACGATGGGATGGGATGGAGCCGGACCATCCTCAAACCCTCACTGTCCAAGCCGCCCGTGCAGACATTCTCCACGCGTCTGCGTGAGTAGCTCGGATAGGTCATCCCCAAGATGAGAATGCGCCGCTCGGCCCATTTCTCCATGTGACCGTCCCCCGGAGGTCCATCGCAGCCAGAATCCTAACAGCGAGGAATGACCTCCGAGCGAGCCGGACCCGCAGTGGCAAGCCATTGCCTCCGAGTCGGGAGCGACCTTGTATCGTGGCGCCCAGGCGTTCCAGCCGTGGCGGAACCAGGGTCGGCGAAGTACCGTGGGTCCCCGATATGGACTGCACACACGCCTCACTTCGACCCACGCCGGAGCAGGACGCCTCTTTCGCCGCGGAGGCGCTCTTCGCGCGCGAGCTTCCCCACGCGGCCTACCATGTGGGCTGCGCCCTGAGCTCGGATGTCACCCGTCCCGAGTGGTTGGAACTGCTGCGGCGCATCAAGCAGGACGCGGGCCCCGACCCGCTGCGAATCGTCCCCTTGCAGGGGCGGGTGTCCTTCGCCACCGTCGCGGTGCGCGCGTGGATGCTCCACGAGGAAGGCCAGCCCGCACAGGCCATCGAGCTGCTCTCACAGGTGGTCCACGCGAAGCGCGACACGGACTTCGTGCGCTGGGGCCTCCCCTGGCTGGAGGCCCAGGGCGTCGCCGAGCAGGCCCCCATCGAGCCCACGCTGAGCCTGCTCAGCGTCACCCTCGCGAGGACCGGACCTTCCGACCAGACCGTGCTGACCCGGGTGCTGAGCGTGATGGAGCGACTGTCGACGCGACATCCCACCCACGCAGGGGTGGTGTGGCTGCACGGCACCCTGCTCCACCGCGTCGGCCGGCTGGACGAGGCGCTCGCCTTGGCCACCAAGGCCCACGCCACCATCCCGAACTGGCTCACCGCCGTGCTCCTGGCCACCGTCCACCGCGCACGTGGCGACGTGACGAACGCGCTCGCGGCCTATCAAACGGCGCTGCGCCACGACGCCACCCAGAACGCCACGCGCCTGGATATCGCGGACATGATGCGCGAACAGGAGCGGCTCGACGAAGCGCTCAACTGGTATCAGTCGGCACTGGGCCATGAGCCGGGCAGCACCTGGGCCCAGGCCGCCGTGGCCTCCATCCAGTTCCTCCAGAGCGGCGGGCGCGACGCCCTGGAGCGCCTGCTCTCGGTGTCGGACACGATGCCGGGGCCCTCGCGCGAGGGGCAGCTCGCGGCCTCCGTCACCCGCGAGATGGTGCCCTGGGTGGACTACCTGCCCCAGAGAATCGACGCGGGCATCCATGCCCTGCGGCAGATGAGCCTCCAACCTCCCGCCGCGACGGGGAACCTGCCGCCGAAGGTGAAGCTCACCACGCAGTGGCTCGAGGCGCCCAGCGTCCAACTGGCGTGGGAGCTGCACCGTGAGTGGCGCGGCTTCCCCTGCATCGTCGACGTCGTCGTCCAGCAGGTGCAGAGGCCCGACCCGCGCCAGCCCGTCGAACCCGTGGACTTCACGCTGTGGAGCTACACCGACACCCGTCCGACCCGCGCTGTCCCTCCGCCTCCCGAGGAAGTGGTCACGGCGCTCGCGGAGTTGGCCAGCGTGCCCTTCCGGCTCGAGGACTGGTGGCGGGAGGCGGCACAGACGTCCCGCGCGTTGAGCGCCCACGCGCCCGAGGAGATCGCCCGGGCCATGGTGCATCCGCCGCCTCCGCGGGGCCCCCACTCCACCTGGGCGTGGCTGCAGCGCATCCAGCTGGCCGCGGCCTTCGTCATCGCGACCCGCGAGGAGGGCTGGCTCGACTCGCGGCGACGGACGCTCCTGCTCGCCCTGGCGAAGGGCCCCATGGACTGGACAGTGGAGGCCGCGCTCGTGACGCTCGCGCACGTGGCACGGACGACGCCCGAAGCCCGCGCCGAGGTTCGCGCGATCTACCAGTCCCTGGACCAGCACACCCAGGACTACGCGAGCTACGAGTACGCCCTGCTCTGCGCCTGGCTCCAGTGGCCCGAGCTGTCCGACGCGGAGCGTGCGCCCCTGGAGGAGCGCCGCAGGAACATCGAGAGCCACGCGGGCCCGTGAGGCCTCAGCACGGAGGCGGGGCCTGAAGGATGCGGGCGCCCTGCGCGGCGAGCCAGGCGATGGCTCGCTCCCGCTCCTCGGGCCCCACGCCCACCTCGAAGTCCTCGGAGGAGCGGGAGCGGTCGCGACCCAGCCACATCGAGAGGCCTCCCACGTCACCGACCCAGTGGTCCCCGAGACGCGAGTCCGGGAGCTCGAAGTGGCGGAGCGAGGACAACAAGGTGGAGAGTGACGACAGCCCCGTGCATGAAATCACCTGCCCCGGAGGACGCTCGCAGTTGCGCAGCATCCGCCCGTCGAGGCTTCGCACGAAGTGGATGAGGCCTCGGAACGAGCGGTAGGCGACCTGATTCGCCACCGCCGACGGAGACGCGTCATCCGACCAGGCGAGGAGTTCTTCCTCGAGCTGCGCCAGGTTCGGCTGCAACAAGGGAAAGGGCCTTGGCCCCTCGTCGGGCCTGAGCGTGATTCGCGCGTGCTCCCAGGTGGACAGCGCCACGCGGAGCAAGGCGTTCGAGACGAAGTAGAGATAGCTCGGGGAGTACAGCATCGGCTCCGAGGCGGACTCCGACACATCCATCACGGGCGCATCATCGCCGTCCCCGGACTCATCCGTGATGCGAAACCCGCCCTCCAGTTCCTCCACCAGCCGGAAGCGCGCGGGAAGAACTTCCGCCACGCCAGCACCGGGCTCATGCTGCCGACGCCAGCGGGCCAACACCGAGCGCACGCGGCGCTGCCCCGCCGCCTCCACGGGTGAGGCGACGAACGGCTTCATCGCAGCACCATATCCGACCGCGTCCCAGAAGAGCCGGATGCCCTCGGGGGTCTCGGGCGAGAGCGTCACCTTGCGCCGTGTCTGACGGTAGTGCGGTAACCACCGGGCCAGCCAATCCGACCATCGCCGTGATTCTTCTCGCAAGCGCTCACGCTCTTCGGGCCGCATCTGCGTGGGTCAATCGAACGAAACGCCGCCAGGAATGGCGAACTGCTCTTTCCACGGAGTGACATCCCTCACCCGGAACCCCTGCTTCTCGACCCACTTCAGCAGGGCCTTGCGTGCCTCGGGCGTCACACGGAAGCAGTACATCTGAGGTCCGATGGGATCGACGCTGACCTCCACTCCGCCCACCTTCCCGACCCCCAGACGCTGGGGCCGCTTCTGGAAGGTCCACGAGAACCACTTCAACGCCAGCGCCTGCATCGACTCGTCGGAAACGCCTTCGACGGTGACGAGGTCCCCACGAGGACGTCCCGTGTAGGAGATGGCGTGCTCGCAGAGCCCATGGAGGTAGGAGACGAAGCGGTCCAGCGAGGTATAGCCGATGAACTCCGCGGGCTCGCCCACCGGGCCCACGGCCGGCTCGGGGACAATCTTCCAGAGGCCCTCCCCCAAGCTCAGCGCCGAGGGCGCGAGCACTGGGAAGGCCGGCGTCCCCACCAGCGGTGGACTGAACGCCATCGTGCACCGGGTGGGGCCCACCGAGAACGCCAGGCGGAGGATCTCCAGCGTGACGAAGCGGAGGTAGCTGTCGCTGAACTTCATCCGCTCCAGCCCTCCGGACGAGAGCACCAGGACCGGAGGGTCGACGTCACCTCCCGACTCGTCCGCGATGAACAGCTCGTGCTCCTCCGCATTCACGGACACCACCCGGAAGGACGCGGGCACGAGCCCGGCCTCCGCTTCGACCCCAGGTCCCTTCCGCCGCGAAGCCTTGCCGCGCCACTTCTCCAACAACCGGGTGGCGGCGAGCACCTCCTCGTCCTCGGGAGAGCTGACGAGGAACTTCAAGGCCGGGCTGTAACCGAGCTCCTCCCAGAAGGCCCGGACGAGCGTGGGCGCTCGCTCGGACAACCGCACGGGATGGCGAGTGGAGGCGAACCTGGGAAGCAATTGCTCACAGAGCCTCCGCAGTTGACCGGCGTCCCGACGCACGGCGTCCACTTGGTTGTTCTTCACTGGCTGCATCGACCCTCCCACGGCGCACATGCGCGGCATCCCGGAACGACTCGTCAACAATACGTCCTGATTCGCCCCTTGGAGTCGCGATATGTGACGTGCAGGTCCACGCCATTCGCGCGGGCTTGATGCACCAGCCCGTGGAGCGCGTGGTCGCAACTGCCTCTGCCGGACTGTCCGTGCCGACACGGCGGCCGGTCGATATGCAGCACCACCGGCCCTCCCTGGTAGGCCCCCGGGTTGTGGAGGATGTGGCTCATCGCGTGCATTTCCGCATGCGTCCAGTTGCCATTCATCCCGCCGGAGGTGGCTTCGCGGACCGCCGGATGAACTGTGACAGGGCCACTGAAGTCATTGCCCGCGGTCCGGGGGTGTGAGCCATTGACCGCGCCGTCCGGAACGCCGCTGATGAACGCCTGGCTCTGCCCGTTGTGGGAGACCACCGCCATGCACTTTCCCCCCGGCGTCGTGAAGGCATCCTGGTTGCCGGTCGTGGGGTGGTTGTTGCGTCCCACGCCGGAGTAGTTGCGGCCACCGTCGTACTGGAACGGGCCGCCGCTGGGGTAGCGGGCGGAGAGCCCCGAGGGGTCGATGGCCTCCAGCGGACTGGGCACATAAGCATAGAGGTTGTGTCCACCCACCAGGCCGATGGGGTCCGGGCTGATGTACCGGCCCGTCTCCGGCGCGTAGTAGCGGTAGCGGTTGTAGTGCCAGCCGGTCTCCGCGTCGTACCACTGGCCAGGGAAGCGCAGCGGGAAGGCACCCGCGTCGGGCCCCGGCTCGGACCAGGTGCCCTGGCGGCTCACCCACTCCAGCCGTCCCTCCGGAGTGACGACCTCCGAGGCACCACCCACCCCATCCGGAAGGACGAAGTGCAGCCCCGCGTCAGCCAGCAACACGGCCCGGTGGTTGTTCGGTTCGAACAACCACTGCCTCACGGCGCCTCGCGGGTCATCCTCCTGGAGGATGACCTCTCCATCCCACAAATATCGGTGCTCTCCCCGAGGTCCGCGCCGAGCGATACGCCGCCCCAGGCCGTCATAGACATACGTCCACGACTCGCCGTCCGGCCGCACCACCGACGCCAGCTCACTGGAGCCCGTCCAGCCATAGCGCCAGACCTGCTCGGGCCCCTCGTCCTCGCGGACATACCGGGCCACCAGCCGCCCCTCGTCGTCGTAGGCGTGCGACTCGGCGCGCCGCGCACTCTGGACCGACGCGAGGCGGCTGCCCTTCTCGTACGCGAGTCGGGTGACGGCCCGCTCGGGGACATCGGGCTGCTCCCAGGACAGCAGCGCGTGCGCCATCCGGTTGCCCGAGGCGTCGTACTCGTATGCCTCCGAGGTCCCTCCAGGCCGCAGAACCTGCGTCAGCCGACCGGTGGCATCGTGCTTGAACAGGCTCAGTCCACGCAGCGAATCCTCCGTGCGCGACAGGTGGCCGAAGTCGTCATGGTGATAGCACCGCTTGAACGGCGCCACCGCGTCCGGATCCCCAGGCGTGGGGGGCCAATCGAGCCCACGGTCCACCCAGCCCGGCGGATGGTAGGCCTGCTCGAGCAGTCGCGACATCGCGTCGTAGCGGGTCTCCAGCACACCGCCACCGGGCAGCACCCGCCGGACCTCCCGGCCGAGAGCATCGCGCACGAACTCCACCACCGCGCTCCCTCGCTGGATGGCGAGGCAGTCCCCGTTGCGACTCCAGGCGTAGCGGACGGGCTCCCCCGAAGGAGGCGTCATCTGCGTGCGCCGGCTCATCGCGTCATAGGTATTCGTGATGCGCTGCCCGTCCAGGCTCTCCCCGAGGATGTTGCCGTAGACGTCGCGCTCGAACGCGACCTTCACGCCGGACTCCACGCCCGTCAGGAGCCGGTTGGCGTCATACGCGTACTTCGTCTCGACACCATCCGGTGCCACGCGGCGCAGGACGTTGCACCATTCGTCGTAGGCGTACTCGGTCCTCGCACCCGAGGAGGAGATGATGGCGGTGCAGTTGCCCACCCCGTCGCGCTCGTAGCGAACGGACCTGCCATCCCAGAATGTCTCCGACACCGGCCGCCCGTCCGCGTCAAACTCACGCCGGTACGTCTCTCCCAGCGGGTTTCGTATCTCCAACAGCCGGTTGGGCTCGCTGTCCCAGCGGTAGGTCGTCACCCCGCCGCGCGCGTCCACGCTCTCCAGCAGGTGACCACAGCTGCTGGTGCGAAGCCGGGTGACCCCTCCGTCCGGCGCCTGGTAGCGCACGACGCGCCCCCCGGCGTCGTACTCAAAGTGCCAGGCACGCCCGTCCGGAGGGAGGATGCTCGTGACGCGGCTGGCGGCATCGCGCTGGAACTCGGTGCGCTGGCCCAGCGGGTCCACCTCCGCGAGTACCCAGCCATCCGCGTCGAACTCCGTACTCCAGACGTTGCCCTCCCAGTCGATGCGCCGCACGGGGCGGCCCAGCCGGTCCCGCTCCAGACGGAAGACGTGTCCCAGCGGGTTCGTCACCTCCAGGCACTCGCCCTGGGGATTGAACTCCAGGCGCCACGTCAGCCCGGTGGGCTCCAGGATCCCCGTGAGGTTGTTCTGCGCGTCGTAGGTGTAGCGCCAGAGCTGGCCCAGCGGGTCGATGAGCGCCACGGGCCGATGCTCGTCGTCATGCTGGAGCCGGACCTGCTTGCCTCCGGGGAAGTGCGCGGCACAGTACCGCCCGAGCGCGTCGTACTCCCGCTCCGCGCGGACCTTGTTGGCGTCCGTCTCAGCCACCAGCCGCCCGGCGTCGTCGAACTCGTAGGCCGTCAGCGCGCCCAAGGGCGAGCGGACCGAGGTGACCTGCCCCGCGATGTTGTACTCGTAGACCGTCACCTCGCCGTGGCTGTCGCGGACGCGGGTAATGCGCCGGCCCGGCTGGTATTCGAGCCAGCGCTCCTCGTAATGGTCCGTGCCGGTGGCGTGAATGCAGCGGCCCGCATCGTCGTAGGCGAAGCGGAAGACGGCCCCCGTGAACTTGCTCTCGGACACCATTCGCGCCCGGGCGTCGTACTCGTACACCGCCAGCACGCCCTGCCTGTCCCGCACACGCCACAGCCGGCCCTGTCCGTCGTATTCGTAGGCCACGCGAGGCGGCCCCGACTCGCCTTCCAGGGAGATGGACTCGAGCAGGCCCCTGGTGCCATAGCGCAGCCGCAGCGCCTTGTTCGTGCGCGTCTGCACCAGCCGGATGGGCTGGGCGAGGGAGTTGTACGAGAGGTCCACCCGGCTCTGCTCGGTCCCCCGCAGCTCTCGCAGGACGTAGTGCACGCCCTTGGACTGCTTCTCGAAGACGAGCCGCAGCGGATGGGGCTCGTTGGCGTAGCGGATGAGCAGCAGGCTGTCGTCCGCCTGCCGTCGCAGCTCCAGGCCCGAGGAGGGCGAGAGCAGCCGTCCCGTCTTCTCGAAGGCGTTCGTCGCGTCCTCGAGCGCCAGCTCCGCGCCCTCGTTGTTGACGTAGACGAATCCCTCGAGCGTCTGGCGCAGCGCCATCTGGAAGCCCAGCCGCCACCCTGGGCCGAGCAGCGCGGGGCCCACGGTGCTCCCCAGCAGCGCGGTGCTGTAGTAGCGCTCCACCATCAGGGGGACCCGCCCGGGCAGACTCAGGTCCATCCAGGTGTTGAACAACACCCCCGATGCCACGTCGATGGGGTGCCCCACTGCCACGCGGCCTTGCATGGAGACCTCGTCAGTTGATCTTGATGAGCGCGCCGGTGATTTCGTGGATGCCCACCGCCGAGGACGTCAGCTTGGGCGCCGACAGCGAGCCTCCCGCGGCCTCGAGCTTCAGCGTGCTCTGCTGCGCCCCCACGTTCACTTCCTTGGCGCCGTTGATCTCCACCGTGCCGTCGCTCTTGAGCTTGATGCTCGCCGCGCCACAGACGAGCGACAGCTCCTTCGTCGCCGTGACTTCAATCTTGTTCCCGTCGAACACCACCTGGCCCGAGCTGTTGTGCAGGGCGATCTTCTTGCTGGTCCCCTCCACCGTGATGCTGTCCTTCAGCGTGACGCTGCACTCGCCCTGCACCGCCCGGAGCTGGACGTCTCCCGTCATCACGTAGTTCTTGGCGACGTGCTCGGACTTGTCCCCCGTGACGTCCAGCGAGTCCTTGCCCTGGATGCTCTCCTGTCGGTTGCCGGTGACGGTGAGCTTCTCCAGCGTGTTGACGGTGGCATCCCGCCCCGCGTGCAGGGAGAGCTTCTCCTTGCCCGTCACGTCCTCGGTGCGCGCGCCGGTGATGGTGATGGTCTCGTCCTTGTCCACCGTCTCGGTGCGCTTGCCGTGCACCGTGGTCGTCTCGTCCTTGTCCACCGTCTTGGTGCGCTGGCCATGCACCGTCATGGCCTGGTCCCCGCCCACCGTCTCCGTCTGCGAGCCGTCCACCGAGTTCGTCTGGTTCGCCTTCACCGAGGTGGAGTGGTTGTTGAGCACCACCTCGTTGAAGTCCTTCTGGGCGTGCAGGAAGATCTCCTCCGCCTCCCTGGCGTCCTCGAAGCGCAGCTCGTTGAAGCCGTCGCTGTCCTTGGAGCTGGAGGTGCGGATGGTGCTGCGCGTCTTGTGCTCCGGCAGCGCGTACGGCGGCTTGTTCTTCCCGTTGTAGACGCTGCCCACCACCACGGGCCGGTCCGGGTCTCCCTCCAGGAAGTCCACCAGCACCTCCATGCCGATGCGCGGCAGGAAGATGAACCCCCAGCCCAGGCCCGCCCAGGCCTGCACCACCCGCAGGAAGCAGGAGCTCTTCTCGTCCCGCTTGCCCTGCCTGTCCCAGTGGAACTGCACCTTGATGCGGCCGTGCTCGTCGGTGTGGATCTCCTCGCTCGCCGGGCCCACCACCGTCGCCGTCTGCAGGCCCGCCATCCGCGCGCGCGGCCGCCGACGCTCCGCCCGGAAGGGCACGTCCAGCGGAACGCACTCGAAGGTGTTGTGGTAGCGCTCCCGCGGCGGCCCCTCGCGGCGCAGCGACAGCGAGTCGCTCGTCAGCTCCTCGGAGGCGTCGCCGTGGTGCTCCACGCGCGTGAGCAGGTACCACTGGTCCAGCGCGGCGTGACCGTGGCCCGTCAGCTCGAACATGTAGCCGGGCGTGAAGCCGGTGACGTACCCCACGCCCCGCCCGCGCTTGCCCTCCGCGTGGAAGGCCTGCCGGCGCAGCAGCTCCTGCTTCTGGGCCGGCTCGTACTGGTACTTCTTCTCCCCGCTGTCATAGGGCCCCAACAGCGGCGCGGGGTACTCGTAGGACTCGCGCTCCTTGCCCATCGCGTCCTTGGCGCGCGACTCGCGCGTCAGGTCGTAGTCCGGATGCGTCCAGTTGAAGTCGCGCACCACCACGCTGGTGGTGTGCAGCTGTTGGGAGAAGTCGAAGTGCCGCAGGCACTCGTCCGAGGCCGTGGTCGCCTCCGGGCCCTTCACGGTGATGGGCGTCCCCAGCACCGCCTCGCAGGTGGGGCTCTGCTCGTTCTCCTCGACGAGCACCAGCTCCTCCTTGTCCCCCGAGTGGTCGAAGTAGAAGAAGATGCCCTCCTCCTCCATCAGCCGCAGCACGAAGTCCAGGTCCGACTCGTGGTACTGCACGCAGTACTCGCGCGGCAGGTACTCGCGGTTGAGCTCGAGGCGGAACGGCCGCTCGAAGGGCCGCAGCGCCTGGGTGAGCACCTCCTCGAGGATCTCCGGGACCTTCTTCTCCTGGAAGATGCGCTGGTCCTTGCGCTGCGAGAGCGCCCAGAGCGCGGGCACCACGTGCGCGCGCGCCAGCAGATGCCCGGCCTGCGTGCCCAGGTGCTCCACCCGGTGGACGATGCCGCACAGCCGCCGCGCCCCCGCGTCGTGCGCGATGAGCACCTCGGCGGACGAGCCGAGCAGCCCGTCCACGTCCGCGTCCAGGTGCTCGTTGGCCAGGTCCACCGTGCACGTGTAGAGCTCGGAGAGCCCCTCGCGCGAGTGCAGCTCCACCACGCGCCAGTCCGCCGAGGGGTCCGCGCTGGACTGGAAGGAGAAGCGCACCTTGTCCAGGGGCGTCCCTCCGCCGATGGCGCGCGCCAGCTCGGAAAGGGCCTCCAGCCCCCCCGTGGCGCCCAGGACGCCCTGGGCCACGGCGCTCACCTGCTGCACGGCCTGTCGGGCGCGCTGCGCCTGCTGTGTCGCCTGCTGAACTGCGGGAACCTGGCGCAGGGCGCTCTCCAGCGGCTTCGTCGCCTGGGCGGGCAGCTCGCCGGCCCGAGCCTGCCGCGCGGCCTCCTGCGACTCGCTGACCACTTGCGCCGTCTGCTCGACCTTGCGCAGCACGTCGTCGGGTGAATCGGACACGAGGCCTCCCCCCTGTCAATCGGAGCCTTCCTGAGAGGCCTTTCATATCGCGGAGCGAGCCCGGACAGATAGTGCCGCGAGCATTTGACGGATCGTCTCGTCTGGACAGGCACGGTGGGGTTACACTCATCAAAACCATGCGGCGCAAGCTCCAGGAACTCCAAGACACACTCGGTGGCTTCGTGGACCAGCGAGACCACCTGCTGCTCGTCATCGGCTGTCACGAGGCCGAGGCGGCCTGGGTCCACAAGACACTCAAGGGATTGGACGAGGAGACGCCCTCGGACCTCTTCCTCCTCTTCGCGCACGAGGCCCGCTCCGCCACGCAATACGTCACCGACGTGCTGGCCAACCTGGAGGCGCAGCTGGAGGGCGCCAACCTCACCCGCAAGCAGAACGGCGAGGCCCCCTGGCCCGCACTGCCCGGCCGCTGTCAGGACCCTCGCGAGAGTCCGGGCGCACGGCTGCGCTCCGCCATCGAGCACGTGCGGGGCCTGCTGCCTCCGGATGGGGACCACCGGCTCGTCTGGGCGCTCGTGCCCATGAAGATCGAGGACCGGACGGGCTACTCCCACCTGGTGGGGCAGCTGTTGCCACACGACGGCTTCCAGCCCTGGATGCGCTCGCTGCGCATCATCGTGCGCGATGAGAAGGAGCCGCCCTTCCTCGTGCCCGCGCTCAGGAAGCTCCAGGTGCCGGGCGTGCTCGTGTACGAGCCGGACCTGAGCACCGCGGCGCTGACGGACAGCCTGGCGCAGGAGTCGGTGGACCCCGCCCTCCCCGTCCCCGAGCGGATGCAGGCCCTGCTCCAGCTGGCCGCGCTGGACTACGCGCACAAGCGCTACCCGGCCGCGCTGGAGAAGTATGGGCTGCTCCACACGTACTACGCCGAGCAGGGGCTGAAGGAATTGCAGGCGCTGTGTCTGCAAGGCGCTGGCGACGTGCTGCGGGCGGTGGGCAAGCTCGCGCTGGCCAAGGAGCGCTACCAGCAGGGGCTGGCGGTGGCGGTGAACACCCTGGCGCTCCCCATCCTCATCAACCTGTCCATGGCCGCGGGGGACGTGAGCCTGGAGCTCAAGCAGTACACGGAGGCGGAGGGGTACTTCGACATCACCGACAGGGTGGCCGCCAAGGCGCTCAACCCCTATCCCAAGGCGGACGCCCTGGAGAAGCTGGGGCTCGCGCGCTACCTGCGCAAGGATTTGGGCAAGGCCGTGGTGACGTGGACGGGCGCGGCGGCGTTCTGTCGCTCCGTGGAGTACACTGCGAGGCTGAGGTCCGTGCTCCAGCGGCTGGAGAAGGTGTATGGCGAAGCGGGGATGGTGACGGAGCAGCGCGCCTGCAAGAAGGAACTCCAAAGCCTGCCGAGGGAAGGCCAGACATGAGCAACCCCAGGGCCAGCACCTCCGCGAACAGCGCGGTCCGCGACGCGCAGCAGCCCCCCCAGCCCGCACCGCCGCTCATGCAGCCCACGGGGGAGAACGTCGCGGTCGACTCGTTCGCCTCGGTGGTCAACCGGACCACGGACCCCTTCCGGCAGGCGCCGCCCGCGCACCAGGGGGCGGTGGGCGCCGTCAACCAGGCGCTGGGGGGCGTGCTGGGCCTCATCAACGCGCCGGTGGAGCTGCTCAACACGGGCTTCGCGCTGGCGACCGCGCCCCTCGCCGCCCTGTTCCCCGCGCTGCCGGCGGCGACGCTCACCGCGCTGCACGTGGGCCTGCCCCACCCGCACGCCCATCCTCCGAGCCTCATCCCTCCGGCGCCGCCCATCCCGCTGCCCAGCATCGGCACGGTGCTGCTCAGCGGCTGTGTGTCCGTGCTCATCAACGGCCTGCCCGCCGCGCGCGCGGGGGACGTGGGCCTGGCTGTGACGTGCGGCAGCTTCATGCCGCCGCTGGAGGTCTTCACGGGCTCGAGCAAGGTCTTCATCGGCGGCTCGCGGGCCGCGCGCATGGGCGACATCACCAAGCACTGCACGCCGTCCGCGGGAGGGATGAGCAAGCTGGCGAAGGTGATGGCGGCGGCGGGGATGGCGGCCGGCGCGCTCGGGGTGGTGACGAGCGCCATGGATTCGGCGCACTCGAGCGCCGAGGCGGCCGCCGCCGACTCCGCGAACGCCGCCGCCGCCAGCGCCGCCACCGCCGCGGGGCAGGCGATAGGCGCCGCCGTGGCCGCCGCCCAGCTCGCCGCGGACGCGGCCGCCATGGCCCTGTCGATGATGGTGGGCAAGGACCCGGGCCTCATCCCGGACTTCGGCGCCATCGTCCTGGGGCAGCCCAACGTGTTGATCGGCGGCTTCCCCATGCCCTCGTGGAGCGAAGTGGCCGGCGGGCTGATGAAGCTGGTGAAGGGCCTGCGACGCGGCGTCCGCGGCGGTCGCAAGCAGGGCCGGCTCTTCTGCGCGAGCTGCATGTAGCGGGCGCGCTCACGGCATGAACAGCTCCGCTTCCCAGTGGACCCCGCCGTTGTAGCCATACCCTCCCACCACCAGCACCTTCCCCAGGGGCAGCAAGGTGGCCGTGGCGTTCTCGCGAGGCGTCAACACGCCGCTGGTGGGCGACCACTGCCCGGTGGCCGGGTCATACAGCTCGCAAGGCGAGAGGTAGAACCGGTCCTCGAAACCACCATGGCCCGTCGCGATGAGCACCTTCCCGGAGGGAAGGAGCGTGGCGGTATGCGCACCCCGCCCCTCCACGAAGGACGGGGTCTCGGTCCACGTCCCGGTGACCTCGTCGTAGAGCTCCGCGGTCGCCAGCGCGCCCTGGTCCAGCTTCTCCGAATAGCCCCCGGCCACCAGCACCTTCCCCGACGGCAGGAGCGTCGCCGTGTGGCTGCCGCGCTTGAACGTGAGGTCCTTCACGGGGGACCACCGCTCCGTCGTCGGGTCGTAGACCTCCGCGCCCTGGAGCGGTGCCGCCGTGCCCGACGTGTCCGAATAGCCGCCCGTCACCAGCACCTTGCCCGAGGGAAGCAGGGTCGCGGTGTGGGCGCTGCGCGCCGTCGTCATCGTGCCCGTGGGAGCCCAGCTCCCCGTGGCGGGGTCATACAGCACCGCCGTGGCGAGCGAGCCGTCGTCCCCATGGCCTCCCGCGACCAGGACCTTGCCCGAGGACAGCCGGGTGGCCGTGTGGAGGTCGCGTCCCTTCTCGAGCCGGCCTGCCGGGAGCCACTGCTCCGTGGCGGGGTCGAAGAGCTCCGCTTCCGCCACGTGGCTGCTGTTGTAGCCGCCGACGACCAGGACGCCACCCGACGTCAGCAAGGTCGCGGTGTGGCCATCACGCGCCACCCGCAGGGGCGGCAACGCGCGCCAGGTCCCCGACGCGGGCTCGTACCGCTCGACCGACGAGAGATAGACGAGGGTCTCGGCCACCTTGTTGCTGCCGCCCGCCACCAGGACGTGTCCGCTCGCGAGCAGCGTGGCCGTATGGTTGCCCCGCTGCACGAACAGCCGCCCCGTGTTCGTCCACGTCTTCGTTCCCGGGTCATAGACCTCGGCCGACGCCAGCGCGCCTCCGGTCCCCACGCCCCCCACCAGCAGCACCCGCCCCTCGTCCAGCAGGACGGCCGTGTGGTCACGCCGGGCCGCCGCGAGCGGCTTCGTGGATGACCAGGTCCCGGTCTCCGGGTCGAAGAGCTCCGCCGAGGCAAGCGCCTCGCCTCCCGCACCGACTCCACCGGTGATCAACACCTGGCCGGAGCGCAGCAACGTCGCCGTGTGGCCGTGCCGAGGTGTCGCCAGGGGCGGACCCGGGGTCGCCACCCGATTCTCCACATCGACCAGCACCGTCGAGCCCAGGGCCCCTCCGGCATTCCACCCACCCGTCACCAGCACCCGCCCGGATGCGAGCAACGTCGCCGTGTGGCGGATGCGGCCCTCCCCCACCGCGTCCAGCTGCGTCCAGGTCTCCGTCGCCGAATCAAAGACATCCGCGCTGGTCGGATACCGGCCCCCCTCCGTCGTGCCTCCCGTCACCAGCACCTTCCGCCCCGCGCCCACGACGGTGGCCACGGGGCGGTCGCGGGCCACGGGCGCGCTGGCGGTCATGCTCCACCTGGGCACCGGGTCGACCCCATCCCCCGGGAAGTAGAGCTCCGAGGTGGTGACCACCGCGCTGTCATCGGAGCCTCCCGTCACCAGCACCTTGCCGCTGTATAGGAGGGCCGCGGCGTGGCCATGGCGCGCCGTCGCGGGACTCAGTGCCGCGGTCCACGTGAAGTCCTGGCTCACCAGCTCCGCGCTCTTCAGCGCGCCGCTCGCGTTGCGGCCCCCCGTCACCAGCACCGTGCCCGACGACAGCCGCACCGCCGTGTGTCCGACGCGCGCCGTGGCCATCCTCCCCGCCGGAGACCAGGCCTGGTCCCTGGGGGAATAGCCCTCCGAGACATCGAGTTCGGCGCCCGAGGACTCACCGCCGGTCACCAGCACCACGCCGGAGTACAGGAGCGTCGCCGTGTGGCCCGAGCGCGCAGCCGTGAGCCCCTGCGTGTCGCCCATCCTCGGGCACTCCGGAATGCCGATGGCGGAGACCGTCACCTGCGTGGACGCTCCCAACCGGCTGCTCGCGGTGAGCGTGACGGTCGCCGAGGAAGTCTCGACGCACTCCGGCGCGGTCCACTCGACCTCCGTCGTCGTCGCCGTGTCGCGAGCCTGGCCCAGGCTCCCCACGTTCGAGGACCAGGTGAACTGGAGCGGGTCACCCGCCGGGTCCTTCGCGCCCGCCTGGAGCCGCAGCGTCCCCTTCTTCTCCACGTAGAGCACCGAGGCCGGCACCTGCTCGAAGGCGGGCACGCACACGTCTGGATGGCGCTGGCACCAGGTCTTCTCGCCCTCATCGAAGTCGACACAGCCCGCGAGGAACACCAGGGCGCCGGAGAGCAGGACGACGAGCCACGAGCACGGCTTCACGGCCACCTCCCGGAGACGAAGGCCGAGGTGCCATCCGTGCCCAACACCACCCCGGGTTCCCGGGGCCGAGACGCTCCGCCCCAGAGGTGAAGCCCCGTGGCCACGCCCAGTCCCACCACGCCCGCGCCGGCGAGCACCGCGCTCACCGTCTGCAAGGTCCTTCCCCGCGAGGACGTGTCCTTCATCCCGGACATCGTCTCGGGGGCGCCGGACGCCTGGGTCAGCTTGGAGTGCTGCCCCCTCGCCATCAGCCACGTCACGCCCGAGCCGACCAGGAGCCCTCCCCCCACCGCGCCCGTCAACCACACCCGCCGCGGCATCGAGGCCTTCGCGCTGGAATCCGAGACCTCCGCTGCCACTGCTTGCCCGCGCGGCGGCGCCGCCGCGTCCAGCTCACGCTTCACCTGTCCTCGCAGCGACTCGAAGCGCTCGGAGACCTTGGGCGAGACGGAGAGCGGGAGCTTCGCGTCCGGCTGGAGGAACAGGGCCGCCTTGAAGGCCGCGTCGGACGAGGTCGACTGCCCCAGGTCCGCCAGGATGACGCCCTCGTAGAGCGACAACAGCGCGTCATCCGCCTGGCTCTTCGACAGCCGCTTGGCCCGGGAGATCTGCTCCAGCGCCTGCTCGTACTCGAGGTCGTTGTAGAGGCGGGTCGCGGCCAGCACATAGGGCCGCACCGTGCCCTGCTCCTGCGCCCTCGCCGGGAGCGGCGCGCTCCCCAGCACCAGGCTCATCACCACCACGAGAATGGGACGCGTCCGAACAGAAGTCTTCATGGGCTCCACGAGCAGGCACTCCGTCGTGAAGCCCCAGCTGAAGACAGACACCGGCACGCTGGCGACAGGGCCTCGCGAGACTGTCCCCCATCCAACAGAAACCCAGACCCAGGGCTCCCATGTCTGGAGAAAGCTCGACCCGAGGCGGAAATGAGCGCCGCCTCGTTGGCACGTCCTCCGCGAGCAGGGGGAGCCCGCGGAGGACGTTGGCCCACCGTGGAGGACACGGTGGGGGCCGACTTCAGGGACGACAGTCGGAGGCGTTGTTGTCGCTGGTGTCCTTGTTGTTGAGGACGAACGGGAACCCGCACCCGGCCGGAGAGCCGCACGACTCGCGGCCCGCGAGCGGGTTGCCGCAGCCGTCACCGTCGCGGTCCTCGTACCAGATCAACCGCTGGAAGACGCCCGAGCGGGTGTCGTCGCAGTCATCCGGCTCGGTCGCCAGATAGGTCCCCTGCACCAGGACGTTGCCCGTCGCGGGGTCCACCAGGTTCGTCGGGTTGGTGCACCAGCGCAGCTTGAAGCCCGGGCCCGCGTGGCCGTCCCGGTCCGCGTCGCCGTACCAGAGCCGCGTCCCGCCCGCCGAGGCCGGCAGGTCCGGGTCCACGTCGTTCTTGTCCCCGTCGCAGTCGTTGTCCACCTGGTCGGAGAAGGCCCCCGCCTCGCACAGCTCCGTCCGGCCCGGGTTCACGCTCGCGTTCGCGTCGTTGCAGTCGCTGGAATCCTCCACGTAGCCCGCGGGGCGGACGCACCGCTTCTGCGTGTCCGTCTTCACACCGTACCCATCCCCGTCCGCGTCGCGGTACCAGGCGGTGCCGTTGACGGCGCCCTCCGTGTTCCCATCGCAGTTGTTGTCCACCTGCGGCCCCGTCAGCTCACAGACCTCCGACTGCGCGGGGCTGATGCTGGCGCTGGTGTCGTCACAGTCCGTGCGGTTGTTGACGTAGCCGGGGCCAGGAGACGCGCACGACGCCACGGGGCTCACGGCGCCGTTGCCATAGCCATCTCCATCCGCGTCCGGGTACCAGGACCGGGTGGCGATGCCCTCGTCCACGGCGCCATCGCAGTCGTTGTCCAGGGAGTCGCACAGCTCGGGCGCGCCGGGCTTCACCGTGGCGTTGCCGTCATGGCAGTCCACCTTGCTGTTCACGTAGCCAGGGGGCGCGGTGCAGGCGAGCACGCGGAACGTCTCGTTGCTGGTGCCCACGCCGTCTCCATCCGCGTCCGGGTACCAGGCGTTCAGCACGCCCTCGTCCACGGCGCCGTCGCAGTTGTTGTCCCGACCGTCGCAGACCTCCGTCGCCCCCGGGCGGACCGCGGAGCGGGAGTCATCACAGTCCTGGTTGTTGGAGACGTGGCCCGCCGCCGAGCAGGCGACGACGACGACCAGCGGATTGCCGAAGCCGTCTCCATCCGCGTCACGGAAGAAGTTGGACTTCACGCCTTCGTCGGTGTCGAAGTTGCAGTTGTTGTCGAGACCATCGCAGACCTCCGCGGCCCCCGGATACATCCTCGGTCCGTTCGGTCCGGTGTCGTTGCAGTCGTCGCTGACGGCGGAGTAGCCATTGGGACGGGTGCACGCCAGGGTGGTCGCCGTCGGCACGCCGTGACCGTCGCCATCCACGTCGCGGTAGAAGGTGGTCTGGACGCCCTCGTCCACGGCGCCGTCGCAGTTGTTGTCCCGGAGGTCGCAGACCTCGCTGGCGCCCGGATACGTGGTGTCGCGGGTGTCGTCGCAGTCCGTCCTGCTCGCCACGTGCTGGGGCGGAGCCGCGCAGGCCTTCACGGCCGTCGCATCGCTGCGACCGTGGCCGTCACCGTCGCTGTCCGGGTACCAGGACGGCCAGTGGCCCTGGTCGTCGTCGATGGCGCCGTCACAGTTGTTGTCCTTGAGGTCGCAGACCTCGGGCGCGCCCTGGTAGATGGAGGCGTCATTGTCCGTCGTGTAGTCGGGGTTCTCGGGCGGCGCGTCGCACTCCTGTCGAACGTCGGGCCCATAGACAATCCAGCCCGAGCTCTCCGGAGGCGCACAGCGCAGTTGCACGGTGCTGAGATAGACGGCCCTGTCGCCATCCAGGTCCAGGACCCAGTCCTTGGGGTTGAGCGGATTGGCGCCCGGGTCATCCCCCTTCAGCCCGTCACAGTTGTTGTCGATCTCCGACTCCGGCGTGGCCTCGCAGAGCTCATCGGCGCCTGGATAGACGGTGTTGAGCGTGTCGTCGCAGTCGCCGTCGGTGAGCGCCCGCCGGCTCCCCGCCGCGGGCTCGCCACACACGCGCGAGGAGCCCGCGCTCGTTCCGAACCCATCACTGTCGTTGTCGACGAACCACGTGCGAGGCCCATGGCCGAGCACCAGGTAGACGGCGCCCGCGTTGCTGCTGAACCCAGGCGCGCCGACGGCGAAGTCGGCCGAGCCGTCCGCGTCCACGTCGCCGAGCGCCACCAGGGACCTGCCCAGCTCGCTGGCCGCCGCGGGCCCCATGAGTCGGCCGCCCGCCGACAGAGAGACGTTCCCCGTGAACCGCGTCGCCGAGCCGTAGACTCCATACACGGCGCCCGTGCTGGCGGTATGGCCGGGAGCGCCGATGAGGAGGTCCTTGAAGCCGTCGCCGTTCATGTCCCCCGGCGCGAGGACCGCGGAGCCCGCGAGGTCTCCCGCGATGCCCGAGAAGCGCGGCTGCGCCGCCAGGGAGGACGACGTCACGCCACTGCCGCCGTAGACGAGGTAGGCCTTGCCCGCGATGCCGCCCGTGGACGGAGCGCCGATGAGCAGGTCCTCCAACCCGTCTCCATCCAGGTCTCCCGCGCTGGCCACCGCCGAGCCCACGAGCTCGTTCGCCACGGTTCCCGTCAACACGACGTTCGCCGTCGCGAAGTTCTGCAACCCCGCCACCGGACCGAAGAAGACGAAGACCGCACCGGCGTCCGCCACCGCGCCCACGTCATAACGGGGCGCGCCCACCACCAGGTCCTTGATGCCGTCACCGTTCACATCCACCACGGCCACGGACGTTCCCGCCTGGTAGTTCGTCTGCGTCAGTCCACCCAGGACCTTGATGGGCGCGGAGGCGAGCTGCCCGCTCGAGGACGTCGTCACCGCCCCGCTGAAGGCATAGATGGCACCCGTGTCCTGATACGTCGCGGACGAGTCGTAGAAAGGCGCCCCCACGATGACGTCGGGCTGCCCGTCCCCGGTGATGTCTCCAATCGCAAGCGAGGTGCCCGCCTGCTCCGCGGACGTCGTCACGCCCCTCCACCGCTGGCTCGTCGACGTGAGCGGCCGGTCTCCACCGAAGATGGCGCTGCCCTCGACGGGATACGCAATGCCTTGCGAGGTGCTGAACCCCGGGGCGCCCATGAGCAGGTCGTTCGCGGGACCCGTGACGAAGTCCCCCACCGCGACCGCCGCCCCCAGCCTGTTCGCGGCCACCTCACCTTCGTAGCGCGTCGAATAGAAGCGGATGTCCAGCAGGTGCGGCTGGGGCGGCCCCAGGGGAACGACGTGGGTGTAGCCCTTGAGCGCCGTCGTGGCCCCTGGCGCGCCGATGACGAGCTCGGGGACACCGTCGCCATTCAGGTCACCCGCGGCGAGCGATGCGCCCGAGCGGGAGCTCGCGGCACCCGTGAAGCGTCTCGCGGCGGATGCGGGGAGCGCGGTCGCGGCGGCGGGAGTCCACTTGCAGAGGGGGTCGCCCGGCAACTCCTGCGCCTGGGTCGCGGAGTCCTCGGTCTCGCTCGTCTCCGGCTCGGAACACGAAGCCAGGGCGAGCCCCGACAGGAGCAATGCCAATCGTCTATTCACGGACATGCCTTTGGTGGAAGGGCCCCGGGAAAGGGCAAGCGCCTTCTACACGCACACGGAAAGTATGAGCACGCAATTTCGCATTTCAATCAATCGGGCCCGTTCCGCGTGATTCCAAGTCCAGACAAGGCTTTGCGAGTGTCTCCAGGGTGCCCGGAGGGGGTTCAGCTCTACCCCACCCCGGGCCCGCACCGTGCTACGAGGGCCCCATGTCGAAGACGCCGCCCACCTCCCGCCCGCCTGTCGTCCTCGTGGGCGTCCAGTTCCCCACCGTGTCGGACACGGAGCACGCCGCGGACCTCGCGGAGCTGACGCGGCTGGTGCACACGCTGGGCTACGACGCCGTGGCGACGGTGAGCCAACGCCGGGGCGCGCTCGCCACCGGGACGGTGCTCGGCAAGGGGAAGCTCAAGGACCTGGCCGCGCTCACCGGGGGCCCGGGCGTCGTGTCGTCGGGCGCGCGTGACAGGACCAGCAAGGCCCGCGCGAAGTGGGAGGCCGCCCAGGAGGAAGGCGCCGAGGACGACGCCCCCGAGCCCTCTGGCGACGGGCCGGAGGCGGTCGACGCTCCCGAGGAGGATTTCGACCCCGAGGACGAGGAGACGTCCGAGACCGAGCTGGACGCGAGCGGCCCCCGGCCCACGATGGTGGTGGTGGACCACGAGCTGTCGCCCAGCCAGCTTCGCAACCTGGAGAAGGCCACGGGCGTCCCGGTGATGGACCGCACCGGCGTCATCGTCGACATCTTCCACCGACACGCGCGCAGCCACGAGGCCCGGATGCAGGTGGAGATCGCCCGGCTCAGCTACCTGGCGCCGCGGCTCAGGGAGTCCTCGGGCGGGAGCGAGCGCCAGCAGGGGCGCGGCTCCGGAGACTCCGCGCTGGAGCTGGACCGGCGGAAGATCCGCGACCGGCTGGCGGAGCTGCGCGCGGGGCTCGCCTCCATCGAGAAGGAGCAGGACCAGCGTCGGTACGCCCGCCGCGAGCAGCTCCGCGTGGCCCTGGTCGGCTACACCAACGCGGGCAAGTCCTCCCTGATGCGCGCGCTCACCGGGAGCGAGGTCCTGGTCGCCGACCAGCTCTTCGCCACGCTGGACACCACCGTGCGCGCGCTGCATCCGGAGACACGCCCCCGCGTGCTCGTCTCCGACACCGTGGGCTTCATCCAGAAGCTGCCGCATGACCTGGTCGCCTCGTTCCGCTCCACCCTGGACGAGGCGCTGGAGGCGTCGCTGCTTCTGTACGTGGTGGACGCCTCCGACCCGACGTGGCCCTCACAGCTGGAGGTCACCCGGACCGTGCTGCGTGAGATTGGCGCCGACGTGGTGCCGAGCAAGCTGTTGCTCAACAAGTGCGACCGGCTGGAGGAGGCCGCTCGCGACGCCCTGCGCGCCGAGCACCCGGACGCGGTGCTGCTGTCCGCCCACCGCCCCGAGGACGTCGCCTGCCTGCGCCTGGACATCCTCCGCTTCTTCGAGGCGTCCATGGTGGAGGCCCAGTTGAACATCCCGTACTCGAGCCAGGGACGCCTCGGCGAGGTGTATGAGCACACCACCGTGCTGGCCGAGGAGTACGACGAGCACGGCCGGAAGCTGCGCGTGCGCGGCCTGCCCGCCGCGATTGCAAGGCTCACGCGCGCCTTTCCCGCGGAACAGACGGAGCCAGGCTGATTCCCATCCAGTACGTCGTGACACTCGGCCATTGAGAAAACAGGGCAACGATTCAACAGACGGACCGTGCGTTCATCTGGCGGATGGTTGTCCGTGCATTCCTCTTGTTAGGAATCCGGGTCCACCTTGAAAAGGGGTTCCCGATGTCTCACTGGAGAAGTGTCGTCGCATTGGTCGCGGGGTTGTGGAGCACCACCTCGCTCGCGCAGGCGCCCGTCTTCCGCGCGGAGCAGGGCCGCGCGGGGCAGCTTCGCGACGAGCGTGGCCGAACCCTCTACCTCGTCGACCTGGAGGAGTCCGCGACGCACGCGTTCCTGGCGAAGGCAGCGCCCCCGGCCGACGGCTTCGACAGCCACCACGACCTGCCGACCCGGCACCTGGTCAATGACTTGCGTCTGGCGCACGCCGTCACGCCCACGCACCTCGTCAGTCACGTCGGGAAGAGCTTCTCGGCCTATCTCACCGAGGAGCAGGTGGAGCGGCTGAGCAAGGACCCTCGCGTCAAGCGGCTCACCGAGGACGCGCCCGTGGACTTCAGCGCCGTGTGGAGCAACTCCGGGACGACGACCGTCACGCCCTGGGGCATCCAGGCCGTCGGCGGTTCACAGACGAGCAATGGCTCGCGCACCGTCTATGTGCTCGACACCGGCGTGGCGCCTCACACGAACCTCCCGTTCCTCGAGCGGCTCGTGGCCATTCCCGGGAACTCCCCCACGGGCTGCTATCCGCACGCGACGCATGTGGCGGGAATCATCGGCGCCAGACCCACACCCCAGGGCGGAGTGGTGGGCGTCAACAAGGGAGCGCGCATCGTCTCGGTGGCCGTCGGACAGAATGAGCCGGGCGTCACGACCTGCTCGTCCGGGGGGACCTACGTGGGAATCGGGCTGGGGCTGGACCTCATCTATTCGCGCATCCTCGCCTCCGGCACGGTCGGCATCATCAACATCTCGATGAACGGCCCCGACTTCAAGGAGGGCAGGACGCTCGGCGACAAGATGCGGGTCCTCGCGACCCCGAACCCGTCCGTGGGATATCCCGGCGCGTTCATCGCCCAGTCCGCCGGGAACGACCACCGGGACGCGTGCAACTCCTCGTTCAACACGCCCAGCCCCAGCGACGGAATCATGGTCGTCGGCGCCATCGACAGCAACGCCCAACCTGTCCAACTGCTGGCGGGCGTGAACGCCATCCGCAACCAGCCGCTCGCGGGCGATGGCGCGGGCTCGAACTACGGCCGGTGCGTGGAGACGTGGGCTCCCGGCAACGTCATCCGCTCGACGTGGCCCGGGGGCTACGCCGACCTGTCCGGCACGTCGATGGCGGCGCCGCACGTCGCGGGCCTCGCCTCGTTCCTCGCGGAATCGCAAGGACTGACGACCCCCGCGCAGATCGAACAGGCGGTCCGGGCGCACCACGTGACGAACTCCGGCTCCACCGCGACGGTGCCCAACCTGCAGCTTCAGTCCGTCATCGCCCAGCCCACGGTGGCGCTCGGCAACAACGGCCTCGCCGGCCACTTCCAGCAGTACAACAGCGACCCGTTCATCCTGCGCTACGGCTCGAGCGGCGCGGCGCGGTGCTCCATCAAGTCCTATCGGAACAACGTCCTCCAATCCCAGGCCGTGAACCTCACGCCCAACGGCACGGTGCCCACGGCGCCGCAGACACCGGGCCAGTACCGGTGGGTGCTGGAGTGCGCGAACGCCGCCAACACGCGCCTGGCCACCAGCCAGATCACGGCGACCATCGTTCGGGGCATCACCAAGGTGGTCTGGGTCATCAGGAGCACGAGCACGGGCAATGTCCCGCAGGAGTTCTCCGGGGCGAGCGTCCGCATCGACACGAACCGGTTCTCCTGGGCCCCCGACACGATGGTGTCCCAACGCTACGAGAGCGTGGGCGCCGACGCGTGCGTGGTGACGACCACGGGGCTCAGGAACTTCGGTTGGGACACTCATGAGTTGTGGAACAGCGGCACCTATCCCCCGTCGCTCGACTTCGGGACGCTCCTGCTGGGCAACCCGGCCACGCTGCCGGCGCCCGGGCCCTTCGACCTGATTCGCTGGCACGTCGAGTGTACCAACGCCGAGGGCAGCTCCCTGGGCGCCACGATCCACGGCTTCCAGAGCCTCTGAGGCGAGCACGCCCCCAGGACGCCGGGCTTCCCAGGGCGGAGGCCCGGCATCCCTGGCCGCGCGTTACTTCACGCAGTTGCCCCAGCCGCGCTTGCCGTTCATGACGGACATCTCCCAGTAGCGCGTGCCCGCGTTGTAGTCGACGCTCACGCCATCGGTGAAGCTGTTGTCATCGAACTTCCCGCCCACGCCGGAGAGCGCGCACGCGACGCCGCCCGGGTTGTACGCCAGCGTCTCCGTGAAGCCGCCCGGGTCCCCGGCGATCCACAGCCAGCCGCCATGGTCCTCGGGCACGTTCACGCAGACGGCCCGGCCGCCGCCGGCGCCCGACAGGTTGCCACCCAGGTACCAGTTGAGGCCGTCGTTCCACACGCGCACGTAGTCGGAGTTCGACGCGAAGCCGCCGGACGCCGTCACCTGCGTGAGGAAGCAGCGCCGCTGCGCCGTCACGGCGCCGAGCAGCCGGGCCGCCTGGCCCTGGGCCCAGGACATCTCCGTCGTCCGTCCGGCCGACGTGTAGATGCACTGCACGCCCACTCCCAACGCCTTGCTGTTGTTGTGGCTCACGAAGAGGATGTAGTCGCCCGCGGACTGGAGCACGCCACCGGTGGCCCAGCGGCCCGCCACCGCGGGCTTCAGGTTGCCTTGCACCCCCGAGAGGAAGCACGTGCGGCCCGTCGTCGTCCCGATGTTGGTGGACGTGTAGCCGTTGGCCGTGGTCCCCCACCAGTAGGCGTTCTCGACGCCGACGGCCTGCGTGGTCTCGCCCGTCTCCTCCGCCACGGGCGCGGGAGCGCCCTCGGTGCCTGGAGCCTCCTGCTCCACGCCACAACCCACCGCGAAGGCCGCCAGAGGCATGGCCAGACACCAGCGCTTCATCACAGTCATCCGGTTCATCGTCCCAACCCTTTCCAGAGAGACATCGGAACGCTCCTCGCGTGACGCCACGGGATGCGGCGCAGCGGGACAGAGCGGGTTGGCCCCTGAGCAACGGGGGTGCCAGCGGGCGCGCCCTCGGAGCACCTGCATTCTCCAGCAAGCGTTGCCGTGAATGCGTGCGATGGGGGCGGCAAGGCCGGCCGGGGGACGGCAGGGATTGCCGCCCACGAGCGAGCCTGGTTCAGGAACGACCCCTCCCCCAGTGAATCCTTCTTGACAGAGAGTCGCACTGCGGGCGAGATTCCTCTTCACCATGAACAATCTCAGCTCACTCCCCAAGTCTCAGTCGGCTCGGTCTCCGCAGAACGTCGAGACCGAAGAGTTCAAGCTGGAAATGCTCGACTGCGGCCCTGGCTATACCTACTCCAACAGCGAGGCGGTCTGTTTCAGCTGCTTCTGTGGCAGCGGCTGTCTGTGTGGCTGCACGGGCACGTCCGACCCCTCCGCCTGATTCAACGCCCGGACGCCGACGCCCCGTGGTCTCTTTGCGTGAACTGCCATTCCTCGGCGTCGGCATCGGCTTCCGGCCGGAGCTGCAGAAGGAGCAGTCGAGGCATCTGGATCGGATCGACTGGTTCGAGCTGATCGCCGACCGCTACCTGCGCTCCGTGCCCGAGAGCATCGAGCGCGCCCGGGCCATGAAGGGCCGTCAGGCGCTCGTGCCCCATGGTCTCGAGCTGTCCGTCGGGACCGAGGGGCCGCTGGACCTCGCCTACTGTGACGAGGTCGCGGAGCTGGTGCGCACGCTGCGCGCGCCCTTCTACAGCGACCATCTGTGCATGACGAAGGCCGGGGGGTTCGAGATCGGCCAGCTCACCCCGCTGCCGTTCACGGAGGCCGCCGCGCGTCGAGCAGCCCGGAAGGCCCGCGACATCCAGCGGATGCTGGGCGTGCCGTTCCTGCTCGAGAACGTCTCCTACAGCTTCGCCTTCCCCAGCCCGATGACCGAGCAGGCCTTCGTGTCGCGGGTCGTCACCGAGGCGGACTGCGGCCTGCTGCTGGACCTCACCAACGTCTTCATCAACTCCCAGAACCACCGGTACGACCCGTACGCCTTCCTGGAGGCGCTCCCCCTGGAGCGCGTCATCCAGATCCACCTGGCGGGGGGCGAGAAGCACGGCGGACGCTGGGTGGACAGCCACAGCCAGTCCGTCGACGCGCATCCGGAGGTGTGGCGCCTGCTGGAGTACGTCGTGGCTCGCAGCCCGGTGCGCGCCGTGCTGATTGAACGGGACCAGAACTTCCCCGAGGAGTTCCAGGAGATGCTCCAGGACATCGAGCACGCCCGGGACATCCTCGGACGCCGGGGCACCGTGGAGCCCCCGCTCCCCGCCGCCCGCCCGCTGGACCTGGACGCCTCCCCCACGCCCCTGCCCGTGGATGAGCCGCGCTTCCAGGCCGCGCTGGCCCGCATCATCGTGGACCCGGGCCTGCGCCAGCGCTTCCTGGAGGCGCCGGCCGCGACGTGCGCCGCGCTGGAGCTGAGCGCGCCCGCCACCGAGGCCCTGCTCCAGGCGGGCCCGGCGCACATCGACCTGTTCGGGCGCGAGGTCGCCGCCAAGCGCTTCGCCCTGCTGGCCAAGATCGCTCCAGCGACGCTCAAGCTGCTCCAGAAGGAGCGGCTGCTGCACGGCCTCACCACCCGCTTCGTCGCCACGTACCTGCCGCGCGAGTCACGGGAGTATCCCAATCGCTCCGTGCGCGACGGCTTCTGGCTGTTGGACCTGGTGGAGCAGCTGTTCACCGACGGCGAGCTCCAGCTTCCGCACCTGCGAGACATCGCCCGCTTCGAGCGCGCCCAGCTGAGCCTCTACTCCACGCTGCCCCCGGTGGAGAGCGCGCTGGCCGCCCACGCCGCTCGCGACGCGCGCCCGGAGCCCACCGACGCCGAGCTGCTCACGGCGCGCCCCCACCTGGGTGCCCACACGCGGGTGGAGCGCTTCGGGTGTGACGTCATCGAAGCCATCCGCCGGGTGACGAGCGGGGCCTCGCTGGAGGACGTCGCCACCACGCCCACCCTCATCCTCTTCCTCAAGGCGCCAGGCTGGCGCAACGTGCAGCCCCTGGGCATCAACGAGCGCACGGCCACCGTGCTCTCGCTGTGCGATGGCCAGTGCACCACCGAGGAGCTGCTCGCGCGGCTCGCGTCGCGGGGCTCGCCAGGGGACAAGGACCGGACCGAGGCGGGGGGGCTCAAGCTCATCCGGGACCTCCACCGCCTGGGCGCCGTCATGCTGGACTTGGGCTTGAAGCAGTGAAGGTCGGGCGTCCGCCACCAGGAGCATCACTTGCGCATCTGTGCCGTCATGAAGTACCCGCCGATCCAAGGCGGGGTGAGCGCCCAGTCCTATTGGATGGCACGAGGACTGGCCGAGGCGGGCCACGAGGTCCACGTCGTCACCAACGCGGACGAGGTGGAGCCGGAGCACCGCATCATCTTCGACGAGGATGACCGGGAGTGGCTGGCGCCCGCCTTCGGGCAGGGCCGCGTGCATCTCCACGGCACCGAGCCGCTCTCCCCGACGCTCACGCACATCCCCCAGTCGAATCCCTTCACGGGCAAGCTGGCCGGCAGCGCGGCGGAGGTGGTCCGTCGATATGGCTGCGACCTCATCTACAGCTACTACCTGGAGCCCTACGGCGTGGCGGCGCACCTGGCGGCGTCCTGGACGGGCGTGCCCTATCTGGTGCGCAACGCGGGCAGCGACGTCGGCCGGCTCATGAACCACCTGGGCCTGGCCACCACCTACCGCGAGGTCCTTCGCCGCGCCGACGGCATCTGCTCGGGCAGCCCCTATCCCTATCTGGGCATGGGCGTTCGCCCCGAGGCGCTCTACCGCGGCCCTCCCTCCCATCTGCCACGCTCGTGCTTCAGCCCCCAGGTGGTCCCGCTGGACATCCCCCTGCATGCGGCGCGCATGCAGCGCGAGCATCCGCACCTGGTCTCCAACGCGCGCCCCATCGACCCCGCCGTCCCCATCATCGGCGTGTACGGCAAGCTCGGCATCGCCAAGGGCTCGTATGATCTGCTGCGCGCGCTCGCGCGGCTCAAGGCCGAGGGGCGCCGCTTCCAGCTCGTCGCGCTGGCGCGCAGCCGCAACATGGACACCTACTTCCGGGTGCTCGAGGAGCTGGGGCTGGCCGCCAGCACCTGGGTGCTGCCCTTCGTGCCGCACTGGAAGGTCGGCCGCTTCATCCGCGCCTGCCGCGCGGTCTGCTTCCTGGAGCGCGACTTCCCCATCACCTTCCACGCGCCCACCGTCCCGCGCGAGGTGCTCGCCTCCGGGACCTGCCTCATCCTGTCGGGGGAGATCGCCAGCAAGCAGCGCTTCCGCGAGCGCATCATCGCGGGGGAGAACGCGCTGGTCGTCCCGGACCCCAAGGTGCACGCGGACCTGGCCAATGCCCTGCGCCTGGTCATCGACGACGCGGCGCTGGCGGCAAGCATCGGCCAGAAGGGCGCGGAGCTGCTCGTCGACGGTCGTGAGGAGCAGCCGGCGGGCCGGGGCTACGAGCCCATCTTCCAGGACGTCCTCGAGCGGCGTGGCGGTCGTCCCTCCACCCTGCCCCTCGCGGACCGGGGATTGCCCGAGACGCGGGAGGAGGCGCTGCGCACCCTCGTCCCCGCCCTCTTCGAGGCGCTCGGGGCGCGCGCCGGCGCCGCGGTGGAGTCCTTCGTGTCGGCGCACCCGAGCCCCGGGGCCGGCTGCTTCGCGGACGCCGCGGCCTTCTGCGAGTGGGTCCTGAACCACCAGACACAAGGGGACGCGCAGCTGCGGGACGTCGCCCGCTACTGCGAGCGCCTCGTCTGGCTGGGGACGACCCGCGCCGAGGAGGAGCGCCTGCCCCTCTACGACCGCGTGGACCGGTGGGGCGCCGACAATCGGAACGCGCCCATCCAGGCGATGCTCCGCCTGGTGCCCACGCGCTCCAACCTGCTGCGCATCGAGCGGTTCGAGGTGCTGCCGCCCGGGCTCCCTCCCGGCAGGGAGGGCTCCGGCCCCGGCGCGTGCATCGTCGTCTTCCACAAGCAGCCCAACATGAACGGCCACCACTTCCGGGTGAACACCTGGACCGCGGGCCTGCTCGAGCGGTGCGACGGGACGAAGACGGCGCAGGCGCACCTCGACGCGGAAGCCGCGCGGACAGGGCGCTCCGCGGAGGAGCTGGAGCGCCCCCTGCTCGAGGCCTTGCAGCTCTTCCATCAGAAGGGCCTCATCGTCCTCTCGGCGCCGGACAGCTCCATCAACGTGGCGTTCAGTCACGCCTGAGCCCGAGCGACCTGGCATGTGCGGCATCGCGGGGATGTTCGGAGGGGTGGACGAGCGCGTGCTCTCGCGGATGAGGCAACGCCTCGTCCACCGGGGGCCGGATGGCTCGGGCACGGCCGTGCTGGGCCACGCGGGCCTGACCAGCACGCGGCTGAGCCTGCTCGACTTCGAGACGGGCTCCCAGCCCATGCGAGGGCGGACCGGCCAGCCCGTGCTCGTCTACAACGGCGAGCTCTACAACCATCAGGCGCTGCGCTCCCGGCTGGAGGCGCGAGGCGTCCGGTTCGAGGGACGCAGCGACACGGAGGTGGTGCTGCGCGCCTTCGAGCACGAGGGGCTGCGCTGCGTCGAGGAGCTGGAGGGCATGTATGCCTTCGCGGCGACGGATGGCGAGCAGCTCTGGCTGGCCCGGGACGCGTTCGGCATCAAGCCGCTCCTCTACGCCCTGGTGGATGGAGGACGGCGGCTCGTCTTCGCCTCGGAGTTGAAGGCCCTGCTGGAGGAGCCCGCGGTGCCTCGCCAGCTGGACCGCGCCTCGCTCTTCGAGTGGTCCACGCTCCACAACGTGCTCGGGGACAAGACCTTCTTCCACGCGGTCCGCGAGCTGCCCGCCGGGGGCACCCTCACGGTGCGCCGCGGTCCGGAGGGGGTGTTGCAGCTCGAGCAGGGCCGGCACGGAGGGACGCGGCCCGTGGAGCTGCCCACGGAGCCCGAGGCGCTCGTGGAGGCGCTGCTCTCCCGACTGCGTGCCTCCGTGGAGGGGCAGCGGGTCGCGGACCACGCGGTGGGGGTCTTCCTCTCCGGCGGGCTCGACAGCTCCCTGCTCACCGCGCTGCTCACCGCGCAGGGGGATTCCCCGGTCCACACCTTCACCGCCGCGGAGTCCGTGGACCACCCCGACGTGCGGGCGAGCCGGGAGCTCGCGGCGCTGCTCGGCACCGAGCACCACGAGTACCTCTTCTCTTCCGAGCGGCTGGTGCGGGCGCTGCCCGAGACCATCGTCACCTTGGAGGCGCCCATGGAGGCCTCCCTCGTGGAGAGCGCGGCGCCGCACATCCGAGGCCACGTCAAGACGGTGCTCTGTGGCGACGGCGCGGACGAGCTGTTCGCCGGCTACGCCGTCCATGCCTCCCCCGAGCCGTGGGTCCGCTCCTCGATGGAGAACTACAACCGGCTCATCCGCACCCGCCGGGTGGCGCCGGAGGAGTGCCGCGAGACCAAGGCGGTGCTCTCCACCCTGTCGACGCGGGAGCCGCAGGTGTTGCGCGAGGCCGTCCACCGCTTCTTCCTCGACAGCCCGCTGCGCTACTCCCACCTGCGGGTCTGGGACCACGGCTCCATGGCGCATGGCCTGGAGGTGCGGGTGCCGTTCCTGGACACCCGGGTTCGCGACCTGGCCCTCGCGCTGCCGTGGTCCTGGCGCCTGCGAGGAGAGACCCGGAAGGTGCTGCTGCGCGAGGTCGCCCGACGCGTGCTGCCCGCGTCCATCGCCGAGCACATCATCCAGCGTCCGAAGCTCGCGGCGCCCTCCGCGGTGGCGGGTGCCTCCGAGCAGCTCAGGCGGCTCGCGGAGACGCTCGTTCCGGCGGAGCACCACGAGGGACATCCCTTCAGCCATTACTGCGCCCGTCCCATCGACCTGCTGCGGCTCGACCTGTTCATCCTCCTCTTCGTCGGACGAGGAGGCAGGCTGCCCGAGGGCTTCCGCACGGAGGACCTCTATGGCGCGTACCGCGAAGAGCTCCTCGCGGCGCTCGCGCGGGCCGCCGGCTGAAGCGCGCGCGCCTCGCGCGGCACGCTCTCGACAGGGGCCCCCTCCCTCACGCTAGAAGCGCGTGAAGTCAATCTGCAGGACGGGGGTGTCCGCTTCGATGTCGCGCTTGAACCGCCCCCACCGGTCGAGCGTGCTCTCGTCGAGCACGGCCGGGTCGCGATACTGGTGGAACAGCGCGTAGTTCATCGAGCGCTGGAGCGCGAGCAGGTCCGGCACGGCCGCGAGCCACTCGGCGTCCATCCGGCGGTGCTCCCGATACCCTTCGAGGAAAGGCCCCAGGAACGCGGTGACCGCCGCGTCCCGCGCATCCCGCTCCTCGCCTCGCGCGATGTAGAAGAGCAGGACCGCGATGTCCTTGACGAACCACGCATACTCGCAGTTGTCGAAGTCGAACGCGGTGATCTTCCCTTCGGCGAAGCAGAAGTTGTGCATGTGGAGATCGGCGTGGATCAGCCCGTAGCTCTCCGGAGTTCGCGGCAGCTGGTTCAGTCGCGCGATGATCGCCGCGGTGCGCTCGCGGACGAGCTTCTCCTCGGGGGGCGCGAACCGGTCGATGTCGACCACGTCGTACTCATGCCACTCCTGGCGCTTGAGCCGGGGGTTCGAGGGCGCGTAGGTCTGGGCGCGGTTGTGGAGCCGCGCGAACAGCCGGCCCAGGTCGCGGAACAGGGGGGGCTTCCAGTAGCGCTCCTTCAGCGGAGGCGCGTCGTCGAAGACGATGCCCGGCGCGCGCTCGAACGCGGTGGCGACGAAGTAGCTGCCGGGCTCGCGGTCCTCGATGCGCTCCACGAACTGCCCCGACTCGGAGAGGACCGGCGAGGCGATGGGGATGCGCGCGGCGGCCAGGTAGCGAACGAACTCGACCTCCCCCAGCGTGTAGTCGAGGGTTCGCCGCGTGCTGTGCGAGATGCGCAGGATCAAGCCCTCGCCGTCTTCGTTCTCCGCCTCGTAGACGAAGTTCTCGAAGGCCGTGAGCTCGGTGAGCTGCTCGGGCGAAAGGCCGTACCGGCGCGCGGCCTCATCGCGAATCGGTTCATGGAAGCGGCGGACGAGCTCTGGATGCATCGAACCCTCTAGTCCTTCAACGTGAGGCTGCTCTCTCCGTGACTCAGCACGGTCGAGGCAGCGTGGCTGGTGACCGAGATGCCCAGGCCGCGCGCGAGGGTCTCCGCCAACGGGGGGCCATTGCGCGGCCGCGTGAACGCGGCCAGGTCCGCGCCCGTCAGCGGGTGGTCCGAGCGCCGGAGCCGCTGGTTCAACATCGACTGCTCGCGCTCGACGACGCCCAGGCACCGACGCTCCAGGGCGAACGCGCTGGCGACGACCCCCGCGAGTTCACCGCGGAGCGGCTCCGCCACGACCTTGTCCGCCGGCAGCCCATGCGCGAAGAACTCGGCCAGTCGCCGCTGGCTCGTGGCCTGCTCCGCGGGGTCCAGCTTCGCCAGCGCGTCCAGCGAGGCACCCTGGGGCGTGCCCGGCAGGGCCTCGCCGATGCGCGCGAACAACCAGCGGCTGAGATTGATCTCCCGCTGGTAGGTCTCGGCGAGCGGGAAGTCGTCCCGGAGCAGCGGGTAGCGCGCGACGTCGATGGGCGCCTCCACGAACTCCTGCAGCGCGGTGCGCGGGAGGTGCCCGGCGAACGCCGCCCGGAGCCGCTCGTGAAGCAGCCCCTGGCTCGCCCCGAGGAAGCGGACCACCGCCTCGACGCGCTGCCCGAGCAGACCGTAATCGAGCGCGGCGTCGAGATCTCCCAGGCGCGCCGCGATGTCGGGCTGGACATCGATGGGCGCCGGGGCCAGGCCGGTCAACACCTGCATGTACTCGTTGATCAGCGCCGGCGGTCCGGCGCACACGCCGTGCGGACCATGGAAGACCGCGTGACGCTCGGCGTAGTCCACGATGGTCTGCGCGGTGACGGGCTGCTCGGGGGCGTCGCGCACCAAATCATTGGTGACCAGGCGGACGCCGTCGATCAACCGGAACATGGCCGCCAGTCCGCTGTCGAGCTCGCCGTTCCGCGCCGGATCGACGCCCCGCACCATCACGTACCCCACCGACGCGAGCGTGCAGACGACCTGCATGTGGAGCTCGCCCGCGGTGAGCACGCCTGGGGTCCGAGGCGGCATGCGCGTGAGGAAGGCCCGGCGGAACTGCTCGGTCAGCGAGAGCAGCTCCGGCCACTGACGCGCCATGGCCTTCATCGCCGTTACGTTCATCGGGAGCTCGCTCTGATAGCGGCTCCCCGCGTAGTGGCACTGCTTGCGCACGGTCGGGAGGTCGAGGAACAACGTGCGCGGTGTGACGTTGTTCTCGCCCACCTGCCGGCCATCACCGTCGACCGCCGGATGCGCCACGCGGTAGACCGGCACGACGACCTCGAGGTTCGACAGCTCGAAGGCCCGTCCGAACGCCTGTTCCGTCAGCACGGGGCAACGATTGTCGTGGGCGCTGAACGTGAGCGGCTCACGCCCGGCGGGCACCTCTCCCAACCGCTCGGGATACGACACCGCGGCGCGGCTCGCGGGCCCATCCGAGACCCGCCGCAACACCCGCTGCTCCATCAACATCTCGAGCAGGTCCCGGATCTTCTCCCAGGAATGGGGCGCGCCGTCCGACCACGCCATGGCATCGGAGGCCTGGAACTGCTCGACCTGGAGCAGCTTCTCGCCCAAAGGCGCGATGTCCGGCTCGTCGAAGATGAGCTCCACCTCGCCATAGAAGAGGTGCAGGACCTTCTGGCCATCGCCTGCGTCGAGCCGGTCGTGCGTGAGCCGCCTTCGATTGGGAATGTAGAGCATCTCATCCGCTTGCAGCTGTGCCATGGCTTCTCACTCCCGCTTCAGTGTGACGTCGCGCGACCAGGTGCCGCCGAGCGAACGATAGACCGCGACGCGATGGTTGAGCAGCAGCCGTTGTGCTTGCAGACTCGCGCGCTCGAGCCCGACCAGGTTCGTCAGGGCGGAGAGCACCGTCAGGTAGTCCGAGCGCCCCTGCTCGAAGAGCCGCCTCGCCTCGTCCAGGAGCTGCTGCCCCAGCAGGACCTGCGCACGCAGGGCGCGCAGGCTCGTCGCCCCGGTCTCCTCCTGGACCACGGCATCCTGCACCCGGCCGATCGCCGTGTTCAGCGCGAGCTCGTATTGGACGTGGCGACGGTGGAGCTGGATGGGCAGTCGCTTGTGCTCGGTGAAGCGCCTGCCATCGAACATCGCCCAGGTCAGGTTCACGCCGACGACGGACTGGTGGAGGACCGGCTCCGAGAGGCCGACCTTCGCGGCGCCCACGCTGCCCACCAGCTGGATCACCGGAAGCCAGCTCGCCCGGTTCGCGTTGATGCGGTGCTCGACCTCGGCGACGCGCAGCTCCTGGAGCCGCATCTCCGGCGTGTTCGCGTTCAGGTCTCCTGGCGTTCCGAGGTTGGGCGAAGGCGGGAGATCTGGAAGCTGTCGCTCGAGGGGAACGATGTCGTCCGCGGGGCTGGGGACCCGGCCCAGCAGCGCCTTCAGCTCCGAGTTCAAGAGCGCGTTCCGGGCGGAGATGAGCGGCACCTGCGCCTCGAGGTTCAAGAGCAGCTGCTCCTGCTGCAGCACCGCGAGCCGGGGCGTGAGGTGCTGCTCGAACCGCGCTTGAATCAGGCGGAGCAGCTCTTTGTTGTAGTCGATCTGCCGCTGAGTGAGGTCCCTGAGCGCGCGGGCCTCGAGGATGTCGAACCAGACCTGGGCGATGCGCTGCGCGAGGTCCTGGACGCGGGCCTCGGTGAGCTGACGCTGCTGCTCGGCGAAGTTCAAGCCCGCGCTCCGCTGCGCGGCGAGGTTGCCGAACAGGTCGACCTGGTAGGTCAGACCGACATCGGCGGTGGCGATGCTGTACCGGGCCTGGGTCGCCGGCGCGGGCGGGACGATGGCGACGACCTGACTCAGCCCCGCCGGGTTGAGGACGCCGACCTGGAGCGGGTACCACCAACCTTGCGGCACGTTGGGGTCGAGCTGGTTCTCGTAGATGAGGTCCCGCACGTCGTGCAGGACCAGGCTGTTGCTGAAGCACTCCTGGATGGCCGCGTCGAGCGCCGGGTCGGCGAACGCCGACCACCAGACCTCGTCCTGGGTGACGTGCTCGGCGGGCCGCGCGGGCCCGCCCTCCTTCGACGGCCGCGGGTCTGGAGCCCCGCCCTCGGGTGCGGTGGACGGCGCGGGCGGCTCGATGGCGGTCGAGTAGCTGCTCGGTGCCGGTGGCGGGGTGACGACGACGGGACGGACCAGCCCACAACCGGAGAAGGTCGTCGCGAGGAGGGCGAGCGGGAGTCGAAGTCTCATGGGTGGCTGACGACCACGAGGGCTTTCGCGTGGTTGAGGACGCAGCGCTGCGCGACCCTCATGGTCTCCGGATCAAGTGAGGCGAAGCTCTCGTCGAGGATGACCAGCTCGACCCCCTGCAAGAGCGTGCGCGCGATGTAGAGCCGGCTCTTCTCGCCATGCGAGAGCTGCCAGCCGGTCTCGCCGATCATCTCCTCCAGGCCGGCGGGCATCTTGGCGATCAGCTCGTCCAGCCCGAGCTCCTTGCACAGCGCGGCGGCCTTGGCCCGCAGCTCGGGCGACGTCGGCCACTCGCGCCCGAGCAGGAGGTTGTACGCGAAGCTGCCGGACAGGACGTGGTTCTCGTGGAACTGCGGCGCGGCGGTGACACGCTTGCGCCAGCCCGAGGCGCCGAACGTCGCGCGGTCCAGCGCGTGCAACAGCATCACACCGCCCTGCGGCGAGCGCAGGCCCGTGAGCAGCGACACCAGCGTCGACTTGCCACCGCCGGAGGGGCCCTCCAGCAGGATGCGGTCGTCCTTCGCGATCTGGAACGAGCAGTTCTCGATGACCGGCCGGGTGCGCGCGTCGTGCCGGAAGGTCACGCCCCGCGCCTCGATGAGCGTCCCACTGTCGGCGTCCGTGGGCTTGCCTCCCTCCATCTCGAGGGGGACCTTCGATTCGAGCTCGGGGCGGCCCACCGCGGCCAGCAGGTCGCGGATCTGCTCGAACGACACCGCCGCCTGGGAGACCTGCTGGAAGTAGACGGCGACCTCGTCGAAGGCCCGCAGCGCGAGCAGGATGCCGCCCACGGACACCGCCAGCGCGCTGGCATTGGCCGTCCCGGTGCTGAACGCCGGCAGCAAGGTCAGCAGGGCGAGCACCAACCAGCCGTCGCGCAGCAGCGCGGTCAGCTGCATGGTCCGGCGGTCCATGACCTTCGAGACCTCGGAGTAGGCACTCAAGCGGATGTCTTCGCCATCGTGCCAGCGCTCGAGGGGGAGCTGCGCCAGCCGCGTGCGATGGCCGAGCATGCGCTCGAGCAGGTCGTGGGTGATCTCGACGCGCGCGCTCGACCACGCCCGCTGGACGCCGTAGTGACGGCGCGCGAGGACGAACGCGACCACGACCCACAGCACGAGCACCAGCGTCTGGGGCCACCCTCCCGCCCCGAGCACGAGGATGCCCCCCGCCAGGACCAGGTCGACGAGCGACAACACCGCGAGCAGGGCGCCGCCGACCGCGAGCTGCTCGACGACCTCGGACTCGGCGACGCGGCCGAAATGACGGCCGATGCCGTCCAGCCGCACCTCGTCGGGGGTCAGCTTGAGGGTTCCCGTGAGGAGCTGCTGCTTGAGCAGCGTCCCGAGCCGGATGGAAAACACGCCCTGCCACCACACCTCGAGCATGCGCAGCGGAATCGCGCACGCGATGACGGCGATCCACCCCAGGAACCAGCCGGTCTCCAGGTGGGCCTGGAGCGCGGCCCGGCCGAGCAGCCAGAACGAGAAGGCCAGCACCAGCGAGAGCAGCGTGTGGCTCACGAGGATGCCGGCGATGAGCGACGGGATGTCGCCGAGCAGCGTCCGCCGGCTCGCGGTGCGCCGGGGGCGCATGATCCAGCCGGTGCGCAGCTGCGCCTGGCCGAGCCGCTGCAGCAGCATCTGTGAGCGGGCGTGCTCGCGCGCGCGGGGCGACATCTCCACGCCGCCAAGCAGCTGGTCGACCTCCGCGGCGGTGGCCTCCTGCTCCTCGCGCAGGAGCGTGAGCGCGCTCTTCTTCGGGACCAGGACGGCGGTGCCGTCGCACGCGAGCAGGCGCAGCTTCCCGCGCCGTGTCCCCAGCAGCACCAGATAGGACGGGACGCCGTCTCGCCGGACCTGGAGGATGCAGGGCGCGGCGCGCGCGAGGACGTCGGGCAGCTCATGGTAGAGCGGCGTGATCGGCTCGAGTTCCACGCCGAGCCGGTCTCCGAGCGCGAACATCCAGACCCGGCTCGGCTCGACGGCCGCCGCGGGCGGAGCTATCTCGCCCCCGGCCCTGCCATAGCCTTGCCGCTGCGCCAGTTGCTCCAGCGCGTCCGGCAGTCGCTCGACCGGCCACAACAGGTCGGAGTTCGCGCGCGTCATCCCACCAGCTCCAACCCGCCCGGGCCGGGCTTCGCGGCAGGCGTCTCCACCGGCTCTGGCGCTGGCGTCTCCGCCGGGTTCGGCGCCGGCCTCTCCACCAGCTGGCCGCCCGACAGCCACCAATGGCGCCAGCGCCCACCGCCCCACAGCAGGGTGCGATTCTCCTGGTCGGCGCGAAGGAGCACCGCGTACCGCGACTCCTGGTTCGCGAGCAGCTCCTTCGGCGACCCGTTCTCGAGGATCCGGCCGTTCTCGACCACGAGCACGCGATCGAACTCCTGGGTGTGCTCGACGTCGTGGGTGACACAGAGCAGCGTGATGTCCTTCCAGAGCCGCCGGGACTCGGCGAGCAGCCGCGCGCGCCGGTCGCGATCGAGACCACGAAAGGGCTCGTCGAGGATGGCCAGACGCACGCCGGAGCGAAGCATCGCGCGCGCCAGGCGCACGCGCTGACCCTGGCCACCGGAGACCAGCCCTCCGCCCTCGCCCAACGACGTCTGCAGCCCGTCTGGAAGCGCCTCGAGGATGTCGAGCATCTCCGCGCCCTTGAGCGCTCCCGACAGGGCCCAGCCGTGCGCGCCGTCGTTGCCGTACCGGAGGTTGTCGAGGAGGCTCTGGTTCCAGAGGCTGATCGCCGGGTCCACCCAGGCCGTGGTGCGCCGCAGCCGCTCGATGGCGACCTGGTCGAGCACCTGCCCGTCGACCCGGATCTCACCACGCGCCGGCCGGAGCCAGCCGAGCAGGAGGCCGACCAGCGTCGACTTGCCTGCTCCGGAGACACCGACCACGGCCACGTGCTCGCCGGGGGCGATGTTCAAGGAGACCTTGTCGAGGATGGTGTGACCGCCGCCCTTCACGCGGACCTTCTCCATCACGATGGAAACGCCGCTCGCGTCGGCCGAGGCCGCGGGCGCGACGGGCGCCTGCACCGGCGCCTCGGGCCGGGCCTGCGGCTCCTTGATATCGCCGATGACGTCGAGGAGCCGGCGGACCCGGTTCATCGCGTTCGGGAACGCGCGGCTCAGCACCATCAGCCGCTGGCCGAGGATGGGGAAGCGCAGCGCCCAGTAGACGACCAGCAACACCAGCGAAGCCCGGCTCGTGCCCGCGAGGTACGAATAGACGAGCAGCATGACCAGGCCGTAGCTCACCAGCATCAGCACGCCCTCGAGCCCGACCGACAGCGTCTGCAGCCAGTAGCGCGCCTTGGTCCAGCTGACGAGCAAGGTCTCCTGCGCGCGGCGCAGCGACCGCTCGGCGCCGTGGATGCGGATCGGCGTGAGCCCGACGAGCGCGTTCAGGGTGAAGCCGCTGAGCGCGCCCGAGTGCATCTGCACGCGCAGGTCGGGCTCGAAGAGCAGCTTCTGGGCCATCAGGGGCACCAGCAGCGTGACCGCCGCGAGCGCGAGCACGATGTGCCATGCGTACGGCGCGGCCCAGATGAGCGCGACGGTGATGCTCACGACCTCGAGCGACAGGATCAAGGCCTGCGAGAGCAGGAGCGGCAGCGAGCGCATCGCCTGGATGTTGTGCGTTCGCGACGCCATGTCGGAGGCGAGCCGGCTCTGGAAATAGCGGTCCTCCATCTCCGGGAGCTTCTCGAAGTACGCCTTGCGCAGCCGCACCTCCAGCCGGCGGCCGATGCCGAGCAGCCCCAAGGAGATGGGGATCTGGATGAGCATGAAGCAGAGCGCGACGCCCGCGAGCACGGCCATGCCCGTCGCACGCTGCGCGAACGTGCCCAGGTCGCGCCCCAGGTCGAGCACGCCACGGAGCATCAGCGCTTGCAGGAGCCGCCCGAAGGTGGCGAACACCAGGCCCATCACAATCAGGCCCGGAACGAGCCACGAATCCTGGCCTCGAAGGCGCAGCAGCGTCCGCGCGGGGCTCACCTGCTTGGCGACGAGCTCCGTCGCCAGGTCGCTCGCGAGCACCGCCCTGGGCGCGTCCTCGCCCTCGCGCGGAGCCTCGCGCCAGCCGCGAATGCGCATCAGCACCGCGCCGGTCATCGACAGCTCGCCGTCCACCTCGGGGTTGGGGCGAACGGACCAATAGGTCGCGGGAATGGGCACCTCGCCGGAGGCGTCCTTCGCGACCATGGATTGCAGCAGACTGGCCGCCGTCCGGCCTCTCCGGACGGCGCCCGCGCGAATCATCGCCTCGGACGCCCGGCACGCGGCGTCGAGCCTGGCGATCGACAGGTACCCGGGGTCCTCGAGCGCCTGGGCCACCAGCGCCCGCGCCTGCGTCGCCCCCAGGTCCAGCAGGCGGCGCTCGAACGTGGCGACCGCCTCCTCGGACCCGGCCCACTCGCGCCAGCCGTCCGCCGGGACGGAGGTGGTGTGCTGGTACAGGTGGCTCAGCAGCGTCGAGATCCGGGTCCAGTGGCGGCCCGCCGCCGGGTCCATGACCTGGATGAACGGGCCGATGCGATTCCACAGCACCACGAAGTGCGGCCGCCCTCCCGCGCTGAGCGTGACGATGATGGCGGGAAGCGCCTTGGCTTCGGGGACCACCACGTGGTCCAGCGGGAGCATCACCTGCTCGGAGTCGAGCCCGAGCTGGTTGGCGACCTCATCCAAGGTGACGATCGAGGTGCCGTCGACGTCCGTCTGACACACCTCGCGGAGGACGCGATAGTTGAGCTCGGCGCCCATCCCCGCGAACAGGCTCTTGAGTGAAGCAGGGCCGCAATCCGTCGCCGAGATCTGGATCACCTCGGGAATGATTGAGGACCGACGCCTGGGAGGAGTCATGGTCAGCGGGCCTCGGCTTCGGGCCGAAACACGGTCACGGGCGGCTCATCGGGCTGCGGATTCCATTCGCCGACCGCCCGCATCAGCAGCGCGACGGGCGACGCCCGCGCGACCTCGACCTCCACCGACAGGGTCATGCCGTGGCGAAGCTGGATGCGGGGGTCCTCCGGCGGCGCGAACTTGAGCTCGACGCGCACCGTGCCCGGGATGGCCTCGGGCGTGGCGGTCTGGCCGGGCTCGGTCCCGACGGCGGTCACCCTGGCGGGGACCGTCCCGTAGATGGTCATCGGGTAGCCGTCGAGCTTGAGGCGCGCGGTCTGACCGGGCTCGATCAACCCGACGACCTCCTTCGGGAAGCGGGCGCGCACGCGCACCTCGGCGTCGCTCGCGACGATGGTGCCGACCCGCTGCCCGTCGGCGATGAATGCTCCCGAGCCGAGCTCCGCCACGTCGACCAGGTGGCCCGTGGCCGGCGCCCGGTACAGCTTCCGGTCAATCTGGTACTCGAGGCGGTCGATGGCGCCCTGGAGCTCCCGGATGCGCCCCTCGGCGCCCAGCGCCTCTCGCTCGAGCTCCAGCAGCTGCGCGGCGAGGGCTTGACGGCGCACGTTCTGCTCGCGCCGCAGTCGGGTGAGCGCCAGGCTCTGCGCCGCCTTCGCGGAGCGGAGCGCGTCGACATCGGTCGTGCGCTCGAGCTTCTCCATCTCGGAGACCGCGCCCGTCGGGCTCTTGAGGGCCAGCTCCGCGCGCTCCACCGCGAGCCGGTGCCTGGGCGCGAGCTCCTGCTCCCGCTCCAGCGCCTCCTTGATGGCCACCTCGTCCACCGCCGCCGTCAGGGCCGCCTCGTCGCGCTTGTTGGTGATCTGCTGGCGGATGATGGCGAGTTCCTTCTCGGTCGCGGCGAGCGTCGCCTGGCTCCGCTCGAGTTCGAGGCGTTCGGCCCGTGCGTCGAACTCGATGAGCAGGTCGCCTTCCTTGACCGTCTGGTCGAGCTTGAGCAACGAGCGCACGACCCTGCCCGCACTGGGCGGCTCGATGCGATGGACGGCGTTATGGGGCTCGATCCGCGCCTGTGAGCTGGCCTTGACGAGCGGGACCTTGGCGAACAACGACCAGGCGACGAGCCCGCCAGCACACAAGACCATCAGAGCGACGAACACGAGGCGCGTGTCCGACTCGTAGTTCAGGGAACGAAGGGTCCGCTCGAAGGGATATGCCATGGTCCGTGAACCCAAAGTCGCCTTAATGGTCGCGCCCTGTCAACACCTCGGCCGCTGCTTTGGGATTCACGCTCCCATTGCATGAATACAGGCATCTCGATGCGACAGGGACGTCGTCCACATCGCCGCAATGCGTCGCACATTGATCGTTTGTTCGATTTGACATCGAGCTTCGATTACACTTAGCGTTCGTCTTGAAAGGAGGCACGACATGAAGATCAAGATCCACGTCCGCGGCGGCCCCAAGGCGCGCTAGTAGTAGTGAGTCGTTGATGTCAGCTGTAAAGCTGGTCGTTCCTCGTTTCAGATGCACAGAGAGGGGTTGATGGGGATGATTCCATCAGCTCCTCTCTTTTTTATGTCGGGTGACGTCTTGAGTCCGCAGGTGCTCGGGCCTCAATCCCAACCTTGCAAGTCGGGCAGGCTCGCGCTCCATTTTTCATGCTCAGCCATACCGAGCCCGCATGGATGAGCGCATCGGCCTGATTGAAATGACTTCGCACCGTGACGGGTTTCGGTCGTGGTGAGCACCGCCTGCTCCACCCACCGCGCCTGGCGACGAGGGGAAGGGCCGAACCCGCGGCTCGACCCACCAGGTCGCGGGGATTCGACGAGGCCGGCCACCCTCCACATCGGCGCGGTCCGGAGGGCCGGCCTCACGCCCTCTCCGAGCCCAGGAGTCCGGACCTGAAGGCCCGGGCGCGGGAGGCCCCGCCGCCGGCGCCGTCCGCCATGGCCCGCCCCCCTCGTCCGCCCCGGGCACTCCTCCCGAGCCTCCCTGCGTCGAAGTCCTTGCGGCGGCGTCCTTGTCCCGCTATACGGGCGTCACTTTGTGGCTAGGTAGCTCACCTGGTTAGAGCGGCGGTCTCATAATCGCGGCCCTGCCCCTCACCTTCTGAACCCTTAGCCGTAACCCCCTATTCTGACTGACCGTAGGCCGTCGCTGGCGTTCGCACGTCACCGGCCCGGTCTGTACAGAATCCGTACAGGGGGCTAAGGGACCGGACCATCTGGGCGGGTCGTGAAGACCTCGATTCAACTTCGACAACGGAGCACTCTGTGACGAGCGACATCAGAGAGCTAGTTCGCAACTTCGCTGAGGCGGAACGAGCGCTGCGACAGGCAGTGGGCGGCAGAACGGTTGTTGAAGGCGTCGGCGAATGGATCGCGTGCAGGTACTACGGCGGGCAGTTGGCTCGTGGCAACACGAATGGCTTCGACCTCATTGCCGCCGACGGTCGCCGGATTCAGGCCAAAGCGAGAACGGCGGTTACTGCACCACAGTTCGAACATGAGCCTGGGCTGAACTTCGACCTCAGTCTCTGCATCTGGCTCTCGAAGGATCTCTCGAAAGTTCTCATGGCATGGGAAGTTACGCCTCAGGCCTTGAGGGCATCCGGTCGGTTCTCCAGCAAGGGAGACCCCATGATCACCCAGCCACAGCTCAGGCGCGGCGGGGACGGTATCACCGATGTCACTACGTCGGTGGCCAGAGTGTGGAACTGAAGCCGTCACTCGGACTCTTGCTCCGTGGTCCCCTCTGGAGTGTGGCGGCCATGGTACGGGACGGGCTGACGGGGGTGAGCGCGTGAACGAACTCGCGAAGAAGTTGGATGCGTATTGGACCAAGCTTGGTGCGGCCTGGGAAAAGAAACGGACCGGCATCGCGGCTGCGACGGGGTGGAAGTGCTTCAATCCGATCAAGGATGACAATGATTGGCACAGGTTGCGGCTTGAACTCTACCCCCCTGAGGAAGGCGGGCTCCTCGTGGTGGGGCTGAACCCCGGGCTCTATGGGATGCTGCAGACCGGGATGCCTCTCACGGATCAGTGCGTGATCGCCACGCGCCTGCCCAAGCTGCTCAATGCGCTACTGGCAGCGCGTAAGTGGAAGGGGGAGCGGGGGCAGGCGCCGGAAGAGCTGCTTCCGTTTCTGAACCCGAGCAACAACTCCGAGAACAGCTCCTGGCCGGTCTATGAGTTGCTGACAAATCTGTACGGCACTGCTGAGAAGGGGCTTGAGCGGGCGTTCTTTCTCAACCCGTGTCCCCTGGCCTTTGTGGATCCCAGGGTCGCAAAGCAGCACGGCCGCGCACCGGTGGAGAAGGACCTGAAAGCAGCCTTGCGCCAGACCAATTCGAAGATCGCCGACGATGAAGTCGCCGACTTCATCAAGAAGATGAACGAACGACGCTACCAGTGGACGTTCAAGGCCGCGAAGATCCTGAAGCCGGTCGGCATCCTTCTGCTTGGAGCCGATAATCGTGCACTCATGGAGAACAGGCTGAGAAAGAAACTTGCCGCCGCTGGTCTGAAGGTTGTTGTTACTTGGTACAACCACCCGAGAATGCCGATTCCGAGTTGGGCCAACGGCGCACGTGCGCGGCTCCGAGCAGAAGGCTTCCCGGAGCCGCAATAATAAGCGGACCACCGTGGGTTACGGTGGCAGTTCCCACAAGCAGATGAGGAGGGAGCGAGCGTGGCACCTGGGGCGGGTAGACGGCGCCTGCGCCAGCCCGCCGCCCGCTTGCACGCTCCCGTGTACCTTCGCCTATACTTAGGCCCCCAGTGTCTCCGACAGGAAGCAAGAACGCACCCGAGGCAAAGGCGCGGGAGAAGATCGACGCCCTGCTCGAAGAGGCAGGGTGGACGGTCCAGGACCGCGACGAGATGAACCTCACCGTTCCGGCCGTCGCGGTGCGGGAGTTCAAGCTCGAAAAGGGCCATGGCTTCGCCGACTACCTCCTCTTCGTGGATGGCAGGGCCGTCGGGGTATGCGAGGCGAAGCCTGCCGGAGTTCCCGTCCGTAACGTCGAGGTCCAGGCGAAGCGGTACGTGGATGGGCTGCCCCTGGCGCTGGAGGCTCCCCACAAACCGTTGCCCTTCGCCTACATCTCGACGGGCGAAGAGACCGCGTTCATCAACCACCTGGACCCACTACCGCGCACGCGGGAGGTCTTCACGTTCCACCGGCCCGAGACCCTCCGGGAGTGGCTGTCGGCCGATACGCTGGATGAATGGCTGAAGCGTTCGGGGGGCTTCTACACAAAGGCGGACGACACCAAGCCCTCGACCCTGCGCGCCCGTCTGCGGGCGATGCCCCCGGTCGACCTTCCCGGCATGTGGCCGAACAAGGTGAAGGCTGTCACCAACATCGAGAAGAGCCTCTTCGACGACCGGCCCCGCTCGCTCATCCAGATGGCGACGGGCACCGGCAAGACGCTCCTCGCGGTCACCGCGCTCTATCGCTTGATCAAGTTCGGCGGTGCCCGGCGCGTGCTCTTCCTCGTCGACCGGGCGAACCTCGGCGAGCAGGCGGAGAAGGAGTTCCAGGGCTTTCGGACGCCCGATGACAACCGGAAGTTCACGGAGCTGTACAGCGTCCAGCGGCTCACGTCGAATACCATCGGCTCGTCGAGCAAGGTCGTCATCTCGACCATCCAGCGGCTCTACTCAACCTTGAAGGGCGAGCCTGACTTCGATCCCGAGCAGGAGGCGCACACCCGCTTCGACAGCGACGACGTGTCGGCGAAGGAGCCGCTGCCGGTCGTCTACAACAAGGCCATTCCGCCCGAGTTCTTCGACATCATCTTCATCGACGAGTGCCACCGGAGCATCTACTCGCTGTGGCGGCAGGTGCTCGAATACTTCGACGCCCACCTCCTCGGGCTCACCGCCACACCGGCCAAGCACACCTACGGGTTCTTCCATGGGAACGTCGTCATGGAGTACCCGCACGAGCAAGCGGTGGCCGACGGCGCGAACGTCAACTTCGACGTCTACAAGATCCGCACGAAGATCACGGCACGGGGCTCGACGGTGGACGCGAGCCCAGGCGTCATGCTCGGCTACCGAGACCGGCTCACGCGCAAGGTCCGCTGGGCGGCTCCCGACGAGGACGTGAGCTACACCGGCAGCGACCTCGACAAGAACGTCGTCGCCATCGACCAGATCCGGCTCATCATCCGCACCTTCCGGGACAAGGTGCTGAAGGAGACGTTCCCCGAGCGGAAAGAAGTGCCGAAGACGCTGATCTTCGCGAAGGACGACAGCCACGCCGAAGACATCGTCCGCATCGTGCGCGAGGAGTTCGGCAAGGGAAACGAGTTCGCATCGAAGATCACGTACAAGGTGACGGGCACGAAGCCCGCCGACCTCATCCAGGGCTTCCGCAACAGCTACTACCCGCGCGTCGCCGTCACCGTCGATCTCATCGCCACCGGCACGGACATCAAGCCGGTGGAGATCGTGATGTTCATGCGCACGGTGAAATCGCGCGTGCTGTTCGAGCAGATGAAGGGGCGCGGCGTCCGCGTGATCAACCCCGACGAGCTTCGGGCCGTCACGCCGGATGCCAAGGCGAAGACGCGCTTCCTCATCATCGACTGCGTGGGCGTCTGCGAGGCGAAGCTCGCCGATACGAAGCCGCTGGAGAAGAACCCGAGCGTCCCGCTGAAGGACCTGCTGGAGCACGTCGCTTCGGGCGGTACCAACGACGACCACCTCTCGTCACTTGCGGGCCGCATCGCGCGGATCGACAAGCAGTGCGGCCCGGAGGACACGAAGCGCATCGCCGAGGTCACCGGAGGCATGACGCTGTCGGAGATCGCCTCCAGACTTCTGCATGCGGTGGACCCCGATGTGCAGGACGAAGAGGCCCGCAAGGTCTTCCACCTTCCACAGGACGCAGAACCGACCGACGAGCAGGTGAAGCAGGCGACCAAGCCGCTCAAGCTCGCGGCCACGAAGCCGCTCATGGGGATGCCCGAGCTGCGGAAGTTGCTCATCGAACTCCGCCAGAAGTTCGAGCAGATCGTCGATGAGGTCAGCATCGACACGCTCATCGAGGAGCAGACCGGCTATAGCGCCGAGGCGAAGGAGCGGGCGCAGTCGTTGGTGCAGTCCTTCGAGCAGTTCCTGAAAGAGCACATGGACGAGATCGAGGCGCTGCGATTCTTCTACTCGGTGCCCCACAAGAGGCGGCTCAAGTACAAGGACATCAAGGCGCTCGCAGACGCCATCTCGTCGCCGCCGAGGTCATGGACGCCCGACGCGCTGTGGCGGGCCTACGAGACCCTGGAGAAATCGAAGGTTCGGGGCGCATCGGCCGGGCGGCTCCTCACCGACGTGGTCAGCCTCGTGCGCTTCGCGCTGCACCAGGACGGCGAGCTGGTGCCGCACGCTGAGCGCGTGCTGGCGCGATTCGAGAACTGGTTTGCACAGCAGGCGAACAAGGGTAGGAAGTTCACCGATGAACAGCGCCGGTGGTTGGAAATGATGAGGGACCACATCGCCACGAGCCTGGAGGTCGAAATCGACGACTTCGATCTGAGTCCCTTCACGAACGAGGGTGGCCTCGCGCGGGCGAGCAAGGTGTTCGGCAGGGATCTGCACGCCGTTGTGCGCGAGCTGAACGAGGTGTTGGCTGCATGACGAAGCATCTGCCTAGCAACTGGGCCGAGGCGCTGCTTTCTGAAGTTACCGAGATCAATCCGCCGAATCCAAGCAAAGTGCCTTCCGACTCGGCTCTCGTCTCGTTCGTTCCTATGGCTGCCGTCGAGGAGATGACGGGGCGCATGGATGCGACAGTCGCCAAGAAGTGGTCCGAAGTCCGTAAGGGGTATACGCGCTTCCAAGAGGGCGACGTGGTGATGGCGAAGATCACCCCGAGCATGGAGAATGGTAAGGCCGCATTCGCGCGTGGCTTGATTGGCGGAATCGGTGCAGGGACGACAGAATTCCACGTCTTTCGACCACGCGAAGGAGTCGAGGGGCGATTCATCCTTCACTACCTCCTGCAAGAGAGCTTTCGTCGCCAGGCCCGGGCGCGGATGACTGGTACGGCGGGACAGCTCCGCGTGCCGATTCAGTTCCTGGAAGAGCAGCAACTTCCGCTGCCACCAACGAACGAGCAGCAGCGCATCGTCGATGCCGTCGAGAGTTACCTTTCTCGCTTCGATGCCGCCGTCGCAAGTCTCGAACGGGTCCATACCAAGCTGAAGGCGTACCGCGCCTCGGTCCTGAATGCCGCGGTGGAGGGCCGTCTGGTTCCAACTGAGGCGGAGATCGCCCGGCAAGAGGGTCGCGACTACGAGCCCGCTCAGGTGCTCCTGGACCGCATCCTCAAAGAGCGCCGCCGCCGCTGGGAGGAGGCCGAACTGGCCCGGCTGCAGAAGGCCGGGAAGCCGCCGAAGGACGACAAGTGGAAGGCGAAGTACGAAGAGCCGGCGCCGCCGGATGCGAGCAAGGCGCCGGAGTTGCCAGAGGGGTGGTGTTGGGTTCGACTTGAGCAGGTCACCGAGGTTCAACTTGGCCAGCAGCGCGCGCCTGTTCACGCTGGTGCTGAGGAGCAGATTCCGTACGTTAGAGCTGCCAACATCACTTGGGAGGGGCTGGACCTCTCCGATGTAAAGAAGATGGGGTTCCCCAATCCAGAACGATATCGTTTGAGGTGGGGCGACGTGCTTCTGTCTGAGGCCTCAGGCAGCCCGATGGAAGCTGGAAAACCTGCGATTTGGCGCGACGAGATCCCCGGCGCCTGCTACCAGAAGACCCTCCTGAGAGTTCGTGCGATTGATGAGCGCGCGCTCCTGCCGGAGTTCCTCCGGCTCGTTTTTCTCCGCGACTGTGTGACTGGAAAGTTCGCGCGGCTCGCTCCTGGCGTCGGCATCGTCCACCTGACTGCGGAGCGAATGCTTGTGTGGCTGATACCGCTTCCTCCCGTCGAGGAGCAAAGGCGTATCGTCGAGGAAGTCGAGCGCCTGGAATCGGTTCAAAGGGTATCAATGAAAATGGTGGCGGATACTCAACGGCGAACTGTACGCCTCCGACAGTCGATCCTTAGATGGGCATTCGAGGGCAAGCTCGTCGACCAAAACCCCAGCGACGAACCCGCAGAGAAGCTCCTCGCGCGCATCAAGGCTGAGCGCGCAACCGCAGCTCCCGTCAAGGAGTCCCGAGCCCGCAAGGCGAAGGCTGCATCATGAGCGAACAGAGCGAGCGCATCGTCAAGAAGCTGTGGAGCTATTGTCAGGTCCTTCGTGACGACGGCCTGTCGTACCAGGACTACCTGGAGCAGTTGACGTTCTTGCTCTTCCTGAAGATGGCCAACGAGCGGGCCAAGCTCACGGGCGAGGAGCAGCCCATCCCGAAGGGCTACCGCTGGGAGGAACTCTCCAACCCGAAGATGGAAGGCGTGAAGCTGGAGCAGCACTATCGCGACACGCTGAAGAAGCTCGGCGAGCAGGGCGGGATGCTCGGCCTCATCTTCAGGAAGTCGCAGAACAAGATCCAAGACCCGGCGAAGCTCCGCAAGCTAGTCGTCGATCTCATCGGCAACGAGTCGTGGTTGGAGATGACCGCCGACGTGAAGGGCGACGCCTACGAGGGCCTCCTCGAACGTAACGCGCAGGACGTGAAGGGTGGCGCGGGCCAGTACTTCACCCCTCGGCCGCTCATCGACGCCATTGTGGACTGCATCCAGCCGAAGCCGGACGACGTCATCGCCGACCCGGCTTGCGGCACCGGCGGCTTCCTGCTCTCGGCGCACCACTACCTCGCCACGAAGTACAAGCTCGACAAGGAGCAGAAGAAGCACCTGCGATACGAGGCGCTCCGCGGCACCGAACTCGTGGACGGCGTGGCCCGCCTGTGCGCCATGAACCTCTTCCTCCACGGCATCGGTCCTGATGACGACTCGCGGAAGCCGCCGATCCAGGGCGGTGAGGACTCGCTGCGCAACGAGCCGTCGAGCCACGTCAACGTGGTGCTAACGAACCCGCCGTTCGGAAAGAAGTCGAGCATCACCGTCGTCAACGACGAGGGTGAGACGGACAAGGAGACCATCACCTACAACCGGCCCGACTTCTGGACGACGACGAGCAACAAGCAGTTGAACTTCGTCCAGCACGTCAAGTCTATGCTCAAGATCCACGGGCGCGCCGCCGTTGTCGTGCCCGACAACGTGCTCTTCGAAGGCGGGGCGGGCGAGAAGATCCGGCGCAAGCTCTTGCAGGAGTGCGAGGTCCACACGCTGCTCAGGCTGCCGACGGGCATCTTCTACGCACAGGGCGTGAAGGCGAACGTGCTCTTCTTCAACCGCAAGCCGGGTGCGAACGAGCCTTGGACGAAGAAGCTCTGGATTTACGACCTGCGCACGAACAAGGACTTCACGCTAAAGACGCGGCGCATGACGCGCGCCGACCTCAACGAGTTCGTCGCCTGTTACAACCCGGAGAACCGCAGCCAGCGCAAGCCGCTCTGGGACGAGAAGCAGAACCCAGAGGGCCGGTGGCGCGTGTTCACCTACGAGGAACTAGTCGCGCGGGACAAGTGCAGCCTTGACATCTTCTGGCTGAAAGATGAGAGCTTGGAGGACTCGACCAAGCTGCCGGACCCACCTGTTGTCGCAGCGGAGATTGCCGACGATTTGCGGTCGGCGCTGGAGCAGATCGAGAGCGTGCTGGGGGACCTGAGCAAGCGTGTGCGGAAGGTTTCGTCTGCGGCTGAATGAGCCTCCACACCAGTGAAGTACAACTAGCGGCATCACACGTACCTGGACAGCATATGTGTTCGCCTGCGTGTGTGGAGACAGGCGGCGGGGGTTGGCGTCCGTGAAGGAATTGAGAGGGGTGCGCGCGATTCTGGAGCACCTGGGACTGCCCACGGCTGGTGTGACAGCGGAGCTCGGTTGAGCCGATCCTTCGGGCGTGATCTGCTCGGGGGATGACCCGACCGATTTCCGAGGACTTACGTCGCCGCATCCTCAAGGTGCGGGAGACGACCGGCAAGACGTACGAGGAATTGGCCGAGCAGTTCCAGGTCGGCCGCGCCACGGTGAATCGGTTGCTGCGTAACCGTCCGGCGAGCGACGTGGCGAGAGGCATTGCCGGGGTAGCAGTCGTGGTGGACCCTGGCCGGAATGTCGAAGCCGGTTGAGAAGCAGGAGTGGTTCCGAGTCGCCGAAGCCTTCGAGGCGAGCGGCCTGACGCAGAAGGAGTTCTCCGCGCAGCGAGGGCTGAGGCTGAGCACGCTGCAGTCGTGGGTGTACCGGCGGCGCCGCCAGCGCCCCCAGAAGACTCCTGCGGTGCGCCTGCTGCCGGTGGAGGTCTCCGCCGCTGCGAAGGAGACTCCCGTGCTGCTCGAGGTGGAGCTGGCGAGCGGAGCGCGGCTGCGGTTCCCGTCGGGCGCCGACGTCGACTACGTGGTCCGGCTCGTCACCGCGCTGAGCAGGTGAGCGAGTGTTCACGCTTCCGGCGTCCGTGCGCGTGGTGCTGGCCACCGAGGCGGTGGACATGCGCAAGTCGATTGATGGCCTCATGGCACTGGTGAAGTCCGCCTGGGGTGAGGACGTCTACTCCGGCCATCTCTTCGCCTTCGTCTCGAGGCGGGGCGACCGCCTCAAGGTGCTGACGTGGAGTCGGGGCGGCTTCGTGCTGCTGTACAAGCGGCTGGAGACGGGCCGCTTCCGGATGCCCAAGGTGGACGCGGACGCAAGCGCGGTGCAGTTGGACGCGACGCAGTTGGCAATGCTGCTGGACGGCATGGACGTCACCGAAGTCAAACGCTCGCCCGCCTGGACGCCGCCCGGGCGCACGTCCTCGTAGCGCGCGGGCACGCCGCTGGGTGGCGAGGTGTTGGCACCAGGTGCCACGAGAGCTGCCCCAAGACCACTTCTGCCCCTGGCGCGAGGAAGCCGAAGAGCTTCGCGAGCGGATGACCTCGCTGGAGGCGAAGATGGCGGCGCTGGAGCGGCGCGTCTTCGGCAGGAAGACGGAGAAGCTGCCGCCGGTGGCCATGGAGCTCAGGCCGTCATCCACCAGCCCGGAGGACGAGGCGGCCCGGGCCGCGAGCGCACTGCAGACGCGCCGCGAGCGCGCGGCACGCAAGGCCGCCGGGGCTGTGGAGCGCGAAGTCCCGCACGAGGTGCCCGCGGAGGAGCGGCGCTGCCCGGCGTGCGGCAGCGAGGCTTTGAAGCCCTTGGGAGAGGGGCGCCGGACGGTGGTGTACGAGTACGTGCCGGCCTTCTTCGAGAAGCAGGTACACGCGCAAGAAGTCCTGGCGTGCGCGTGTGGCCGAGGCGTCGTCACCGCGCCCGCGCCGCCCAAGGTGGTGGACAAGGGCGAGTACGGCCCGGGCCTCCTGGCGCACGTCGTCGTCTCCAAGTGCGCGGACGCCATGCCCCTGCACCGGCTGGCCCAGCGGATGGAGCGCGGCGGCGTCCCCATGAGCCGCAGCACGCTGACGGACCTCTTCCACCAGTCCGCCCAGACGCTGCTGCCGCTGTCCTCTCACCTCCTGCAGTGCATCGCCTCGGCGGAGGTGGTGTGGGCCGACGAGACGCCGCTGCGGGTGCTGGATGTGAAGAAGACGCGCCGGGGCTACCTCTGGACGTTTCTCACCCAGACGCCCCAGGGTGAGTGGCTCATCGGCTACCGCTTCAGCCTGGGCCGCGCGGGCAAGACAGCCAAGGACGTGCTGGGTGACACCACGGGCGCGCTCGTGGTGGATGGGTACACCGGCTACAACGCGGTGACGCTGCCGGAGGGCCGCACGCGCGTCGGCTGCTGGGCCCACCTGCGTCGTCGCTTCTTCGAGGCACTCTCTACCGCGCCCGAAGCCCGCGAGGCGATGGACTTCATCCTCGAGCTCTACCGCGTGGAAGCCCAGGCGCGGGACGCGGACCTCGTGGGCACCGCGGCGCACCGAGCGCTGCGCCAGGAGTCCAGCACTCGCATTCTCGCGCGTCTGTCGACGTGGCTCGCAGTCCAGACGCCGCGCCACCCGCCGAAGAGCCCCATGGGACAGGCCCTCTCCTACGCGACGAAGCAGTGGGAGGCCCTCACGCGCTTCGTCGACAACGAGCGGCTGCCTTTGAACAACAACCGCTCGGAGGCGGCGCTGCGAAAGGCAGCAACGCCCCGTTCATTCTGCCGTAAGCATCGCGGAAGTTGCCCAGGTCCAATACCAATGGCACCCCTTGGTGGGCCAGCAGGTTCCAGTCCTGTACCGAGAACATCGCAAAGGAGAGCAAGTCGCTATTTGCGAACTGCTTGATGGCTCGCGAGCGGTTGTCCCCGCCCTCAGTGGTCACCCAAAACCGGCCAATGAAGGTCCCCTGAAAAGCGGCCAAAGGGGAGGGCCGAGACGTTGACGCCCGGGTAGGACGTGGAGTCCGCCTGGGGGATGGGCAACGTCTTGAGCGACGAGAAGCAGCAGCAGGTCATCGCCCTGGGTCGGTTGGGCTGGAGTCTGAGACGAATCGAGGAGGCGACGGGGGTCCGCCGTGAGACGGCCAGCGGCTACCTGAAGGCGGCGGGAGTAGGAGTGCGTCCGCCGCGCCGGTGGGGCAAGACAAAACCGGCCAATGAGGGGACCACCGAGGTGCGTCCCGCGGGCGAGGCGTCCTCCTCGGGAGCAAAACCGGCCAATGAGGGGACCACCGACGCCGCACCGCGCAGCCGTGCCGCAGTCAGGCACCTGAGGGCGAGCATCGTCGCCCCGTACGTGGACCTGGTGCAGCAGCGGCTGGAGGTGGGCCGCAACGCGCGCGCCGTCTACGAGGAACTCGTCGACACGCAGGGCTACACGGGCAGCTACATCAGCGTGCGTCGCTTCGTGCGCGCGCTGAGGGACAGCCAGGGCCCGGAGGCCAAGGCCGTCATCCACACGGCGCCGGGCGAGGAGGCGCAGGTGGATTACGGAGAGGGTCCCATGGTGCGCCACCCGGAGACGGGGAAGTACCGGCGCACGCGCATGTTCGTCATGACGCTGGGCTACAGCCGCAAGTCGGTGAGGCTTTTGTGCTGGAAGTCCTCCAGCCGGACGTGGGCGCAGTTGCACGAGGAGGCGTTCCGCCGGCTGGGAGGCGTGGCGCGCACGGTGGTGCTGGACAACCTGCGCGAGGGCGTGCTGGCGGCCGACGTATACGAGCCGGCCCTCAATCCACTCTTCCGGGACGTGCTGGCCCACTACGGCGCCGTGGCCATGCCGGCGCGGGTCCGCCACCCGGACAGGAAGGGCAAGGTGGAGTCCGCGGTGGGGCACGCGCAACGCACGCCTCTGAAGGGCCTGCGCTTCGAGTCCCTGCCGGCCGCGCAGGCCTACCTCGACGCGTGGGAGGCCCGGTGGGCGGACACTCGAATCCACGGCACCACCAAGCGCCAGGTGGCGGCCATGTTTGGCGAGGAGCGTCCGCAACTGCTGCCCCTGCCGGTGGAGCCCTTCCGGTACTACGCCTTCGGCGAGCGCGTGGTGCACCTGGACGGGCACGTCGA
>NZ_JAIQDF010000020.1:0-210726 GCF_020037055.1 Myxococcus sp. AS-1-15 | reverse complement strand
ACCCCTCCTTCATCGGCTCCATCAGCTCCGAGTGGAACGCGTGCGTCGTCTTCAACACTCGGCACTCCTTCCCCCTCGCCTTCAGCCTCCCCTCCACCTCCTCCACCTCCTTCACTCGCCCCGCCAGCACCACCTCCCCGGGCCCATTCACCGCCGCAATCAGCCTCCCTCCTCCTTCCCCCTTCACCTCCTCCTCGCTCGCCAGCACCGCCACCATCTTCCCTTCACCCTCCAACCCCTCCATCAACCTCCCTCTCTCCATCACCAGCTTCAGCCCCTCCTCCAGGCTGAACACCCCCGCCACGCACGCAGCCACGTACTCACCCAGGCTGTGCCCCATCACCGCCGCCGGCTTCACTCCCCACTCCCTCCACACCTCCGACAGCGCGTACTCCACGCTGAACAGCGCCGCCTGCGACACGCTGCTCCTCTCCAGCAGCGCCCCCTTCCCTCCGTACAACACCTCCACCAGCGACTCCCCCAACTCCCCCTTCACCACCTCCTCGCACCGCTTCATCACCCCGCGAAACGTCTCGCTCGTCTCGTACAGCTCCCTCCCCATCCCCTCGTGCTGCACTCCCTGCCCCGTGAAGAGCAGCACCACCTCCTCCGCCTTCCTCGCCTGTCCCTCCGCTCCCTTCTCCACCCCGCCACCACTCGCGTACCTCGCCAGCTCCTCCCTCAGCTCCTCTCCCGTCCTCCCCACCACCGCCACCCGGTGCGCGAAGCGTCCTCGCCCCGTGTTCGCCGTGAAGCACGCGTCCCCCACCTCTTCTCCCAGCCCCTTCGCGTACCGGCCCGCCAACTCCCTCAGCGCCTTCTCGCTCCTCGCTGACAGCGCCAGCACGTGCCTCGGCCTCTCCGCCACACCCTTCCTCTCCACCTCCGGCGCCTCTTCCAGCACCACGTGCGCGTTCGTCCCGCCGATGCCGAACGAGCTCACTCCGGCACGGCGCGGCGTCGAGGCGGCGCGCCACTCCGAGAGCCGCGTGTTCACGAAGAAGGGGCTGTGCGCGAAGTCGAGCTGCGGGTGAGGCGCCTTGAAGTTCAGGCTGGGAGGAAGGCGACGGTGCTGCAGCGACAGCACCGTCTTGATGAGCCCGGCGATGCCCGCCGCGACCTCCAGGTGCCCCACGTTGGTCTTCACCGAGCCGATGGGACAGACGCCCACCGCGTCGGCGTCGGCACCGAAGGCCTGCTGGAGCGCGGCGAACTCGATCTGGTCGCCCAGCGGCGTGCCCGTCCCGTGCGTCTCGATGTAGCCGATGCTGCGGGGGCTCACACCCGCGGCTGTCAGCGCGGAGGAGATGACCGCGGCCTGCCCCTCCTGGCTCGGCGCCGTGTAGCCAATCTTCACCGAGCCGTCGTTGTTGACCGCCGAGCCGCGGATGACGGCGCGGATGCAATCGCCGTCCGCCAGCGCGTCGGCCAGGCGCTTGAGCACCACCACACCCGCGCCGCTCCCGAAGAGGGTGCCCTGGGCGTCCGCGTCGAACGCACGGCAGTGACCATCCGGGGACAGGATGCCGCCCTGCTCGTAGAGATAGCCGGAGCGCTGCGGCAACCGCACGGCCACGCCACCGGCGAGCGCCATGTCGCACTCGCGGTTGCGCAGCGCCTGGCTCGCCAGGTGGACGGCCACCAGCGACGAGGAGCACGCCGTCTGGACGCTGATGCTCGGCCCCTTCAGGCCGAGCCGATACGAGACATGCGTCGCCAGGTAGTCCTTGTCGTTTCCAATCAGCGTCTGCAGGTCTCGAACCGCGCCCTCTCGCCCCACCGACGAGCCGAGGTGGAACAGGAGGTAGTTGCTGATGATGGAGCCGGCATAGACGCCCACCAGCGACTGGAGGCGCTTCGGGTCATAGCCCGCGTCCTCGATGGCCTCCCACACACACTCCATGAAGATGCGGTGCTGAGGGTCCGTGAGCCGGGCCTGCTTCGGCATCAACCCGAAGTGCTCGGCGTCGAAGAGCTCCACGTCGTCGAGCACCGCGCCGGCCCGGACGTAGCGAGGGTCCTCCAGGTGAGAGGGCTCCAGCACCGAGCCGCGCAGCTCCTCCTCCGTGAAGAACGAGACCGACTCGACCCCGTCACACAGGTTCCGCCAGAACTCCGCCAGGTTCCTCGCGCCGGGGAACCGGCCCGACATCCCGACGATGGCGATGGCCGACTCCAGCGCGGGGTCCGGACGCGCGCTCGGCACGGGCACGGCCTTCGGACGCGGCGCCTCACGGACAGGCTCGCGTCGCGCCTCGGTGCCCCGCGTCGACACGTACTCCGCCAGCGCGCTGACGGTGGTGAACCGGAACATCTGCGCGATGGGCAGGTCCACGTGGAGCCGCTCTCGCAGCCGCCGGTGGACCTGGACGATCTGCACCGACGTGCCCCCCAGGTCGAAGAAGTTGCGGTGGATGTCCACCTCGTCCAGGTGGAGCACCTCCTGGAGGATGGTGGCCAGGGAGCGCTCCACCTCCGTGCGCGGCGCACGGGACGCGGGCAGCGCCACCTGCGCGCTGTCGCTCGGCTCACGCAGGGCGTCGCGGTCCACCTTGCCGTTGGACGTCAGCGGCAGCGCGTCCATCAGCACGAAGGACGTGGGGACCATGTAGTCCGGGAGCCGGGCGACCAGGTGACGCCGCAGCTCCTCGGGGAGCGAGGTCGCCGGGGCCGAGCGCGTCGCGGGCGTGGCCTTCTTCACCGAGGCGCCGACGCCCCCGACCAGGAAGCTGTGCAGGAGGACATGCCCCGCGTCCAGCGCGAGCTGCTGGCGCAGCGGCTCGAAGTCCAGGCCACCAATCGGACACAGGCCCAGCTCGCCTCCCACCGCCGAGCCCATCAGGAGCTGGGCGATGTAGCCCGCCTCGAGCAGACAGAAGTCCCGCGCGAGGTCTCCGTACAGCGGCTGGATGGCGTCGAGCTGCCCGACGAGGAACACGGACAACGCCGCGTCGTCGAAGGTGGCCCGGTTTCCCGGCGCGTGCTGGGCGCGGCTCATGACCACGTCCGGCGAGAGCAGCACCAACGCGTGCTGCTTCGGATGGTAGTAGTACGTCCCGCCCGCGAGCCCCTGGACCCGCCCGGCCTTGACGTGCAGGTAGACCTGCACCGGATAGAGCCCTCCCGCCGACGCGTAGCGGTACTTGGGGAGCAGCGAGTCCTCGAGCTGGACCTGCATCAGGCAGCTCAACAACTCGGCGAGCTGTCCGACGGAGACGGGGCTCGAGCGGAAGGACTTGTGACTGCGCCGGTCGACGACGGCCTGGAGCCGCGCGGCGTCGAGGACCGGCTTCGCGAGCGCGATGGACTCACGGGCGCCGACATCCGTCCGCAGCCCAGGCCCCTTCAGCTTGAACTCGAGGCGCGCGATGGGGTCGGAGATGACGCCCAGTCGAGGCTCCGGCTCATGCGCCTCGTCCAGCGTCGCGTCCGAGGGCTCCTTCTCGAGGACGTGGGTCGGAATCGTGGCGTCCGGGACGACATAGGCCACCAGACGCCTCGGCCCCCCCGGCTTGCCGAGCGCCTTGACCACGGCCCCTCTCACGGCCGGGTGGGTATCGAGCGCGGCCTCGATTTCGCCCAGCTCGATGCGGTGCCCCTGGATCTTGACCTGGAAGTCCTCGCGGCCGAGGAACTCGATGTTCCCGTCCGGCAGGAAGCGCCCCAAGTCACCGGTGGCGTAGAGGCGCTCACCGGTTCGCGGGTGGACGATGAAGCGGGCGGCGGTGCGCTCCGCGTCGCCGTAGTAGCCCAGCGCCAGTCCCACCCCGCCGATGTAGAGCTGCCCCGCCACCCACTCGGGGCAGGGCTCGAGCGCGTCGTCCAGCACGTGGAAGCGCTGGTTCACCATCGGGTGGCCGTAGGGGATGCTCCGCCACGCGCGATCGACCTCGCCAATCCGATACAGGATGGACCAGATGGACGCCTCCGTCGCGCCGCCCAGGCTCACCAGCTCGATGCCCGCGCGCTGGCTCCGGATGCGCTCGGGCAACGTGACGGGAATCCAGTCACCGCTCATCATCACCAGGCGCAGCGAGTCCGGCAGGCGCTGCCCCGCGCCCTCGACGAACTCGATGAGCATCTCCATCAGCGCCGGAACCGAGTTCCACACCGTCACCCGGCCCTGGGTGAGGACCGACAGCCAGTGGCTCGGGTCGCGCAGCGTGCCGGGCGCCGGCATCACGATGGCCGCCCCCGCCGCGAGCGTCCCGAAGACGTCGTAGACCGAGAGGTCGAAGCTGAGCGACGAGAGCGCGAATACCCGGTCCTCGGGCCCCACCCCGAAGCGCGCGTTGATGTCGACCAGGGTGTTCACCGCGCCCTGGTGGTCGATCATCACCCCCTTGGGCCGCCCCGTCGAACCCGAGGTGTAGATGACATACGCGAGGCCATTGCCTTGCACGGCGGGAGGCTCCGCGTCCCCGACATCGAGCGCGCCGTCCAGGTCCACCGCGAGCCGCCGGGGCCCCTCGGGCCAGGTGAGCGACGCGTCGAGGTGCGCCTGCGTGAGCACGAGGTCGACGCGCGCGTCCCGCAACAGCTCGTGGAGCCGCTCGGTGGGCAGGCTCGGGTCCAACGGCAGATAGGCCGCGCCCGCGCGCAGGATGGCGAGCGCGGAGAGCACCTGCTCCGGGCCCTTCTCCGCGACGATGGCCACCAGGCGCTCCGGCCGCGCGCCCCGGGCGACGAGCCACGACGCGAGCCGCGCCGAGCGCCGCTCCAGCGCTCCGTAGGTGAGCACCTTGTCGCCCGCGATGAGGGCGGGTGCCTGGGGCCGCGTGGCCGCCTGACGCAGGAAGAGCGTCTCCATCCGCTCCGACGGGACGGGCCGCCCCGTGGCGTTGTAGGCCTCCCGTCGCGCGAGCTGCTCGGCCGGGAGCGGCTGCCGCGCGGGGGCCTCCCAGGCGGACGGGTCCTCGACCAGCCGGCGCAGGAGCCGGACATAGGCCCCGAAGAGCGCGTCCATCAACCCCTGGGGGAACTGCGCGTCGACGGAGTCCCAGCTGAAGTACAGCGCGTCGTTGAGCTCGAAGACCTGGTGGTCCAGCCACACCTGCGGCGTCTGGCTGACGACCTCCACGATTCGCACGCCCTCGCCCATCCGCAGCGAGCGCCCCGTCTCCGACAGCAGGCTCGTGAACACGAAGGGCATGCCCATCCCCGTGTCCAGACGGCCGAGCCGGGCCGCCTCGCGCAGGACCTGCACGCTCGACACGATGGAGTGCTCCAGGTCGTCGAAGAGCTGCCCCTGCAGTCGCCGGGCGCGCTGGGCGAAGGACTCGGGCTGGGAGCCGTCCACCTCCAGCAGGATGCCCGAGGTGAAGTCGCCGACGATGCGCTCCACGTCCTCGAGCAACGGCAGCCGGTTGAAGAGCGTCAGGTTGAGCGTCAGCCGCTGGCCGCGGCCGTGGGCGCGCAGCACCTCGCCATAGGCCGCGGCCAGCGCCATGGACGCCGTCACCCCCGCCGCGGCGGCGCGCTCGCGGAAGGTCTTCCACGCGGCGGGCTCCAGGCCGCCCTTGCGACGGGAGAAGCGACGAGGCCCCCGGGTGCCCGGGTCGGCGGCGAGCGGCAGCTCGGGCGGACCGGGCAGCGTCGCCAGCCGGCCGCGCCAGTACTCGAGCGCGCGCTGATAGGCCTGGGCCCCCTGCTCGCGGCGTCGCGCGGCGGCGGCGAAGTACTCGCGGAAGGTGTGCTTCAGCGGCGCGAGCGGCGCCTCCAGGTCCTGGTACAGCACCACGCACTGCTCGATGAGCAGCTGCACGCTGAAGGCGTCCGCCACGAGCAGGTCCAGGCTGATGTGCACGTGGACCTGTCCCCCCGGGAGCTGGGAGGCGCGGACCTCGAAGAGCGGGAAGCGGTCGGCCGGCAGCACCTGATGGGAGAGCTCCGCGCGAATCGCCGCGAGGTGCGCGTCGACGCTCCCGGCCGAGGCCGCGCGGAGGTCGTACGTCGTGACGCGGAACGGCGGCACGGAGGCCAGGACCACCTGCTCGCCCGTGGGCAGCACCACCATGCGCAGCATGTCGTGGTGCGCGATGAGCCGCTGGAGCACCCGCTCGAGGCGGGCGGGGTCCAGCGCGTCGAACGCGAGCTCCAGGTAGCTGTGCGCCGCGACGCCGCCCGCGTCGAACGCGTCCTGCCGCCCCACCCAGTAGGCGTTCTGGATGTCGGTGAGGGGGAACGGCGAGAAGCGCGCGTCCTCCGGTGGTGGGACGACCGCGGCCTGGACCTCCGCCACGCGGGAGGTGGCGCTCAGGTGCTCCACGAGCTGGTGCTTGCGCTCACGCAGCGCCGCGCGCACCTCGTCCGTGACGTGGCCCGGAGGCGCGCGGAACCGCAGCGCCTCGCCCTCCACCCACAGCTCGATGCCCTGCCGCTGAAGCTCGACGATGAACTCGGCCGTCTTCACAACGCCCCCTCTTCCCAAGCGATGGCGCCGCCCACCAGGCTGTGCAGGTACACGTGCGGCTCCTCCAACCGGAACGCGGCGCGGAGGTCGTCGAAGCGCAGCTCCCCCACCTGGCAGAGCCCCAGCTGCTGCTCCGCGGCGCGCAGCTCCAGCAGCTGCGAGATGAGCCCCGCCTCGAGCAGCGCGAAGTCCCGCCACTTCTCGCCGTAGAGCGGCGCGATGGCGCGCCTGTCACACACCAGGAAGAGCGAGAACGCGGAGCTGGCGAACATGGACCGGTTGGTGGGCGCGTGGAGGCTGGCGTCGAGCGCGTCCACCGCCGAGAGCCGCACCAGCGCGTGGCGCGCCGGCTCGTGGTAGTACGCGCCCGCCTCGAGCCCCCGAACCCGTCCAGCGCTCACGTGGAGGTACAGCTGGACGCCGTACGCGCTCCCCGCCGAGCCGTACTGGTACTTGAAGCGCCCTCCGACCTCGAGCGAGCGCAGACACGACAGCAGGCGACCCAGCGCCTGGGCCTCCACGGGCTCGGACGAGAAGGTCCGGTGGCTGGAGCGCTCCAGATGACGGCGCCGCGCCTCGCCCTCGGAGAGCCCGGCCATCGGGACCACGGGCGTCCCCGTGTCGAAGGTGCGGACGCCGTGGCGCGCGCGCTTCCAGGCCTCGCGTTGCTCGGGGTCCAGCAGCAACCCCTCCTCCACCTTCGCGCTCGCGGGTGGGGCCTCCGCCGGCGGGTGCCGGGTGTAGTAGGCGACGATGTCCGCGGTGTTCCGCAGCGTGAGGAACTCCGACATCCGGGGCCGGCTCCCGAAGGCCTGCTCCAACATCGTCGCGAGCTTGATGAGCTCCACCGACGTGGCGCCGAGCTGGAGCAACGACGCCTCCGGCTCGACGCTGGGGCGCTTGAGGACCTCGGCGACGAGGCGGGTGATTCGCGTGAAGACCTCCCCGCCCCGCGCCTCCAGGGGCAGTGAGCCGTGGACGGGCTCCTCCACCGGCGTGGGCAGGGCCTTGCGGTCGACCTTGCCGTTCGCCGATTGCGGCAGCGCCCGCAGCCGCATGAAGACGCCCGGCACCATGTAGTGCGGCAGCGTCCTGCCCAGGAACTCCCGCAGCGCGTCGTCCGTGGGCGCGGGCTGCCCCTCCATGGGGACGACGTAGCCCACCAGCTTGCGCTGCGTGCGCTCCCCGGGCGCGGCGACGACGGCCTCGCGGATGGCGGGATGGCGGCAGAGCGCGGCCTCGATTTCGCCCAGCTCGATGCGGTGACCGGCGACCTTGACCTGGAAGTCCTTGCGGCCCAGGAACTCGATGTATCCACCGGGCAGGAAGCGGCCCAGGTCGCCCGTGCGGTAGAGGCGCTCGCCGGTGCCTGGGTGCGTGAAGAAGCGCGCGCGCGACAGCTCCTCGTCGCCGAAGTAGCCCCGGGCCAGGCCGGCGCCTCCGATGAAGAGGTCGCCCGGCACGTGCTCCGGCCGCGGCGCCAGCGCCTCGTCGAGCACATGGAAGCGCTGGTTCAGCATCGGCCGGCCGTAGGGGATGCTGCGCGCCCCGGGCTCGACCTGGGTGATGGGGTGCAGGATGGACCAGACCGCGCCCTCGGTCGCCCCGCCCAGGCTGATGACCTGGATGTCGCGGGACAAGCGGCGGATGCGGTCCGGCAGCGTGACGGGAATCCAGTCACCGCTCATCAACACCAGGCGCAGGGACTCCGGGAGGCGCTCACCGCGCGTCTCCACCAGGTCCACCAGCATCTCCATCAGCGTCGGGACGGAGTTCCACACCGTCACGCGCGCCTCGCGCAGCCACCGCAGCCAGCTCGCGGGCTCCCATGTCGCGTCGGGCTCGGGCAGCACGAGCGTCGCGCCCGCCGCCAGGCTCCCGAAGATGTCGTAGACCGACAGGTCGAAGCCCAGCGACGACAGGCCGAAGACCCGGTCCTCCGGGCCGACCCCGAAGCGGGTGTTGATGTCCTGGAGCGTGTTCGCCGCGGCGCGGTGCTCGACCATCACCCCCTTGGGGCGCCCCGTCGAACCCGAGGTGTAGATGCAATACGCCAGGTCCGCCGGCGAACGTGCCGGCGCGTGCGGCGGCTCCCCGGTCGCGCTGTCCGGGATGCACACCACCCGGACGCCCTCCGGCCACGCGAACCGCTCCGCCAGCCCCGGCTCCGTCACCACGACCTGCACCCTCCCCTCCTGAAGGAGGAGCCGGCGGCGCTCGTCCGGCAGCGCGGGGTCGATGGGGAGATAGGCCGCCCCGGCCAGTGGGATGGCCGTCACCGCGACCACCTGCCTCCAGCCCTTCTCCAGGATGACCGCGACCAATCCATCGGGCCGCGCATCCAGCTCGACCAGTCGGGTCGCCAGCGCGCCCGCGTGTCCACGGAGCTCCGCGTAGCTCAGCGTCCGCTCCGCGCTCACCACCGCGGCGTGCGAGGGGGCGCGTCGTGCCTGGGCCAGGAAGAGCGCCTCCAGGCGCGCCTCGGGGATGGGCGACGCGGTGGCGTTGAACGCCTCACGGCGCGCGGCCTGCGCGGCCGGCAGTCGCACCGGGGAGCGCGCCGCCCAGACGGCGTCCTCCTCCGCGAGCCGACCGAGCAGGGACTCGTAGGCCGCGAAGGCGTCCTCGAGCATGCCCGCGGGGAAGAGCCCCTCCGGGCTGTCCCAGGAGTAGCGCAGCGCCCCGTCCTCCTCCCGGACCTGGTGGTCGAGCCACACCTGCGGCGTCTGGGTGATGCCGTGGACCGTCTCGCCCAGCCACCCGAAGGGAGAGCCCGCGCCCGCGCCACCGGGCCTGTGTCCCAGCAGGCTCGTGAAGACGATGGGCATGAGTGCTCCCGCGGCACCTTCGCGCCGCCTCGCGCGCTCGCGCATCACCCGCATGCCGCTGAAGAGCAGGTGCTCGAGGTCCCGGGCCAGCTGCTCGCGGAGCTGGACCGCGCGCTGGGTGAACGACGTGCCGCGCCCGTCGACCTCGAGCAGCACGTTCGTCGTGAAGTCACCGACCACCTGGTCGATGGCCGGGTGGATGGGCAGGCGCCTGAAGAGCGTGAGGTTGAGGCAGAAGCGGGCGCTCTCGCTCCATGCGGCGAGCACCTCCGCGAACGCGGCGCAGACCACGCCGGAGCGGGTCAGCCCGGCTTGCGCGGACCGCTCCTTCAGCCGCTCCCATCGCCTCGCGTCCAGGCTCCCGCCCAGCCGCCGGAACGCGGGGCGCACCAGCTGCTCGGGAGGCGTGGCCAGGGGCAGCACCGGGGCTTCCGGCAGGTCATCCAGGCGCGCGCGCCAGTAGGCCTCGGCGCTCCGGTAGGCCGTCGTATCGCGGGCGGCGAGCTCCGCGAGCACGTGCTCCCGGAAGGACACCGGGACCGGCTCCAGCACCTTCTCCGGCGTCACGTACAGCTCGCGCCACTCCTCGAGGAGCGCGAGCACGGCGGCGGCGTCCATCGTGATGGCGTCGATGTCCAGGTGGATGCGCGTGCGGTTCCCATCGAGCAGCGTCGCGCGCAGCTCGAAGGTGGGCCACTGCCCCAGCGGCACGGAGCGGTTGGAGAGCTCCTGGCGAATCCCGGCGAGCTTCGCCTCGACGACGTCCCGCGCCTGTCCACGCAGGTCCAGCACGGGCATGGAGAAGGACGGCACCTGCTCCAGCACGCGCTGCTCCCCCGACGGGAGCACCACGGCGCGCAGCATGGCGTGCCGCTCGATGAGGCGCCGCCACGCGCGCGACAGCCGCTCCACGTCCAGCGCCTGGCCGTCGAGCTCGTGGTACAGGTGGCAGGAGATGCCGCCGACGCCGAAGTCGGTGCCGCGTCCGACCAGATAGGCCTCCTGGATTTCGGTCAGCGGGAAGGGCGCGTGCTCCTGCTCGGAGCGGAGGGCCTCGCCCTGGCGTCGGAGCAGCTCGAGCACCTCCGCCTTCCGGGCGGCGATGTGCTGCTGCAGCTCGGGCGTGATGACGTTGCGCGCGGCGCGGACCCGGAGGTGCTCGCCGTCGACCTTGAGCTCCACACCCAGGCGCGTCAGCTCGGCAATCAGTTCGGTGGCATTCAAAATTGGAACTCCTCCATCGGGTCATCCAGGGCCGCCTCCGGCGGAGGCGGCACGGCGTCGAGGCTCTCGAGGACGAGCGCCACGAGGTCGTCGAAGCTCAGGCCGCTCAACAGCTTCACGGCCGGCACCGAGACCCCCAGCGCCAGCTCCAGCCGCGCCTTGAGCTTCATGCCCATCAGCGAGTCGAAGCCGAAGCGGACCAGCGGCAGGCGGCCGTCGGCCAGGTCACCAGGGAGGGCCAGCATCGAGACCACCTCGCGCCGCAGCGAGCCGTCGACACGCGCCCGACGCTCCTCGGGGGTCATCCGGGCCAGCTCGTGGAGCGCGGGAAGACCCTCGGCCACCGCCGTGCCCGGGGCCCGGGGCCGCGCGCGGAGGAGGAAGTCGGTCAGGAGCGAGGCGTGGTCCGCCGAGGGATAGACCTGTCCCCACTTCGCCCAGTCGATGCGGGCGATGCCCACGTGCGTCTCGGTCGTTCCTCGCAGGAGCCTGCCGAGGATGGCCACGCCCTCGTCCGGCGCGAGGCTCTCCAGACCCAGGGCCTCCAGCCGGGCGCCCCGGTCGGCGCGCGCCGCGGCGAGTCCGACCTCCGCCCAGGGGCCCCACGCCAGCGAGCACGCGGGCAGTCCACGCGCCCGCCGCTCGGCGGCCAGCGCATCCAGGAAGGCGTTCGCGGCGCTGTAGTTCGCCTGCCCCACCCCGCCGAGCAGCGCGGCGATGGAGGAGAACATCACGAAGAAGTCGAGCGGGTCCGCTCGCGTCTGCTGGTCCAGGTGGAGCGCCCCCGCGACCTTCGGCCGCAGGACCCGCTCGATGCGCTCGCGCTCCTGGCTCGCCAGCAACGCATCGTCGAGCAGCCCCGCCGCGTGGATGACACCCCGAAGCGGAGGCATGTCCGCGCGCAGCTCCGAGAGCGCACGCGCGAGGGACTCCCGCTCGCCCACGTCCGCCGCGAGCACACGCACCGAGACGCCCTCCGCCGCGAGGGCCTGGAGCACGACGCGGGCCTCCTCGGAAGGCGCGTTGCGCCCCAGGAGCGCCAGGTGCCGCGCGCCCTCCTTCGCGAGCCACCGCGCGCACCGCAGCCCCAGCCCGCCCAGGCCCCCCGTGATGAGGTACGTCGCGTCCGCGACGACCGGCACGGGGCCGGGCTCCGGGATGACCTCCAGGGACTGGAGTCGCTGGGCGAGCCGCGCGCCGTCCCGCCACGCGACGCGGTCCTCGCCATCCAGGAGCCGCAGCTCCGTGCACAGCGAATGCACCGTGTCCGCGGCCGGCGCGGGGTCCAGGTCCACGAGCGTGCAGCGGACTTCCGGGTGCTCGTGGCGCAGCGTGGCCCCGAGCCCCCAGAGCGGCGCCTGGGCCAGCGAGAGCGCGTGCCGCGCGTCCGTCGACTGAGCGCCCCGCGTGACGAGCCACAGCCGGGGGGGCACCGGGCGCTTCAGCTGCGTCAGGGCCTGGAGGACCCGCACCGCGCCGACCAGGACCTCGGTGGTGACCCGCGCCTCGCTCCCGGGCTCCAGGGCGCCGACATCGAGCGCCGCCAGGTACATCACCCCGCGACAGGGGCCCGCGCCGAGCGCCGCTTCCAATCGGCCCAGCAGCGACGCCTCCGACTCCGTCGATTCAGGGGCCGCCATCACCTGGCACGGCGAGCCCTCCGCCCCCAGCCGGTCCGCCACCGCGGCGCAGACACCGCCACGGTCCGACAGGAGCAGCCAGGGTCCCGTCTCCCGCGTCGGAGCCGTGACGGGAGGCGCCGGTCGCCACCGGACCTGGAACAAGTCCTGGCCGGGCGCACGCACGCGCTCCCTCGTGAAGGCCTCGCGGGGGGCGCGCCGGACGACGAGCCCCTCCACCCACGCGACCGTCACCCCGTCCTCACCGAAGAGGCGGAAGTCGGCGCTCAGCGTCTCACCATCCTGGCCGCTCCCGGGCCGCGGCATGACGTGCGCCCAGAGCGTGCCGCGAGGCGGCGACAGGAAGACCACGCCTTCGATGCCCACGGGAATCAGGGGCACGCCGTCATCGCGCACGACGCCCGGGACGCCGCGCAGGACATGGAAGAGGGAGTCGATCAACCCGGGGTGCAACGGTGTCGCCGGCTGCCGGTCCTCGGGCTCCGGCGCGCGCATGCGTCCCAACGCCTCCCGCTCCCCCTGCCACAACTGCTCGACCCAGCGGAAGCGCCGCCCGAGCGAGATCCCCTCGGCATCCATCGTCTCGTAGACCCGCGGCACCTCGAGGGGGGTCGGACATCGCGCGCGCAGCTGCTCCAGCGACACCGCCGCGTCGACTCGCGGCGCGCCGGAGCGCAGCACCTTGCCCTCCGCGTGGAGCACCCAGTCGCCCCCGGCCTCCTGACTCTGGATGCGGAAGGAGGCGCGTCCCAACTGCTCCGCCCCCACCACCACCGAGACGGGACGCACGAGCCCCGCCTCCACCACGAGCGCGCGCGGGAAGACGATGTCGGCCAGACGAATCGGCGCGGTGCCCTGGAGCGACTGGAGCGCGGAGAGCACCATCGAGACATGCCCGGCCCCCGCGACCACCACCGCGCCGTGGAGCAGGTGCTCGCCGAGCAACGGCATCCGCTCCACCGACAGCTCCACCTCGAACAGCGTCTCCACCAGCGGAGAGCGCACGCGGCGCCCGTGCAGGGGCAGCACATCCTGCGTGGAGGCGGGCCTCGAGGCGGCGGGAGCCGGGCTCGCGACCCAGTAGCGCTCCTTGCGCCAGGGATAGGACGGCAGCGGCACCAACGCCCCGCCCTCGGGGAAGAGCCGCTCCCAGGCTGGCGAGACGCCCGCGACGAACAGGCCGCCCAGCAGCGCGCGCAGGGTGTGGCGCTCGGCCTCTCCCCGTCGCAGCGCGGACACCACCGTCGCGCTCCGGCCCGCCTGCTGGAAGCACTGCTGCACCGGACGCGACAGGACCGCGTTGGGTCCAATCTCGACGAAGAGCGAATGGCCTTCGCTCGCGAGCGCGGAGATGGCGGGGGCGAAGCGCACGGGCTGCCGGAGGTTGCGGGCCCAGTAGTCGCGGTCGAAGTCCCGCCCCTCCGCGCGCAGGCCGGTGACCGAGGAGAAGATGGGGAGCGCCTCGGGCCGTGGGCCCAGTCCCTCCAGCGCCTGTCGCAGGGCCTCCAGGTGGGGCTCCACCGCGTGGCTGTGCGAGGCGTAGTCCAGGCCGAGCCGACGACAGGAGACGCCGCGCGCCGCCAGCGCGCCGAGCACCTCCTCCATCGCTCCCGCGTCACCGGACAGGAGCACCGACGTCGGACTGTTGAGCGCGGCGATGGACAGCCGCGTGCCATGCGCCGCGATGGCCTCGGCGGCCTCCGCCTCGGAGAGCTCCACCGCGCTCATCGCGCCACTCCCCGCGATGGCCGCGAGGATGCGGCTGCGCTCGAGGGTGATGCGCATCGCGTCCTCGACCGAGAGGACCCCGGCCGCGTGGGCCGCCGCCACCTCTCCGATGCTGGACCCCAGGACCGCGTCGGGCTCCAGCCCCCAGGAGCGCAGGAGCGCCACGAGCGCCGCCTGGAGCGCGAAGTGCGCGGGCTGGGAGATGTGGGCCAGCTCGAAGCGGGGCTGCTCGCGTCGCAGCTCCTCGATGACGGACCAGCCCGCGAGCTTCATCAGCACGGCGTCCACGGACCGCAGGGCCTCGCGGAAGACGGGCTCCTCCTCGAGGAGCGCGCGCCCCGCGCCGGACCACTGCCCTCCCTGTCCGGTGAACAGGAAGACGACCCTGGGGGCCGCGCCGGGGAGGGCATAGCCGGACGTGACGTCCGGGTGCGACAGGCCACGAAGGAAGGCCTCCAGCGCCTCCGCGGCACTGCTTCGGGAACGAGCCACCACGGCGAGCCGATGCTCGTGGTGACTCCGACGACAGCTCGTGGAGTAACAGAGGTCGCGCCACGCCGCGCCGTCGCCTTCGGTCAGCGTCGCGGACAGACGCCCCGCGGCCTCGCGCAGGGACTCCGCCGAGCGGGCCGACAGGACGAGCAATTCGGGACGCTCCACGGACGCCGGGGCCTCTGCCCGAGGCTCACGCTTCGGGGCCTCCTCGAGGACCACGTGGGCATTGGTCCCGCTGAAGCCGAACGAGCTGACCCCGGCGATGCGCCGCGCCCCATCCGGGACCTGCCACGCGCGGTGCTCGGAGATCACCTCGACGGGCAGCTCGGCCCAGGGGATGTGGGGGCTGGGCTCCTTGAAGTGGAGGCTGCGCGGCAGCTCGCCCTGGCGAAGCGCGAGGATGGCCTTGATGAGGCTGGCGATTCCCGCCGCGCCCTCCAGGTGTCCCAGGTTCGTCTTGACCGAGCCGATTCCCAGCGGCGAGGAGGCGGGACGCCCACGCCCGAGGACCGCCGCGAGCGCCTGCACCTCGATGGGGTCACCCAGAGACGTCCCGGTGCCGTGCGCCTCGACGTAGCCGACGTCGCGCGGGGCGACGCCACCCTGGCGCAGGGCGCTCTCGATGACGCGCTCCTGGGCGGGCCTGCTCGGCGCCGTGAGGCCATTCGAGCGGCCATCCTGGTTGACGGCCGTCCCCCGGATGACGGCGAGGACGGGGTCGCCCTCCGCGAGCGCTTCCGACAAGCGCTTGAGGACCACCACGCCCGCGCCCTCTCCTCGCACATAGCCATTGGCGGAGCGGTCGAAGGCCTTGCAGGCGCCGTCCGGGGACAGCGCCTTCAGCTTCGAGAAGTAGACCGTCATGCGCGGCGAGAGCAGCAGGTTCGAGCCGCCCACGAGCGCGACGTCACACTCCCCCTCCCGCAGGCTCTGGCAGGCCAGGTGCGTGGCGACCAGGGACGAGGAGCAGGCGGTGTCGACGGCGAAGGTGGGGCCCTCCAGGCCCAGCGCATACGCGATGCGTCCGGCCGCCACGCTCAGCACGCCACCGGAGCCCGAGTAGGCGTTGATGCCGCGAGCATCGGCGGCGTTGAGTTCCAGCAGCGCGTAGTCGCTCAGGCAGATGCCCAGGAACACCCCGGTGGGGGTCCCCTTGAGCCGCTCCACCGCCATGCCCGCGCGCTCCAGCGCCTCCCAGCTCAGCTCCAGCAACATGCGCTGCTGCGGGTCCATCGACCGGGCCTCCGCGCCGGAGATGCCGAAGAACGAGGCGTCGAACGCGTCGATGTCGTCGATGAAGCCGCCGTGTCGCGAGTACGTCTTGCCGGGGACCTCCGGGTCCGCGTCGTACCAGTCGTCGAGCGCCCAGCGCGAAGCGGGCACCTCGCGCACCGCGTTCACGCCGTCGGCGAGCAGGCGCCAGTAGTCCTCCGGGCTCCGGACCCCACCGGGCAGCCGGCAGGACATTCCCACCACGGCGATGGGCTCCGCGCCGTCCACGGCCGCCCTGCGTGGCTTCACGGCCCGAGGCGCCGGCTCCGAGGCCGCCGCGTCGGCGGAGGGGAGCTCGCGCCCCAGGAAGTCGAGCAGCTGCTCCAAGCTCGGGTGGTCGAACAACAACGTGACGGGGAGGGAGCGACCGAGCGCGGTGGACAAGGCGTTGCGCAGCTGCAACGCCATCAGGGAGTCGAGCCCCAGCTCCTGGAGGGGTCGACGCGGGTCGATGGGCGACGAGGACGACAGCCCGAGGACGTCCGAGGCCTGCGACTGGAGCAGCGCGAGCAGTCGGGCGCGGGCCTCACGAGGCGAGGCCCCCGCGAACACCGTCGAGGGCGGCGCGGAGCGGGTGGGCTCGGCGCGACGAGGCGCGAGGACCTCGAAGAAGGCAGGCAGCCCCTCCCGCACCGCGCGCCCGCCGGCGGCCACGACCACGGTCTGCGTGAGGTCGGCGCCGAGGATGCCCTCCAGCGACGCGAGGGCCGCGGCGGGGGCGAGCATCCCCACTCCGAAACCGGACCAGGACTTGCCGGCGTCGGCGGACAGCCGCGCGGCCATGCCCACTTCGGCCCAGGGGCCCCAGTTGATGCTCGTGGCCGTCAGACCGTTGGCGCGCCGGTGATGGGCCAGGGCGTCGAGGAAGGCATTGGCGGCGGCATAGCTGACCTGTCCCGTGGTCCCGAAGACGGCGCTCACGGAGGAGAACAGGACGAAGAAGTCGAGGCGCGCCTCGAGGGTCTCGTGATGGAGGTTGAGCGCCCCGTGCACCTTGGGCGCGAGGACATCGGCCATCCGCGCCGCGTCCTGGAGTACGAGGAGGCCATCGTCGAGGACACCCGCGGCATGCACCACGCCCCGGAGCGGAGGCATCGCCGCGCGGCACTCCGACAACACCCGCGCGACCTCCTCGCGCGACGACACGTCGGCCTGTCGCACGGTGATGTTCGCGCCAGCGGACCGCAGCGCATCCACGCGTGCCTGCGCGAGCGGCTCCGGCGCACGGCGGCCCATGAGGACCAGGTGACGCGCGCCCCGGTCCACCATCCACCGGGCCACCTCGAGCCCCAGGCCCCCGAGGCCGCCGGTGATGAGGTACGTGGCGTCGGCGGAGAGAGACAGTGGATGGGGCGCACGCGGAAGCCGCGCGCGTGCGAGCCGGGCCACGAGGCGACGACCCGAGCGGAAGGCGACGCGGTCCTCATCCTTCGACGAGGAGAGTTCCTGGGCGAGCAGCGCCGCGTCCTCTCCATGAGAGGACGGGTCCAGGTCGATGCGCACACACCGCAGCTCGGGGTGTTCGAGGGCCACCACGTGGCCCAGGCCCCAGAGCGGCGACTGCTCGACGGCGAGGGCACCCTCCTCCACGCCGGTCGCCTGCGCGCCTCGCGTCACCAGGACCAGACGCGGTGGAATCCCACCGCCATGGGTCGCCAGCAGCTTCACGAGCCCGACCCCACGCTCGACACCGCCGAGTGGCGAGGACGTATCGAGCCCTCGCAGGTCGACGACTCCGACGCGGGCCCGCGTCGATTCGCCGAGCCCGACCCCACGCTCGACACCGCCGAGTGGCGAGGATGTATCGAGCCCTCGCAGGTCGACGACTCCGACGCGGGCCCGCACCGATTCGCCGAGCGCATCGAGACGCTCGAGCAGGCGCCGCTCATCGCCCTTGTCGGAGGACCGCGCCTCCACACGTGCACCAGGGCGACCGTGGTCATCTGAAGCACCCGCGTCGCCGTGAGCACCAGGACGTGCGAGGTCGGAGGAGAGCACCTCCACGCGAGCACCCCGAAGCTCGAGCTGTCGGGCGAGCGCCTCCGCGAAACCGCCGCGGTCCGCGAGGAGGAACCAGGTGACGGGCTCACTCGCGGAGGGCAGCACCGCCACGGGCCGAGGCTGCCACTCCACCTGGAAGTGCAGCGGCGCCGCCCCCGTGTCTCGTCGCAGGACCGTGTCCCGAGGCGCCCGGCGAATCGTCAGGCCGTGGACCTCCGCCACGACGACACCCGCGTCGTCCAGCAACCGCAGGTCCACCGTCGAGGCTTCGTCGACCGCGCCCGTCCCCGAGCGCAGCACGAGATGACAGAACCGAGGACGTTGCGCCCCGTGGAGCACGAACCGGTCGATGCCGATGGGAACGAAGGCCATCCCCTCGATGGACGAGAAGCCCGAGACCGCCCCCAGCACCTGGAAGCACGAGTCGATGAGCCCCGGATGCAGCCGGTAGTCCTCCGCGCCATCCCCCTCGTCCGGAAGACGCAGCCGCCCCAGCGCCTCCCTCTCGCCCCGGGAGACCGCCTCCAGCCAGCGGAACTGTCGCCCCAGCACCAGGCCCTGTCGGTCGATGCCCTCATAGAAACGCTCGATGGATGGGAGCGCCTCGAAGCGGGCCTCGAGCCCGGCGAGCGGCTCGGCCTCGGAGGGCACCTCCCCGCTTCGCTCCAGTCGCCCCGTGGCATGCAGCGTCCAGCGCGGTGACTCCGCGTCATCGCTCGCGAGCCGGGTCGACAGCCGGAAGTCACCCCCGGCCGCGATGGACACCTGGAAGACCCGCTCCTCGGCGTCCTCCATCACGATGGGACTCAGGAACAGCACATCCTGGACGCGACAGCCCTCCGGCCCCCAGAGCCGACGGGCCGCCTCCAGCAGCATGCCGACCATGCTCGCGCCCGCGACCACCACCGTGCCGTAGAGCCGGTGGTCGGCGAGCAGCCGCACGCGGTCCGCTCGAAGGGATGACTCGAAGCGCATCTCGCCGAGGGGCGCCTCCACCGCGCGCCCCAGCAGCGGATGCCCCCTGTCTTGCGCGGCCCCGGGCGCGACGTCGAACCAGTAGCGCTCGCGCTGCCACGCATAGGACGGCAGCGCCACCCGCCGGCCCCCACGAGGGAAGACGCCCTTCCACGCGGGCTCGCGCCCCAACGTGTGGAGCGCGCCCAACGCGGCGAGCATCGTGACGCGAGGGGGCCGGTCACGGCGCGCGGAGAACAGCGCCGACGTCCCCTCCACCCCCGAGGCCTCGAGCGTCCGCGCCAGCGGCTGCGACAGCACCGGATGCGGGGAGACCTCGACGAAGACGCGGCAGCCGTCGGCGAGCATCGCCTGGATGGCCGGCGCGAACAGGACCCGCTGCCGGATGTTCGCGCGCCAGTGGTCCGCGTCGAGCACCGAGGCCAGGACCCGCCCACCCCGGACCGTGGAGTACAGCGGCGTCACCAGCGCCTTGGGCGCGAGCTCCCGCGTGCATTCGTCCAGCTCCGCCAGGTGCGCGTCCATCTGCGCGCTGTGGAACGCGTGGTCGACGTTCAGGAGCCGGACGCGAATCCCCTGCGCCTGGAGGCTGTCCCGCAGCGACTCCAGCGACGCGCGCTCTCCCGAGACGACGATGTCCTCCGGACCGTTGAGCGCGGCGACCGACAGCGCGTCACCGTGAGGCGCGAGCAGCGGCGACAGTCGCTCGAGCGAGGTCGCCACCGTGGCCATGCCTCCGCGTCCGGCCGTCTTCCCCATCAAGCGGCTGCGGCTCACGACCAGGGCCATCGCCTCCTCGAGCGACAGCGCGCCGGCGAGGTGCGCCGCGCTGACCTCTCCGATGCTGTGCCCCACCACCGCGCCCGGACGGATGCCCCACGCCGCCCACAGCGCGGCGAGCGACACCTGGAAGGCGAACAGGAGCGGCTGCTCCACCTCCGTGCGCGGCGGAGCGGCCCCCTCCCGCGCGGCCTCCATCGCCTCGACGAGCGAGGCCCCGGTGCGCGCGCGGAACGCCAGGTCGCAGCGCTCGAACATCTCCCGGAAGCAGGGCTCCTCCTCGAACAGGCGGGTGCTCTCCCCGAGCGGGAAGCCCCCCTGCCCCGAGAACACGAAGCCCACGCGCGGCGCCTCGCCCTGTCGGACCACCCCCTGGGACTGGAAGGCCCGAGGAGGCGCCCCCTGGCCGAACGCCTCGAGCTCCTCCGCCAGCGCCGTCCGCGTCCGGGCCACCAACGTCAACCGGTGCGCATGGTGGTCACGCCAGAGCCCCGCGGTGGCGCAGAGGTCCGCGAGCGAGGGCGTGGGCGCGCCGCGAAGCTGCCCGGCGACACGACGGGCCTGCTCCCGGAGCGCGGGCTCCGTCCTCGCGGAGAGCACGAACAGCTCCGCGGCCCCGTCGGCGGTGGGAGGCACGGGGGCCTCCGGCAACACCCGCTCCCAACGAATCGCGTGGCCCGCCGAGGCGAGCGCGTCGAGCGCGCGATGAAGCCCATCCAGGTCCGACGCTCCGCGCTGCAGCCCCTGCACCACCGTGGCCGTCGCCGCGTGGGCCGCGATGTTCTCCTCCACCGAGCGCGCGTGGATGGGATGCGGGTTGACGTCGAGGAAGACCTCGTGCCCGGAGTCGAGCAGCGTCTTCACCGCGTCGGCGAACCGCACGGGCGCCTGGAAGTTGTCGGTCCAGTACCCGGGTCCCAGCGACACGCCGTCGACGAACGCGCCCGACACCGTCGAGACCATCGGGATGCGCCCCGGCAGCGGCCTCAGCGCCGGACAGCCTCCCAGGAAGAGCGGCGCGAGCGGCGCCACCTGGGGGATGTGCGCGTAGAAGTCGATCTCCACCGTGCGCGCGAAAATCCCCTCCTCCACCAGCCGCGAGGCGAAGTCCTGGAGGGCCGAGGGCTCTCCGCCGATGCCCGTGGACCGGGGGCTGTTCACCGAGGCGATGGCAATCCTCCCCGCCCCGGCGAGGCGCGCCTCCACCTCCGCCGCGGGGAGCCCCACCACGCCCATGCCCGCGCCGCCCGTCACGCTCCGCTGCACCTGGATGTAATGGCGCGCGAGCGCGAAGACCTCCTCCAGCGTGAGGATTCCCGCCACGTGCGCCGCGGCCCACTCGCCCACGCTGTAGCCGATGACGGCGCTCGGCTCGACGCCCCAGTCCCGCCACGTCGCCGCGAGCGAGACCTGGAGCGCGAGGACGACTGGCAACTGCACCTCGCCCCGCTCGAAGCGCGAGCGGTGGCGAGGCGCGAGCAACGCCTCCACGAGCGAGTCGCCCCCGAGCCCCCGGTACACGGCGTCACACGCCTCGAAGCGCGCACGGAAGACGGGCTGCGTCGCGAGCAGCTCCCGCCCCATGCCCCACCACGCCGAGCCGGCGCCCGCGAAGAGGAACGCGACCTTCCTCGGCCCTCCGGGGAGCGGCGGGCGGGCCACGACGGAGGGAGGCGCCACGGCCCGCCGGGGCCCCGGCAGATGCTCCTCGACGACGAGGTGACAGTTGGTGCCCCCGAAGCCGAAGGAGCTGATGCCCGCCAGCGCGGGCTCGTCGTCCCTGGGCCACGCCGTGAGCGCCGTCTGCATGCTCAGGCCCAGCGCATCGAACGGGATGTGCGGGTTCGGCTGCTCGAAGTGCAGGCTCGCCGGGAGCCGCCGCTTCCGGATGGAGAGCGCCACCTTGATGACGCCCGCGACGCCCGCGGCCGCCTCCAGGTGCCCGATGTTGGTCTTCACCGAGCCCACGCGAAGGGGCTGCCCGGAAGCGCGCGCCGCCCCGCCCAGCACGGCGCCCAGGGCCCGGGCCTCTATCGGGTCGCCCAGCGGCGTTCCCGTCCCGTGCAGCTCGACATACTGCACGCGCGCGGGATCCACGCCCGAGGCGCCGTAGGCGGCGCGCAGCAGCTGCTCCTGGGCCTTGGGGCTGGGAGCCGTCAGCCCGTTGCTGGCGCCGTCGTTGTTCACCGCGCCGCCACGGATGACGCAGTAGATGGAGTCCCCATCCGCCAGGGCGCGCGACAGGGGCTTGAGGACGACGACGCCCGCGCCCTCTCCGCGCCCGTAGCCGTTGGCCCGCGCATCGAAGGTCTTGCACCGCCCGTCCGGCGCGAGCGCACCGAAGGCAGAGACGGCCTGGAGCGTGCGGGGAGAGAGATTGAGCTGCACGCCCCCCGCGAGCGCCAGGGTCGACTCGCCCGCGCGCAGGCTGCGACAGGCCTCGAGGATGGCGACCAGCGACGAGGAACAGGCGGTGTCGATGGCCAGACTGGGGCCCTCGAACCCGAACGTATAGGAGACCCTGTTCGCCACGATGCTCCCGGCGTGGCCGGTGCAGGTATGAAGGGAGGCGGAGGCCCCCTGGAGCGTCTGGAGGTCGGCGTAGTCGCGCCAGACCAGCCCCGTGAAGACGCCGGTGCGCGAGCCCCGCAGCGTCCCGGGCGCGATGCCCGCGTCCTCGAGCGCCTCCCACGACAGCTCCAGCATCAAGCGCTGCTGGGGGTCCATCTGCCCCGCCTCCCGGGGCGAGATTCCGAAGAAGCCCGGGTCGAAGCGGTCGACCGTGTCGAGGAACGCCCCAGGTCGCTCCCAGGCTCCGGCAGAGGCCGCCCAGCGCTCCGGGGGCACGTCCGTCACGCAGTCGACGCGCTCCTGGAGGACCCGCCAGAAGCCCTCGGCATCCGGCGCGGAGGGGAAGCGACAGGCCAGCCCGACGATGGCGACAGGCTCCGAGGGCTCCTGGCCGGGCACGTCCCAGCCGGGCTTCGACGCCGCTTCGGGTCCCAGCAGATGGGCCGCCAGCCCCGCGGGTGTCGGATGCTCCCAGATGAGCGTGGGCGACAGCGGCCGCCCCAGCACCCCCGACAGCCGGGAGAGCAACTTGAGCGCGACGAGCGAGTCGACGCCCATCTGGAAGAACGGCGTCGCGAGCCCCACCTCGCTCGCCTCACGCCCCAGCAACGAGGACAGCTCGACCGCGAGCCACGCCCGCAGCCCGTCGACGTCGCCAACCCGCTCTTCCATTCCCTGCCTCACTGGCATCCAGGCGGTCTTCCGTCCACGACCGGAGACACCCTGGACGTCGCAAAAGACATACATGCCCGACCCCAGGCATGCACCCACGCATCCATGTGAATCAGCGATTGACCTGCTACCGATACACCCGGCAACGCATACAACAACCCATAACTCCGCCGCTCGGGCGATCTCTCTCTACGCCCGGAACTCGCGCAATACCAGATGATTTTCTGCCCCGCGGACAGGGGGTGGAGAGCACTCCCGGACAATCCGATTTTGAGAATATGCACACTGCAAAGGCACCCGAACAAAGACACTCTCAACGCAGGTTTTGCGTCCGCCTGCGTCACATCAATGTCAAACACGCCATTCGCGCACGATTTGCGGGAGAGTGGACTCCCCATCCTCGGTTGAGGCTTCACGCCCGGGGCCGTCACGGCCGTCAGGAGAAGGCCCTCGACCCGGGGAGGGCCCTGGCCCCGCCGCGAACGCTCAGGTCTTCATCGACCGGATGAAGTCGATGAACGCCCGCAGCGGCGTCGGGAGGTGGTGACGGCCGGGATAATAGAGGACCGGCCCGGAGAAGCTCGGCCACCAGGACTCGAGCACGGGGACCAGCTCTCCCCGGTCCAGGTAGGGACGAAGCCAGTCCTCGAAGTCGTAGATGATGCCGGTCCCCGCCACGGCGGCGGCCACCGCCAGGTCCGTCGTCGTCCCGAGGCCGACGATGAGCGGGCCCTTCGGCTCGACGTTGAGCGTCACCCCGTCGCGCTCGAACTCCCACGCGTGCAGCGGCCCCTTCGTGAACCGGCCCCCCAGGCAGTCATGGTTCAGGAGCTCTTTCGGATGCCTGGGGCGCCCACGCCGCGCGAGATACGCGGGCGAGGCGGCGGCCGCGAAGCGCTGGACACGCGGACCGATGGGCACCGCCACCATGTCCTGCGCGAGCCGCTCCTCGTAGCGGATGCCCGCGTCATAGCCCTCGGCCACCACGTCGACCAGGCGCTCCTCCGCGATGACCTCCATGCGGATGTCGGGGTACTTCGCCAGGAACGGCGGCACGATGCGGGGCAACACCAGCCGCGCCGCCGCGATGGGGACATTGAGCCGCAGCCGCCCCGCCGGTCGGCCGCGGAAGTCGTTGACCACGTCCAACGCCGAGCGGACCTCCCCCAGCGCGGGCTCCAGCCGCTCGAGCAGCCGCGCCCCCGCGTCCGTCAGCGTCACGCTCCGCGTCGTCCGGTGGAGCAGCCGGACCCCCAGCCGGGCCTCCAGCCGGCGGACGGCGTCCCCCAGCCGCGAGGCGCTGCTGCCCGTCACCCGCGCCGCGCCGCGAAATCCGCCCTCACGCGCCACCGCCCTGAAGGCCGTCAGGTCCGAGAACTCATCCATCACTGTGCGGATTTTCGCACAGCCCGTGCGCATTGCCACCGATTGTCGCGCAGCGGCGCCCTCCGTAGAGAAAGGGAGAACCTCGAATCCCAAGGACCTCCACCATGTCTCCCATCCCCCAGACCTATCGCCTCGGCACCCACACCGTCCGCCGCGTGGGTTACGGCGCCATGCAGCTCGCCGGCCCCGGTGTCTTCGGTCCACCCAGGGACCGTAAGGCGGCCCTCGCCGTGCTGCGCGAGGCCATCGAGCAGGGCGTCGACCACCTGGACACCAGCGACATCTACGGCCCGCATGTGACGAACCAGCTCATCCGAGAGGCGCTGCACCCCTATCGCGACGGGCTGGTCATCGCCACGAAGGTGGGCGCGGTGCGTGGCCCCCAGGGCTCCTGGGAGCCCGCGTCCTCTCCCGAGGACCTCGAGCGCTCGGTCCACGACAACCTGCGCAACCTCGGCCTCGACGTGCTGGACGTCGTGAACCTCCGGGCCATGTTCAGCGCCGAGGGCCCGGTGGAGGGCTCCATCGAGGCGCCCCTCACCGCGCTCGCCGAGCTCCAGCAGCGCGGGCTCATCCGCCACATCGGCCTGAGCAACGTCACCCCGACGCAGGTCGCCGAGGGCCGCAAGCTCGTCGACATCGTCTGCGTGCAGAACCACTACAACCTGGCGCACAGGCATGACGACGCGCTCATCGACCAGCTCGCCGCCACGGGGACGGCCTACGTGCCGTTCTTCCCGCTGGGCGGCTTCACCCCGCTGCAGTCGAGCACGCTGAACGACGTGGCCACGCGCCTGGGCGCGACGCCGATGCAGGTCGCCCTGGCGTGGCTGCTGCACCGCGCCCCCAACGTGCTGCTCATCCCTGGCACGTCGTCACGCCCCCACCTCCGGGAGAACCTCGCGAGCGCCTCGCTTTCGCTGAGCGCCGGGGACCTGGACCTGCTCAACCGCCTCACCGAGCGGGGCTGACCGCGCGCGGGACACCCCGCGCGGCGTCCCGCCCGACGTCAGTTGCCGCGGTAGGTCGTGTCGAGGATGCCGACGCCAGCCCCCTCCACGTAGAGGGCGACCCGCGTGCCCTGGGTGGCGGCCTGGGTGGCGCGCTCGAACAGCCCCAGGCGCTCCGCTTCACTGTACTGGTAGCCCGCCGAAGCGGCGCTCGCGCCCAGGTAGTAGTAGTTGCCGACGAAGCTCCCCGTGCAGTTCGCCGCCGTGTACACCTGCACGACCACATAGCCCTGGCCGTAGGTGAGATTGGGCTGACGCGTGTACGTGGCCGCGCAGACGTAGCCATTCACGGTGATGGGCGCCGCCAGCGCCGGATTGGCAAACCCGACCGACATCATCACCGCCGAGACAACGAGGGACGCTCGCTTCATGGTGTTGCTCCTTCCAATGGGGACTTGGATTGGAATTCCCACAGCCAGGATGGATGCCGGGCTCCGGAGAAATGACTTTGGCCTTTCCACACAAACCAACGCGCGAGCCGCTTTTTCTTCCCGAGGGTGCGGGCTTCTCCAACGCGAATCGCACTCGGTATTGGCCCGGGGAGGTATCGACGGCACGGGGGGCTCCTCGGGTACGACTACGGCTCCATCATGCGCGACTCGCGCACGGCGTTCTCGAGCAACGGGCTGCCGACCATCGAGCCCCTGGGGCGGGCAGGCCATCGGCCAGCGCGCCTCGAACGGCAAAGAACGACGTGGTGGCCGAGGGCGGTGGCAGCGGCACGGTGAACGCCAACCGCACCGCCGTGGGCGCGTGGGAGCAGCTCATCATCACCTTCGAGTGAGTCGCGGCCCGCCGGCCAGCCCTTGCGTCGTGGCAGGCCGCGCGGGTCGAGTGGCCCCGGTGTGGCTCACCACCGTCGGTGGACGGTCGCCTTCGGGCCCGTCACCAGGCTCGCGTCCGGCACGTCGTCGCAGACGATGGCTCCGGCCGCGACCACCGCGTCGCGACCAATCCGGACCCCGGGAAGAATCGTCGCCCCCGCGCCAATCCACGCGTTCTGGGCCACCTCGATGGGCGCGCCCGTGAGGTACAGCCGCCGGTCCCCCGGGTCCACCGGGTGGCTCATCGTGATGAAGGTGACCTTCGGGCCGACCATCACCCCTTCGCCCAGCCGGATGCCGGCATGGTCGAGGAACGTGCAACCCTGGTTGATGAACACCCGCTCGGCCAGCTCCAGCCGCAGCCCATGGTCCGTGTAGAACGGCGGATAGACGGTGACCCGCTTGGGCAGCGGCCGCCCGAGAATCTGCTCGAGCAGCGCCGCCTTGCCCGCCTCGTCGTCGAACGGTAGGACGTTGAGGCGTGACGTCAGCCCGGTGACGTGCAGCACCCGCTGGCTCATCGCCGCGAACTCGGGGCTGAAGGCCCGCTCTCCTCTCGCGAGGGACTCCGGGTCGTGGATGCGCATGAGGTTCTCGAGGGGCATCCCACGAGCCTGGCCCTCGGGCCGCGCCCGCGTCCAGCGCCAGGAAACGCTTCAGCCCGGGCGGCGGATGGAGGACGCTGGGCGCCCCCCCCACGCACGGAGTCGGTGATGACGTACATGCTGTTGGTCATGGAGGAGAGCAAGCGCAAGCGGAGCCGGACGCCGGAAGAAGGCCGCCGCGAGATGGAGCGGATGGTGGGCTTCGTCCAGGACCTCCAGGCGCGCGGGCTCTGGAAGGGCAGCGACTCCCTCCGGTCCGTCTCGGAGGGGGTCCGGATCGAGGTCCGGGACCACCAGCGCACCCTGCGTGATGGCCCCTTCGCCGAATCCAAGGAGGTTGTCGGAGGCTACGTCCTCTTCGACTGCGCGAGCCGGGAAGAAGCGCTCGCCATCGCCAGCCAGTGTCCCGCGGCCGAGTGGTCCACCGTCGAGCTGCGCGAAATCGGCGTCTGCTACGAGGAGGAGGACCCGGGCTGAGGCCCCCGCCTCCGTGCCTCGCCAGGAGGTTGGTGCAGTGGAACTCTTCGCTCGGACTGTTGCGTGTCTGCCCTGAAGCGCCCACCAACTCCTTTCAGCTTCCAGGAGACTGGGGTGGTCTCCGCACCCCATCCCTATCAATTCAAGATTAATATGGACTACTAGACATACCGGTAGTATCTGCGCGCCCCAGCTCGAAGCTGAGTCGGGGGCCGAGATGACTCGTGTCGCGAGGTCAGACGGAAAATCCGCAAATCCTCACACCGAAGTGGCGGTGCTGAAATGGCTGCCTTCGCAGGCGGAATACCTGCATCAACAGGCCGTGCGGTTGGCTCGGGCAGGGGGACCACAAGCCGCGGGGGTCCGTGAGCGCGCCGAGGCCAGCGCGAGCGCGCTGCGAGAGCTGCTGGACCCCGGGCAGCGCGCCGTGGTGGATGGCTATGCCAGCAATCGCACCACCCTGCTGGTGGTCGAGGGCATGCGAGAGGTGGGCGAGGGCGTCCCCGAGACGAGGCCGTCGCTCGAGTCCTTGAAGGTCGACTTCGATTGCCAGGTGCTCGCGTCACGCAGCCAGCTCCTGTTGAACCTCTGTGACAATCGCGCCTTCGCGTACGATTTGGATTACAATGAAATGGTCCGCATCGTCGGCAACTTCAAGGGGGGCGGCCAGCACAAGATTCCAGAGGAGCCCGCGCCCGAGGACGTGGAGCTCTCCTCCCACTCCGGGCTCGCGCTCGGCGCCCACACCGAGCCGCCGTATTACTGCTCGTTCCACGCGACGCAGCGGCGCTCCCCGGCGCCCTCGACGCTGATTCTGACGGCGCGGTGGAATCCGCTCCAGGAGCCGACCCAGGTCATCCCGGTGACGCCGGTGCTGGAGGCCCTGGGAGAGCCGGTGGTCGACGCGTTGACCCGCAAGCACTATCAATTCACCCGGCCCGACTCCTACGTCCCCGGTGACGAGGACGGCCGCGACGTCTCCATCGTGGACTACAACCCACACGGCGACTACGCGTTCCGGTTCAGCGCCTATCGCTTCTCCGCGTGCGCCGGGGCGCCGGAGACCGCGCACAGGGCCCTCGCCGCGCTGCAGGCCGGCATCGCGAACGCCGAGCGGCTCCAGGTGACGCTGGACTCCAGCAAGGCCATCCTCATCAACAACACCAAGGCCCTGCACTGCCGCGACAGCATCAAGGACAACCGGCGCATCCTCGTGCGACTGTTCGGCTACAACCGCTTCTCGACCGCCATCGTCCAGTCGACCGACCCGATGCTGGTCCAGGGCTGACCCCGCGACACCATGCCTCGACTCGACCACCTCTCCGTCATCGCACCCTCGCTCGTCGAAGGCATCTCACACCTCCGGGAGTGCCTGGGCCTCGACATCCCCTTCGGCCGCAAGCACATCCACATGGGCACGCACAATCACCTGCTCCGGCTGGGTGAGGCCGCCTATCTGGAGGTGATTGCCATCGACGAGGAGGCGCCGCCCCCCGCGCACCCCCGGTGGTTCGGGCTGGACGACCGCGCGGCGGTGCGGCGGGCGTGGGACGGCGGCAGGCGCCTGCGGGGCTGGGTGGCGAGCACCGACCACTTCGCCCGGGACCTGGCCCGGCACCCGGGCGTCTTCGGTGAGCCGCGCGAGTTCCACGCCGGCGCGTCCAGCTACTTCTTCGCCGTGCCCGTGGACGGCTCGCTGCCGATGGGGGGCGTCGTGCCCTCGCTCATCGACCGCAAGGGGGCACGCCCGACGCTCGCGCCCCAGACCGAGCGGGGCTGTGAGCTTCTGGCCTTCACGCTCGAGCACCCGGACCCGGCCGGCATCGCCCGGCTGTACGAGGCACTCGACATCCCTGGCGCGCCCGCCGTGAAGCACGGCGAGGCGCTCCGCTATACCGCGACGATTCGCACGCCGTCGGGAATCCGCATCCTGACTTGAACCCTGGGGTCGACGATGTCCAAGGTGGCTTCTCCCTTTCAGAAAGATGGCGGCGGTCTGGCGCTGTGTCCCTACGACGCGGAGCTCGACGCGCTGCTGGCCCGGGCCTCGGCCGACGAGCGTGAGCACATCGCGGCGGCACAGCGCGACCTGCGCGCGACGGCGCTCGACCACCGGCTCCAGTTCGACGCCAACCACGCCTATCCGGTGTGCCTGCGGCCGACCCTCATCGACGCGGACTGGGCCGCGGAGCTGAAGCTCGCCGGCGAGCGCTTCATCCGGGTGTTCGACGACGTGCTGGAGCTGTACCGCCACGACGACGAGGTCCGCGGGCTCTATCGCGGCTATGAGCCGGTGCGTGACTACCTGCTCGCGGCGCCCGGGTTCCGGCCGCTCACGCGCATCTGCCGCTTCGACGGCCTGGTGGCGCCGGACGGCCGCTACCTCATCCTGGAGACCAACACCGACTGTCCCGCGAACCTGTTCGCGTCCGGCATGGCGACGCGGCTGTGGCGCTCGCGGCCCAACCCCATCCTGGCCGCGTGGGGGCGCGACGTGGAGTGGGTCCCCCAGCCCATCGTGGAGACGCGCAACCTGTTCATCTCGGAGATGCTGGACACCTATCGCGCGGACAAGGGACGTGAGCCGAGCGAGGTCCGCATCGTCAACTACAACGGCCGCTTCACCAGCGAGACCGACCTCATCATCCAGGGCTTCGACGAGCGCGGCATCCACTGCGAGTTCATCGACCTGCGGGAGCTGGCGCCGGGCGCGGGCCACGTGACGCACCGGGGGACGCGCATCGACCTCGTCTACAACAAGTGGGACCTGCGCGACCTGGTCCGGTGCCCCGACGCCGCCCCCTACCTGCGCGCGGTGGCGGACGGAGACGTGGTCAGCGTGAACCCGCTGGCCTGCCAGTGGCTCTACGCGGACAAGTCCATCCTGGCGCTCCTGAGCGACCCGCGGTTCTGCGACCACTTCTCACCGGCGGACCGCCAGCTGTTCCAGCGCCACGTGCCGTGGACGCGCGTGGTGGCGCCCGGGCGCTCCATCTCCATGGAGGGCGACGCGGTGGACCTGTGCGACTACCTCCAGCGCAACAGGTCCCGCTTCCTGCTCAAGCCGACCAACGCCACGTGGGGCGACGGCATCGTGATTGGGAACAAGGCGCGGGAGGAGGACTGGCGGCGCGCCGTCGAGACCGCGGCGTCCGACGCCTCGTACGTGGCCCAGGAGTACATCCAGGGCCACGTCGTCCACTGTCCGGACCCGACGACGGGCGAAATCACCCAGCGCATCGCGGACCTCAACATGTTCATCTTCGGCGGCAAGGCGGTGGGCTTCCTGTCGCGGGCCAACCAGAGTCCCATCATGAGCCTCTACAAGGGCGGCGCGATGCTGCCGGTCCTGGTCGCGCGCCACCCGGCGTCATGAGTCCACCCCTCCCGGACGCCGCCGCGTGGCGGAGCATCTTCACGATTTCGTTCCTGGTCGGCATGTTCGCCGTCGCGGTGGGGGGCACGCCCGTGTTGCTCGGCGTGCTGCTGGCCCGCCAGGGCGTGGCCGACAGCGTGATTGGCATCTCCGCGGCGTGCAGCCCGCTGGGGCTGATTGCCTCGTCGTTCGTGATTCCGTGGGCGGCCGAGCGGTTCGGCGCGGTGCGCATCGGCGTCGCCAGCTGCCTGCTCGGCCTGACGGCGATGGTGGCGATGGCGCTCGTGCCCCAGCCGCTGCTGTGGATTGTCGCGCGCCTGCTGTGGGGCCTGGCGGTGGGCGGCTTCTACATCGTCAACAAGGCCTGGCTCGCGCAGCTCACGCCCTCGGGGCGCCGGGGCCGGGTGTTCGGCATCTACACGTCGTTCCTGTCCGCGGGCTTCGCGTGTGGGCCGCTGGTGGTGGCGCTGGTGGACTTCCGCTCGCCCCACTGCTTCGCGCTGCTCGGCGCCGCGTTCATCGCGTGCGCGCTGGGGGTGTTGCTCGTCCGCCAGCGGCTGCCGGACTTCCACGGCACGGCGCGCGCGCCGGTGCTCGGGGCGCTCGGCTTGATTCCGGCGGCGCTGCTGGCGGCCGCGTCGTTCGGCGCGTTCGACCACGCGTCCCTCGCGTTCCTGCCCCGGTTCGGGGCAGCGCATGGCACGAGCACCGCGGTGATGGGCATCGGGCTGAGCGTGCTGAACGTCGGCAACGTGGTGCTGCAGCCGCCCATCGGCTGGGCGTCCGACCGCTGGGGCCGACGCCCGGTGATGATGGGCTGCGCGTTGCTCACCGTGCTGGGCGGCGCCGCGCTGCCGTGGGTCATCGGCGTCGCGACGCCCCTGCTGTTCCTGTTCCTGTTCGTCTGGGGCGCGTGCGCCTACGGCACGACGACGGTGGCGCTGGCGTCCATCGGCGACCGCTTCAGCGGGGCGCAGCTGCTCAGCTGCAGCGCCGCCATGACGATGGCGGGCGGGGTCGGGGGTGTCGCCGGCTCCTCGGCCATCGGCGTGCTGCAGGACGTGTTCGGCACCCAGGCATTCCCTCGGGCGCTCATCCTCATCTTCCTGGCGCTGGCCGTGGTCGCGGCGCGCTCGATGCGGGGCGGCAGCCCGGCCACGCTGCCCGACGCCGCCGCCACCCGGTGAGCGCGCCCGCTCGCCGTCAGAGCGAGGCGGAGGGCTGACCGCCTTCCCGGGGCGTGACACCACCGCGGACGGAGCCGCGGAGGAGGTCCTCGAGCGTGGAGCTGATGGCGGCGCGGTAGCGGTCGAACGCGTCCACGCTCTTGGGCACATCGCAGATGATGGAGTGGAGGAAGAGCCCCTCCGCGTTGCGGAGGAACCACATGTTGCCCGTGTTGGAGTGCGAGGACTCGGGCATCGTCTTCGGCCGCCAGACGTCGAGCATGTCCGCGCCGGGCAGCTTCCGGTAGTCGAGGAAGGAGAAGAAGTTGACCGGGAACGGCCACGTCCGCAGGTGGAAGTACTGCGGCGCGAGCAGCTCCCAGACCTTCACGAAGGGCACGTCGACGTTGCGCAGCAGCTCCTTGAAGCTTGTCTGGACCCCCTCGACGACCTCCGGGAACGTCATCCCGTCGGCGATGGGGAAGCGGATGGCCAGGGTGTTGACGAACCAACCGAAGGACTTGCGCCAGCGGGGGTCCTTGCGCTCACCAATGGGCATGAACCCCCGGTACACCTGGGCGCCCGAGATGTCCCGCAGGGCCATGCCCACGACGGCCAGCATGCCGATGAACAGCTTCACGCCGCGCTCCTGGCAGAGGCGCTCGAACGCCTGCGCCCCCGCGTCGTCGAGCAATCGCACGGTGCTGTTGCGGGCCGGGTACATGCGGCCTGACTCGAGGCCCAGGTCGAGCGGGATGTGGGGGAACAGGTCCCCCGCGTCCGCGATGAAGGCACGCCAGTAGTCCAGCTCGGGGCTGTCCGCGGTCAGCTTCGAATAGCGGTGGCGCTGCACGTCCCCGAAGTCGAGGTAGCTCCCCGCCACCTCGGGGACCGGCGTCAGGCCCGCGGCCAGGGCGGCGTAGTCGCGCTGCACGTCCTCCACCGCGAAGACCAGGGAGAGGCCATCACACAGGATGTGGTCGAACCCCATGTAGACGGTGGCCTGCGACGGCTCCACCACCACGCCCATCACGAACAGCGGCCACGACAGCGTGTCGATGTCCCGGTTGAACGTGGCCTGGATGTGGGCCGTCACCGCCTCGCCCGACGCGAGGTGCCCCACGTCGGTGTGCTCCAGCCGGACCTGCGCGGGCGTCATGACGTCGCAGCGCAGGTCCCCGGCGATGAGCTGCTCGAACCCGCAGCGCAGCACCTCGTGCCGCTTCACGAAGTGCAGCAGCGCCGCCTCCAGCGCGGCCAGGTCGAGCGGGCCGGGGATGCGGAACGACAGGCCAATCCAGTAGTCCTCCGAGACGTGCTCCTGCCGGGCCGACACCGCGGCCGCGAAGTGCTTCTCCTGGTTGTAGGAGGCGGGCCGGTCACCGGCCGAGAGCGAGGCGAGCGTGTTCGCGGCGGGGCGCAGTCGCCATTCGTGGACATGGCCGGCGTGGAACCCCGCCTCTTCGAGGGGGAGCTGATGCATGGAGGAAGTCCTTTCCGCGGTCTTTCGCGTGTTCGGCGCCTCGCGGACGCGAGTTCGCGTCAGTGCGCCCTGCACAGAGGCTGTGATTGCCATTCGGCACGGACAAGCCCTCTTCCGCGCCGTGTCGGGTGCATCCAGTTGGGGGCGACGCGAGACTGGAGGTGACGTCTGCCATTGCCCCCGGGATGCGGGTGAGCCGGAACACCAGGCCGAGGCAGTGTGGAGCAAGCCCCACTTCGAACGGGTGACGGTGCTACGGGCTTTCCACGCGCGCACCGGTCCGGAGTATGCAGCACGCATGACTCATCCTGATTTCGACCCGCAGCTCGCCCCGCTCCTCGCCCCGCTCGAGGGGTACGTCCCCTTGAAGATGACGCTGGAGCAGCTCGAGCACTTCCGCCGACTGAGCGACGTGACGCGGGAGGCGCTCATCGGGGACGCGCAGGTCGACTGCGTCGACCACACCATCCCGGGATATCGAGGCGACGACACCGTCGTCTCCGTCATCTCCCGCAAGGGGCACTCGGTGGCCGGGCCCGCCGTCTACCACATCCATGGTGGTGGCATGGTGATGGGGACCCGCTTCGCCGGAGCCCGGCCGCTGGTGGACTGGGCGCTGCGCCATGACGCCGTCTGCGTGAGCGTCGAGTACCGGCGGGCACCCGAGCACCCCGCGCCCACGCTGGTGGAGGACTGCTACGCGGGCCTGGAATGGATGGCCGCGAACGCGAAGTCGCTGCGCTTCAATCCCCACCAGCTCGTCATCTTCGGCGGCAGCGGCGGGGGCGGGCTCGCGGCAGGGACCACGCTGCTCGCCCGGGACAGGCAGGGGCCTCGGCTGCTCGGCCAGTTGCTGCAATGTCCCATGCTGGACGACCGCAACGAGACGACCTCCGCGCATCGGTACGACGGCGTCGGCGTCTGGGACCGGACCAGCAACCTGACCGCGTGGCGCGCCGTGCTGGGAGACCGGCTCGGCGGTCCGGAGGTGTCCCCCTACTCCGCGCCCGCGCGGGCCTCCGACCTGAGCCGGCTGCCGCCCACCTTCATCGACGTGGGAGGCGCGGAGACGTTCCGGGATGAAGCCGTCACCTACGCGAACCGGATGCTGGCGGCGGGGGGCGTGTGCGAGCTGCACGTCTGGGGTGGCGCGTTCCACGGCTTCTACGACATCGCCCCCCAGTCGGCGCTGGCGCGGGCGTGCATCGCGGCGCGGGACTCGTGGCTCGCGCGGATGTTCGCGCGCGACGCCACCCACCCCGTGACGGGGTAGACTCCGGGCCCCCCTCGCTTGGAGTCCCCTGGATGAGAACCGTCCCCCTCGTCGTCCTCCTCCTGCCGCTGTCGGGCGTCGCCGCCACGAAGAACGTGACCACCGTGGCGGAGCTGCAAGCCGCGCTGTCCTCCGCGAAGGCGGGGGACGACATCGTGCTCGCGGATGGCACCTACACGGTGAATGCGAACCTCAACTGCGCGGCGGAGGGCACGGATGCCCAGCCCATCACCGTGCGAGCGGCGAACCGGCACGCGGCGCTCATCCGCTTCAACGCCACCGAGGGCTTCAAGGTGTCGGGGCGCGCCTGGGTCTTCGACGGGCTCACCATCGAGGGCATCTGCGCCCGCGACCAGGACTGCGAGCACGCGTTCCACGTCACCGGCCACGCGGAGGGCTTCGTGCTGCGCAACAGCCGCGTGCGCGACTTCAACTCCCAGCTCAAGGCCAACGCGACGAAGAACACCAGCGGCGTCTTCGAGATGCCCCACCGGGGGCTCATCGAGCGCAACGACATCTACGACACCCGCCCGCGCGTGACGGGGACGCCCGTCAACAAGCTCAACATCGACACGGGCGACGACTGGGTGGTGCGCGACAACGAGGTGCACGACTTCTCCAAGCAGGGAGGCATCTCCTACGGCGCTTTCATGAAGAGCGGCGGCAAGCGGGGGCTCTTCGAGCGAAACCGCGTCCTGTGCGCCCGGGACCGGCCGGCCTCGGACACGCGAATCGGCCTGTCCTTCGGCGGCGGAGGCACGGGCGCGGCGTTCTGTGCGCCGGCCTTCGACGCGACGGTGCCGTGTGACCCCGAGCACTCGGATGGCATCATCCGGAACAACATCGTCGCCAACTGCTCGGATGTCGCCGTCTACCTGAACCGGGCCGCGCGCACGCAGGTGCTGTTCAACACCTTCATCGCCACGACGGGCGTGGACTTCCGCTACGCGTCCTCCACCGGCGAGGCCCACGGTAACGTGTTGTCGTCCGTCATCCGAAACCGCGACAACGGCCGCTTCACCGCGGGGACGAACCTGACGAACGTGGCCACGGGCACGTGGACGTCCTGGTACGTGGCGCCGGTCCAGGGCGACCTGACGCTGAAGGGCCCGGTGACGCAGTTGGTGGGCGCCGCCGCCCCCAGCGCCTCCGTCACCGAGGATTTCTGCCAGCGGCCCCGGCCCACGTCCGGCAACTCCACGCTGGGGGCGCTGGAGCACTCGCTCGGCGACTGCGCGCCCGTCACGCAGCAGCCTGACGCGGGCACGCCGGACGCGGGCACGCCGGACGCGGGCGGAGGAACCCCGGACGCGGGCGGAGGCACTCCGGACGCGGGCGGCGGCGTGACGGACGCGGGCACGAACCCGGACACGGGCTCCCCCGACAAGGACAGCGGCGGTTGCGGCGCCAGCCCGGGTCTGTGGCCGCTGCTCCTCGTGCTGCTCCTGCCGTTGAGCCTGCGGCGACGGCTGCGTTAGCGGCTGTCTTCCATTCCGGCCCGTGGGTGACCTGCCCACGGGCCAGGCGGGCCCCAGGGCGTGAACACTGGCGGAGCCAGTCATGACGCGCTATTGGCAAGCGCCAGCTCCACCATGGTTGCCTCCACACCTGATTCGGGCCCCGAGCGCCCGCGACCTCGACTGGCACCGCTCGCGCTGCCGCTCGTGGTCCTCCTCTGGCTGGTGCTCGTCGTCACCCCCGTCTGGCTTCAGGCCGCGCGGGCCTGTTTCCCGAACTTCGACCTGGGCATCTATTCCCAGGCAGTGGCGCGTCTGTCGTTGGCCCAGCCCAACCCGTGGATCAGCGCGCGCCAGGTGTTCATCTTCAATGACCACTTCGACCCCATCCTCTGGGTGGCACATCCGCTGGCGCGGCTCCTCCCGCCCATGTGGGCGGCGCTGGTCGTCGAGGCCCTCTTCGTGCTGCTCACCGTGGCGCCCCTGCTCTGGCTCCAGGCAAAGGGACTGCTGAGCCGCCGCGCCATCGTCCTGCTCACAGCGCTCCTGCTCTTGAGCCCCAGCGTGGTGGAGGCCCTGAAGTTCCCCGCCCACCCCACGACGTGGTCCGTGCTGCCCTGGGTGCTGACAGGCGTGGCCTTCCATCTACGACGCCCGGGGCTGCTGCTCGCCTCGCTGGTCCTCCTCTTCTCCTGCAAGGAGGAGTTCGCGTTCGGCGGCGTCATGTTGACGCTCGCGCTGCTCCTGCGGGGCGAGCGCCGCCTCGCGGCGGGCGTGGGCGCGCTGTCACTCGCCTGGCTCGCGGGCGTCTACGGGCTGCGCCCCTGGCTGCTGGGCCCCACCGTGGACTACGGCTTCCGGCTGAGCCAGGGAATGGAGGGAGGGTGGCCGCACTACCTCTCGCTCCGGCTGGCGCCGCCCCACCTGTCACGCATGGGCACCCTGGTGCTGCTGTTCGTCCCGCTGGGACTCTGGGCATGGCGCGAGCGCGTGAGGCCGGACTGGGCCTGGCTGCTGGTGCTCCTGCCGATGCTGGGCATCCGCTTCCTCGCCATGTCCTGGCGGTTCCACTACGGCGTGTCGCTCGTGGCCGCGGCGCTCATGGGCTTCCTGCCCGTCCTCCGTGCCCGGAGGCCGCCCGCGTGGGTCCTCGCCTCCACGGGCGTCATCCTCCTCGCCAGCAACGAGCCGAACCTCCGGAAGCTCACGAGCACCCTCACCTCCCCGATGACGGCTCCGCGTCACTGCCCCGCGACACCGGAGCGACTGGCGAGCCTGACGCGGGGCATGGACCTGCTCCAGCAGCACCGCGAGGGCTCGGCGCTGCTCGGCAGTAACCTCGTCGCTCCGCTGGCGGACCGCGACGACCTCTACGCCGTGGGAGGTCCCCAGCCCGACGAGGGGCGCGTCCACGAATGGGTCTTCATCGAGAAGCCACCCCATGGCGACGTCTGGCCCCTCACGCCCGAGCGGGTGAGCGAGCTCATCGACGTGTGGCGCAAGGACGCGGGCACCCAGGTCCTCATCGACGACGAGCACGTCTTCCTGGCCCGAGGGCGCTTCACGGCGCACCGCTGACGCGCGTCTCGAAGAGGGTCCCCGTGAGGCCGTCGGTGAAGACCTTCGAGGGCGGCAGGCCGAACATCCCTCGGAACAGCCGGGAGAAGTGCGCCGAGTCGTAGAAGCCCGCGGCGTGCGCGACCTCGGTGAGGCTCCTCCCCCGGAGCGCGAGCGCCGCGGCCGCCTGCATCCGGTGCCACGCGCGATACGCCCCCATCGGCACGCCGACCTGCTCGCTGAACCGGTGCTCGACGAGCGAGGTCGAAGCCCCCACCCGCCGCGCCAACCCCACCGCGTCCGCGGGCGCCGACTCCCGCGTGGGAGCAGCAAGCCACGCGGCGACCCGCGCGATGCGCGCGTCGACCTCCCGCGGGCAAGGCCCCAGGTGCAGCGCCTGCTGGAAGAGCTCCGTCCAGGGCTGCGGGTGTCGCGCACCGAGGGCGGTCTCCACGGCCGCGCGCACCGCGCTCGCGTCGACCTGATGGCGCAGCTTCACGCCGGGCTCCAGGAACAGCACCGCGGCGCGCCCACCCTGGAAGTCGAGCGCGTGCCATTGCCACCCCCGCACGAAGGTGGCCTCGTGCTGCCCGACACGGCCGTCGCCGTCGACGAGCTCGAACGCATCATCCAATCCCACGAGCACGGCGTTGGCGGCGAACCGATGCCGGGGCAACTCGTGGAAGCGGCCGACGTAGAGCGCTCGACCTCCGCCCAGCAACAAGTGGCTCCGCATCTGCAGAATCATACAAGCCGGCCCGTGGCGCCGCACCTAGCGTGGCTTCGTGAAACAAGCCGCTCCCCTGCCCGCCACGCACCGAGGAGGCCCCATGGCCGAGGTCCACCCGTCCCTCCCCCAGATGATTCTCGACCGGGCGAACGCGTCGCCGCATCGCGTCGCGTTCCGCGTCAGACATGACGACACCTATGTGGACCACCGCTGGTCGGAGCTGCTGCCGCGAATCGAGGCACTCGCCGCGGGGCTGTTGAGCGCGGGCACGGTGGACGACGGCGCGTGCATCACCCTCGTCGGCAACACCTCGATGGCGTCCTGTCTCGTCGACTTCGCGGCCCTGCGCGTCGGCCTCAAGACGGTGCCCGTCTACGCCAGCCTGCTGCCCGAGGAGGTGGGCTACATGCACGTGGACACCGCCGCGCAGCTCATCGTCGTGGACGACGCGAACCAGCTCGACAAGGTGCGCGCCTTCCGTGCGGGCTTCACCTTCTTCGACCGGCACTACCCACCCGACGCGCTCCCCGCGCGCGCCAGGGTGGTCGTCATCCATCCGGCCGGACTTGCTCCCGCCGATGACTGGGAGAGCCTGGAGGCGCTCGAGGCTCGCGGGCGCGCTCGACGGGCGGAGCTGGAGGACGAGGTGCGCCGCAGGGCGTCGCTGATTCGACGCGAGCACGTCGCGACCTTCACGTACACGTCGGGGACCACCGGCGCGCCGAAGGCGGTGATTCAAACCCACGACAACATGCTGGCGATGCTCGAGGACGTCGGCACCGCGCGGCTCCTGGATGACAACGTGCTCACGCACGGCCTGTTCCTCTTCCTCCCCGCCGCGCACTCCTTCGGACGCATGGTGGAGTTCGCGGGCCCCTTCTTCGGCGCGCCGCTGGTGATGTCGTCGGTGCCCACGCTGGCGGCGGACCTGGTCGCCTCGCGCCCGGGCTTCTTCCCCGCGGCCCCGCGCGTCTTCGAGAAGATGATGGCGAAGGTCACCAGCACCATCGAGGGCGAGCAGGGCTTGCGCCGCTGGATGCTGGACTGGGCCCTGGGCGTGGGGCGTCGCGCCGCGACCCACGGCAAGTCCCGGCCCCTGTGGCTGGAGGCGCAGCGGGCCCTGGCGGACCGGCTCGTGCTGTCGAAGCTGCGCGCGCGCCTGGGCCTGGACCACGCCTCCGTGCTCCTGTCCGGCGCCGCCGCGCTTCGCGTCGACGTGCAGCTGTTCTTCCTCTCGCTCGGGCTGACCATCCTGGAGGCCTATGGGCTCACGGAGACATGTCCCGGGCTCACCATCAATCCCAGGGAGGACGTGCGCCCTGGCACGGTGGGACGCGCGTTCTCCCGCTGCCAGCTCAAGGTGGACGCGGATGGCGAGCTGCTCGCGCGCGGACCGAACATCTCACGGGGCTACCTGAACCGTCCGGAGGCCACGGCGGAGGCCTTCGATGCCGACGGGTGGTTCCGGACCGGAGACCTCGCCTCCATCGACGCGGAGGGCTTCGTCCGGGTGACGGGGCGCAAGAAGGAGCTGCTCAAGACGAGCGGCGGGAAGTACGTGGCGCCGCTGAAAATCGAGGCGCAGCTCAAGCGACACCCGCTGGTCCAGGAGGCCGTCGTGCTCGGCGACGGACGCAACTACTGCACGGCCATGTTCGCGCTCGACCCGGAGATACTCGCCATGGTGGCCCGGCGAGAGGGCATCCCCGCCGACCCCGCGCACCCGCGCATCAACGACATCCTGAAGGCCCTGGTGGAAGAGACCAACGCGGGCCTGGCGTCCTTCGAGCGCATCAAGACATTCCGTGTCTCCCCGGGCCCGTTCACGGTGGATGGCGGCGAGCTCACCGCGTCGCTCAAGGTCAAGCGCCACGCCGTCACCCGCAAACACTCGGCGCTCATCGAGTCGATGTACGGGGCCTAGGCGTCGTCAACCCGCCTGGGCTCGCCTAAGCTATCCCGGCATTTCGCGTATTTCGCGCGAATCAACTGGAGATGGTCATGCGAGCAATCCTGGCAATCGCGGTGGCGTTCGGACTGACGGCCTGTGGGGGCGTGGAGACGGGTGAGCCGATGGCGCCCGAGGCCACCGAGCAGGCGTCGTCGGAGCTGGCCGGCAGCTGCGAGGCCCTCGTCGGGACCTTCTGTCGCCCCGGAGCGTTCACCTCCTGCACCTGGTCCGACGGCAACCTGGGCGAGTGCGAGTGTCAGCGCACGCCCTTCAACAAGTGGCTCTGCTACTAGCCTTCACGCCGTGTCAGTCCCGTTGATTCCGTCCCGAGGCAGGCAGACGGAATCAACGGACCTGCCTCAGGGCCCGGTGGAGAAATGTGGGCGACACACCCACAGGAGAGTGCCTAGAATCAGGCCTCCCCGCCGCTGAAGGTCGACTCCGCTGAACACCACCGAACCGCGCCACCTGGCCGGCCTGGACCTGCTCCGGTGCCTGGCCATCTTCATCGTCGTCCTCTTCCACTACCCGCGCCCCGAGGGACACGAGTCCTACCGGATGCTCGCCAACTTCGGCTGGACGGGCGTGGAGCTGTTCTTCGTGCTGAGCGGCTTTCTCATCGGCTCACAGCTGATGGAGCCGGTGTCGCGCGGCGAGGCGCCATCCCTGAAGCGCTTCTACCTGCGGCGCTCGCTGCGCATCCTGCCGCCCTACCTCATCGTGCTGGCGCTGTACCTCTTCGTCCCCGCGTGGAGCGAGCGTCCGGTGGAGACGCCCGCGTGGCGCTTCCTCACCTTCACGCAGAACTTCGGACTGCGCCTGAATGGCTTCTCCCATGCGTGGTCGCTGTGCGTGGAGGAGCACTTCTACCTGGTGCTCCCGCTCACCGTGCTCGCGCTGCGAGGACGCGTCCGGGCCGCGCACCTGCTCGTGGGCGCTGGGGCGTTGATGCTCGGCGGAATGCTCCTGCGGGCATGGCTGTGGCAGCGGCACTTCTCGATGCTCGCGCCCGAGGACACCGCGTGGCGCGGCTACGACACGCTGCTGTACTACCCGACCTACGCGCGACTCGACGGCCTCTTGTGTGGCGCGATGCTCGCGGCGCTGCGCGTCTTCCGCCCCGCGACCTGGGAGCGCTGGACCCGAGGGGCGCGCGCGGGCGCCCTGGCCGGAGCGGGCCTTGCGTGCCTGGGCGTCGTGTTCTGGCTGAACGAGGAGCACTTCCGCTACCTCGCCCACACGATGCTCGCCTTCCCCCTGACGTCGCTGGGCTACGCGGCGCTGCTCGCGGCCATGGCGAGCCCCACCGCGTCGCGCGTGTGCGCCCGCATCCCCGGGGTGAAGACCTTCGCGCTCTTGAGCTTCACCATCTACCTCACGCACAAGGCCCTGCAGGCCGGAGCGCGCGTCGCGCTGGAGCCCTACGGCCTGGACGCGTTCCACCCGCTCACGTTGCTGGCCGGCGCGGCGGCGGTGCTGCTCGCGTCCCTCGCGCTGCACCACGGCGTGGAGCGCCCCGCGCTGAAGTGGCGCTCACGGCTGGAGGCCCGGCTCTCCCACGAGCCCACGCCGCGGCCCGCCCTCCGTTAGCCCGGGGCCCCTCCACGGAGGCCCCCGGGACTACGGACGCTGCACGGGGCGGGACATGGGCGCGGCGGCGGGGCGCGGCGTCTCCTGGAGCAGGCGCAGCGCCCGCTCCAGCACCTCGTCCCGGCCCGCGCGCACACCCGCGAGCGTGGGGCGCACCGCCACGTGCGGCGTGAGCCCCTTGCGCTGGAGCTGACCGCCGTCCGCGTGCCGGGCATCCATGCCCGTGAAGCTCATCCAGATGCCGCCGGGCAGCACCGCGTACGTCATGTTCCCGTTGGCGCCGGCGGTGGGGCTCCCGACGAAGGTCGTCCCGCTGGTGACCTCCAGCATCAGCCCCAGGTGCTCCGCCTGGCTCACGGCGCGCTCGTCGATGAGCGTCACGGTGCGGCCCCGGTACACCGGCACGTCCGCGGTGGGCAGCGCCTGCACCAGGGCCATCCGGCCGTTCACCAACGTGGAGCCCGCGACGACGGGCACCTCGAAGCGGGACCAGGTCTTCGCGCGCTTCACGTTGAGGTACGGCGCCAGCGCCCCCGCGGTGCCACGCGGGTAGCCTCGCAGGTCGAACACCACGGCCCGGGTGGTCTGGACCTTCCGCATGACCTCCGGCACCTCGTCGGCCCCCAGTTGCGAGAGGTTCACGAGGGCGATGTTGCCCTCCAGCAGCTTGAAGGGCTCATGGGGGCGCTCCGGCCGGGAGAACGCGGCGGGCCGCTTCACCTTCACCTCCCGACGCCCCTTCTCGTTGAGCACGGTGAAGGTCGCCTCCGAGTCCGGGGGGCCCGCGAGCGCCAGGTAGACGTGGTACAGCCGGGTCGCCGCCTCGGTGGAGGCCTGATGGACGGCGTCGATGCGGCGGACGCGCTCGTCGAGGAGCTCCGCGTCCACCTTCTCGATGACGTCCCCCACCTGGAGCCCCTGCGCGAGCGAGGCATTGGTCACGGACGTGATGACCACCTTCCCATCGAGGTCGAGCACCTCGACGGGCGCGGCGATGCCGCCCCAGATCTCCCTGAACGTGGGGTGGCCGCTGAGCGAGACGTGCCCGTCGCGCAGCTCCCGCGCGGACTTCGCCACCTCGAGCGCGTACGCCTTCGCGTCCTGGGCGGCCTCGAAGCGCTCCAACATCCCGGGGAGCGCCTGGCTCCAGTCCACGTCCATCAGGTGGCGATAGGGGAAGAACAGCTCCACCACGTTCCACAGCCGCACGGCCGCCAGCAGGCGCAGCTCGCGCGAGGGGTACGGGGACTCCGCGTAGGCGTTGTCCGGGCGCCACTGGGCCTCGGGCCGCGCCGGGGCGCTCGGGCCCTTGGGCTTGGACTTCTGCTGGGCCAGCGCCAACGCGCGCGTGTAGGGCGCGTCGGGGGCGGACAGGTCCGCGCGCGCCGGCACCTCCGCGTCGAGCCCCAGCGGCAACACCGTCTCGCTGGTGCGGACCGTGGCGACGAGCGTGCTCCCCAGCGGCACTTCCTGCGTGTCCACGGCCAGCGCGTCCGTCACCGGGCCCTCGCCCACGAAGAGCGCGCGTCCCGAGGCGCGCAGCGCCAGCACCTTCGGCGAGACGACGCTCCGCGCATCCAGGAGGAAGACGACGCGCGCGAACTTCTTGCCGGCGTTGCCCTCCACCACCGAGCTGACGTCCTGGTTGAAGGCCGTGGTGTAGGGCGAGTCCATTCCCGTCTGGGCCTTGTAGCCACCGTGGAGCGAGGAGCGCGAGCCCGGCACGGACAGCTCGCCGTCGATGAAGAGGGGCAGCATCCAGTCCGCGGCGTTGGAGGCGCTCCAGGCCGCCGCCTCGTCGAAGCCTCGCATGCGCATGTCGACGACGGCGGCGCGCGCCTTGCGCACGGGGCCCCAGAGCTTCTCGCCCAGGCCCCAGAAGGCCTGGGGGCCCTCGGGCGTGGCGAGGTTGCGCAGGTCCAGGACGACCACGTCCTTCTCCAGGCCCAGGAGGGGCCGGAGCGTCGGCGGGGCCAGCGCCGCGGGCGGACGCGCGCTCTTCACGCGGGTGGCGGGGTCCTCGAGCGCGCCGAGCATCGACTGGACGGCCTCGGCGAACGCCTCGTCGCTGGTGGCGGCCTCCACCTTCGGCACCGCCGCCAGGAAGGCCGCGTCCCAGTCGATGCGCCGCGACAGCATCCACGGGTGGCGATAGCGCACCTGCCCCCAGAGCTCGCCCAACGCGCTGAGTCGCTGGAGCCTCAGCTGTGCCTGGGCCTCCTCCGGCTTCGAGGGGGCCTCCGAGGCCATCGCTCCCGAAGCCAGCAGAAACGCCAGACACAGTCCCAGCCTCGAGCCCAGGTCCTGGTGCCGCATGCAAGTCCTCCTCGTGTTCCAGCCAGCGAGCGAGGACTCTAGAGCGACCCGGAGCCGGAGTCGCGGGCCCGGTGCGCCTTCAGGATTCGCACGAAGCTCTCACGCTGACGTGCCTGGGAACGACGCAGTGGGTCCAGACTGGCGATCCAGAACGCGTCGAACAACGTCGGGTCCTCGCCGACCACCTCGACGAGCGCCTCGATGAAGTTGCGGACCCGCGCCGGCTCGCGTCGCGCGGAGGCAGGCACGAGCCGCCATTCCCGCTCCACCACCTCGCGGACCGCGTCCTCCTCGAAGACGACCACCCGGAAGACGATGCAGAGCGACCGGTCCGGGCGCTCCTCGGTGCTGAACCAATGGAGGAGCTTGTTGTCCGACTCGAGCCTGGGCCGTCCCTCCAGGAACGCCTGGAGCGCCTCCGCCGAGAGCTCCTCGCCGGGCAGGGGCGGCTCGCTGACGAGCTCCTCCGGCAGCAGGTCGAGCGCGGGGAGGTCCGGCGTGCCCTCGGGTGAAAAGCGCACGGAGCTGAACCGCTTGCCGTCCCCGCCGACGTAGGTCGAGAACGCGTCGAGCCGACGCGCCTCCACATCGAAGACATAGACATAGGACACGCTCCCGGTCTCATCCGGCGCGACCGGTAGGCCCGGGCTCTCCTCCGAATAGCGCTCCTCCTCCGTCTCGTCCTTCCCACCCATGCAGGTGGACCAACCCCAGGGGGCCTCGTCGATGAGCCGCGCCACCACGGCCTGGAGGTCGCCGCGGGCGCGCTCGACACACGCCAGGAGGTGTTGCCCGAGGCCCGTGGGATAGCCATCCCAGTGATGATAGACACCGCGCCAGGGCCGAGAGGAGACGTGCTCGGGGGTCCCCGAGCCCGACGTGTACACAGCGATTGCACCACGGGTCGACATGGGGCCGGAGTGTAGCGTCCAGCCCTCACGGCCTGTCGGACAATCACGCCTTCCAAGCGAAGTCACGCCTCACGGCCGGATGCCCAAAAGCGCCAGACGCAGCACCCGGCGCGCCGTGGGGGCATCCTGCTCGTTGGCGACCGCGATGGCGTTCACGAGCCGCAGCAGGTCCTCCGCCGTGGCGCCGGAGTGAATCGCGCCCGCCGAGGACGCCCGCGCCACCAGCCCGTTCAACACCTCGAGCAGCATGTCCGTGCAGCACAGCTCCCAGGGTGACAGCCCCTCCGGGCCCGCGAGCAGCGCGGCGGCGAGCCCGCGGTGCGTCGCCGTGTAGACCGTCACCTCCTCCAGCCAGGCCGCCAGCTCCGCGGCCGGATTCCTGCCCGGCTGAGCGGACGCCATCGCACACAGCTGCGCGACGCCCTCCCGGAACACCACCTCCAACAACGCCTGCCGCGTCGGGAAGTGTCGGTGCAGCGTCGCCGAGCCCACCCCCGCCCGCCGCGCAATCTCCTCGAGCGACGCCTGCGCGCCATCCCGCGCGACCAGCGCCGAGGCCGCCGCGACGATCCGCTCCCGGTTGCGCTGGCCATCCACTCGCAATGACTTCACGCGCTCCACGACACCTGTCTCCTCACCGCGACGCGCCCCCACAACCGGGGGAGCCCTCCACATTCAACCACGGAATGGCACGGGGGGACGCCACCTGCCGTAGGGCCGCCGTCACCCAGGCGGTTCGGGACCCAGGCCCCCCCGTGTCTCCCGCTCGCCCGCAATGGCAGTCAGCGCTCGACATGGACACACACACGAGTTCCATCCATCCGGGGATTTCCTGTCAACACGCTGTTTCATTTCGATTCATTTCAGGAAATCCAAACCAGTACCACTTAGATTGATTTTGCGGCAAAACATCGGCTCGGCCGCTAGCATAGACATCCCGCCGGGCATGACGGGCGTCCGCCCATTCCTGGCGTCTTCCTTCAAGGACTCATCACTCATGTCACACCCTCGCACCCTCTTTGTGCGCGCTCTTCGGGGCGCGTTGCTGTCCTCCGTGTTGCTCGCCGCCCCTGCCCTCGCCGAGGAGACGCACTGGGGCTATGCGCAGACCGTCGACCCCGAGCACTGGGGCGAGGTCGCCGGTGGCGCGCTGTGTTCCACGGGCATCCAGCAATCCCCCGTGGCGCTGTCCACCTCCGGGGCCACGCAATCGAATGTGCAGGCGCCCAGCTTCCACTACGGCACCAGCCAGGTGCGCATGGTGAACAACGGCCACACGGTGCAGTTCAACTACGACGTGGGCAGCACCCTGCGCCTGGGCGACCAGGAGTACAAGCTGGCGCAGTTCCACTTCCACACCCCCAGCGAGCACACCCAGAACGGCGTGCACCATCCGCTCGAGGTGCACCTGGTGCACACCGACGCGGCGGGGACGCCCAGGGTCGTGGTGGGCGTGCTCATCGAGGAGGGCCTGGTGAACGCGGCGCTCTTCACCGCCTTCCGTCACCTGCCCCGTCACGAGGGTGAGACCAGCACGCCGCTGGGCGCGCTCATCAACGCCAGCGCGCTCCTGCCGTTCAACCGGGCGTTCTTCCACTACGCGGGCTCACTCACCACCCCCCCGTGCAGCGAGGGGCTGCAGTGGTTCGTGATGAAGAACCCCATCCAGATGTCCGACTCGCAGATCGCCGCCTTCGAGCGGCTGCCGCACCTCAACCCGAACAACCGCCCCGTGCAGCCGCTGAACGGCCGCGACGTGGGGCTCCAGTCCGCGCACTGAGGTCAGGCTCGGGGGCACTCCAGAAGCTTGGGGGGCCCCCACCCTGTTCAATCCGCCGACAAGCGGTGGGGTCCCCCGCTTTCGACCCGTCCGTCCTTCACGGACCCGACAGACGTCGTGTTGAGACAGAGCTCGAGGCGGCCCAGAGGATGCCGCCCTGTTTACAGACAAGCACTGCCAGCCGAGGCAGGTGCGGAATCCCGCTGCCTTGACAAACGGGGGGCCCCTCCGTATTCAACGACCATAAACGGTGGGGTCCCCCACTTACGAGAGGAGCCGCCGATGCGCCGCCACCCGACTGTCCTCGTCACCGCCGCCACGGGGAGACAGGGCGGAGCCACGGCCCGGGCCTTGCTGACCGAAGGCAGCACCTCGGTGCGTGTATTGGTGCGCAATCCGGAAGGGCCCAACGCCAGGGCGCTCGCGGCGGCGGGGGCCGAGCTCGTGGTGGGAGACCTGGACGACCTCGCGTCACTGCGCGCCGCCTGCGCGGGGGTCCAGGGGGTCTTCTCCATGCAGTCCCCCATCGTCTCCGCGACGGGCGTCGACTTCAGCAAGGAGGTCCAGCAGGGCAAGAACCTCATCGAGGCCGCGCTGGCCGAGCGCGTGGAGACGTACGTGCACACCGCGACGTCCGGCGTCGGGGACCACCGGAACATCGAGGGTTGGGCGGAGGGACGCTGGAAGGAGCACGAGGTCTACTGGGAGAACAAGCTCGCCACCTGTGAGCGCGTCCGGAGCGCCGGGTTCAGGCACTGGACGCTCATCCTGCCGGCCACCTTCATGGACCACGCGATGCTGGACACGTCCGCCTTCGTCGACGGGCACCGGTGGGTGACGGTGCTCGAGGCGGACCGGCCCATTCCCTTGATTGCCCCGGAGGACGTGGGCAACGCGTCCGCGGCGGCCCTCCTGAACCCCGCGCGGTTCCACGGGGTGACGCTGCAGCTCGCGGGCGACGTGCTCACGCCCCGGCAGATGGCGGAGGTCCTCTCCCGCGTCGATGCAAAGACCTACACCGTCCAGTCCAGCACCATCGAGGAGGCCGTCGCCGCGGGCCTCCATCCCGGCGTGGCGCGAGGGCTGACCTACATGAACGTCGCCCCCGCGCTGGCCCGGCCCGAGCTCGCCAGCGACCTGGGGCTCTCGCTCATGCGCTTCGAGCCCTGGTTGCGCCAGCGCCGTATCCAGGCACCCCGTGAGGCGCTCAGTACGGGCTCGCCGTCGGGCGGATGATGATTTCGCTCACGTCCACGTCCGCCGGCTGGCTGATGGCGTAGGCGATGGAGCGGGCGACGGCTTCGGCGGGAATCGCCACCTTGCGGAACTCACGCATCACGTCGCGCGCGTTCGAGTCGCTGATGCTCTCCGCCAGCTCCGACGTGGTGACGCCCGGGGAGATGACCGTCACGCGGATGTCCCCGCCCACCTCCTGACGCAGCCCCTCCGAGATGGCCAGCACCGCGAACTTCGTGGCGCAGTACACCGCCGCCGTCGGACTCACCGCGTGCCCGCCGATGGACGACAGGTTGATGACCTGCCCGGACTTCTGCCGCTTCATCACCGGCAGCGCCGCGGCGATGCCGTGCAGCACGCCCCGGATGTTCACGTCGATCATCCGGTCCCACTCGTCCACCTTCAGCTTCTCCAGCAGCGACAGCGGCATCACCCCCGCGTTGTTGATGAGCACGTCCAGCCGCCCGAACGCCTCCACCGTGAAGCGCACGAAGCCCTCCACGTCCTCGCGCTTCGTCACGTCCACCGCGCGCACCCGCACCTCGCCTCCCGCCGCCGTCAGCTCCTTCGCCAGCACCTCCAGCCGCTCCTGCCGGCGCGCGCCCAGCACCACCTTCGCGCCCTGCTGGGCAAGCAGGCGGGCCGCCGCCTCGCCGATTCCGCTGCTCGCTCCGGTGATGGCCACCACCTTGCCCTGGATGTTCGTCGTCATGTGCACGTCCCTCGATGGATTGCCCGGTGCCAGGAGGGCGCCGGGGACATGCACACCTTCTCAACCGAGGGCCTGGGGGCGTTATCCGGATGCTCGCCGGCTCTTGCCTAATCCTGCACGGGACGTTTGACTGCCTGCCATGAAGCGCGCCCCACCCTCGGCGTCCGCCCCGAATCCCAGCCTGGACGAGCTGGCGACGCTCCTCGCGCGCCACACGCCCGCGGACGGCATCCACGCCACCGCCATCCCCCGGCTCTCGCTCATCCGCGCCTCCGCCCCCACCCCGGAGCTGCACGCGCTGCAGGCCGCCGCGCTGTGCATCGTCGCGCAGGGCCGCAAGCAGGTGCTGCTCGGTGACGACGTCTATGTCTACGGGACGGACCAGTGCCTGGTCGCCTCCATGGACCTCCACGTCACCGGCCAGGTCATCGAGGCGACGCCCGCCAGGCCCTACCTCTGCTTCCGGCTGGACCTGGAGCCCGGCCAGCTCAGCAGCCTGATGATGGAGGCGGCGCTGGAGGCGCCCGAGGACCGCGGCGTGGCCCGGGGGCTCGCGCTGGGCCCGGTGGCGGCACCGCTCCTGGACGCGACGTCGCGGCTCGTGCGGCTCCTGGACACCCCGCGCGACATCCCCGTGCTCGCGCCGCTCATCACCCGGGAGATTCTCTACCGCCTGCTGTCCGGGGAGAACACCGCGCGGCTGCGGCGCATCGCCATGGCGGACAGCCGCCTGGACGCCATCGCCCGCGCCATCCACTGGCTCAAGGCGCACTACGCCGCGCCCCTGCGAATCGAAGACCTGGCGCGCACCGTCCACATGAGCCCGTCCGCGCTCCACCACCACTTCAAGTCCGTCACGGCGATGAGCCCCCTGCAGTACCAGAAGCAGCTGCGCCTGCAGGAGGCCCGTCGCCGGATGCTCGCCGAGGCCATGGACGCGGCGATGGCCGGGCACTCCGTGGGCTACGAGAGCCCGTCCCAGTTCAGCCGCGAGTACAGCCGGATGTTCGGCGCCCCGCCGTCGCGGGACATCGCACGGCTCCGCGAGTCGCTCGGAGCCGTGCAGTGACGCCGTCAGCGGGGCGCGCCGCGCAGCTCGTCCATCAGCGCCTTGGCCGTGCGGCCGTCATGCACGCTGAAGTCGGCGAGCCCCGGGTGGACCTCGGAGCCGAGCGCCTGGATTTCACCCGACGCCGTCACCCGGAGCCGCCCCTGCCAGCCCCCGAGCACGTGGTACGCGCCCGGGTGCTTCGCCGCGGGGATGAGGAAGAAGATGGCCTCCTCCGCCAGCCGCAGCACGGGCTTGTCATCCGGCTCCATCCGGTGGCCGTCCGGCGCCAGTCCCCCCAGCTCGACGATCTCCAGCTTGCTGTCGGGCCCGAGCTTCGCGCCCCCCAGCGCGACCAGCCCCTCTTTCGCGCGGGCGACGTCCGACACCACCAGCGTGGAGACCGTCAGCGGCGTCTCCGCGTAGCGGTCTCCCGCCTCCTCCGGCGTGAAGTACCGCTGGGCCTTCTCGTTCCAGCCGTAGACGCGCTGAACCGCCGGACGCGACGACACCACCCGGGCCTGGACGATGACGCCCGACTCGCCCACCATCTCCTTGAAGCTGTCGTGCGTCACCCAATGCACCGTCATCGGGTGGCTGTGCTCCACGGACTCGAGCGGCTGGGACACCGGTTGCGCGACCTCGGCGGACGGCGCCTCGCGAGCGCAGCCCATCATCGCGCCCCAGACGCACGGGAGCAGCAACAGCCTGCGTGCCTTCTTGAATTCATGCATGGCGTTCTCCTTTCCTGGCGGCCCGTCAGGGATACAGCGCGTTGAGGCCCTGCGCGTCGCAGCCGCTGAGCGTGGCGGGGTTGGAGCACTCGGTGCAGGGGTTCATCACCCGGCCCTGGGTGCAACCACAGACATGCTTCATTCCCACCGCGTGCCCCGTCTCGTGCTCGGCCAGCCACAACCGCCAGGTGGCGTCCGCCGTGACGCGGCTCAGGTTGAACTGGATCATCGCGCCGCCCCGGTTGATGCAGTTGTTGGCGCCGATGCCGCCCGGGTACGTCGTGTAACCCCACCACGTGTCGGAGGTGTTGGCGTCCCAGTAGTCGATGTCGTGGTTGGAGTGGTTGGAGCCGTCCGTGTTGAGGTACAGCGTGTTCCCCGGCGCCGCGGGCGGGTTGTTGAGGTTCGTCCAGGCCTGCGGCACCTGGCTGATGGACGAGTGGTTGTAGACGTTGACCGAAGTCCAGTGCTGGGAGCCGCTGTAGGTGATTCCGCACCACTTCCAGCCCGACAGGTTGTAGCAGGCGTTCAATCCCCCCGAGCCGCAGTCATCGCGGGTGCAGGCCTGAGCGTCGGGCGAGGTGAGCCCTCCGAGCGCGGCCACCATCGCGATGGCGGCCGTCCGGTTCCAGAGCGTTCGCATGAGCCGTTCCTCTTGGCGGGGCGTGGGCTACTGACAGGTGATGCCCGGCAGGCCCTGGTAGGAGCCCTGGGACGTCCACAGGGAGATGGTGCCGCCGCAGCCCGGCGTGGCCGCGTACGGGTCATCCGTTCCCCACGTCGGGTCGGAGAACTCGAAGTGCAGGTGAGGCCCCGTGGACGCGCCCGACGAGCCCGCCTTCGCAATCCAGTTGCCGCAGGGGATGTTCGCGCCCACGCTGTACTGGAAGCTGAACTTCTTCAGGTGGAAGTACTTGCTGCGGCGGTTGTCCGAGTGCCGGAGAATCATGTAGTTGGCCGCGCGGATGCCGCAGTTGGCGTTGGGGTCGTCCTTGTTCCAGGCCAGGCACCGGTCGTAGAATCCGTCGACGGCGCTCTCCAGGACGCCGGAGGCGGCGGAGATGACCCAGACGCCCGCGTCCATCGCCGCGAGGCCGCCCGACAGCGAGAAGTCCGTGCCCAGGTGGCCGTAGTAGGTCCAGCCCTGGCACGTCCAGTCCTTCACGCCCCCCAGGTCCTTGTACGCGCCGACATAGCAGCCGCCGCTGGCGCACTGGCCGGGGTTCATGGACATGGGGAAGCGGAACATCGTGCCCGCCAGCGCGGACGCGGGCGCCACCAGCAAGGCCCCCACCAGCAGGGCCTGCAGCTTCATCGAGAGCGTCGTCTTCACCGGGCACCTCCTTCCCGCACCGCCACACCGGTGCGCACATCCAGCGTCCACTGCTCGCCGCCGCCGGCCGCGTAGCGCAGCCGGTCCTCGGACAACCACTCCATGGCCCCGGTGTTGATGGGAGGCGGCACGAAGTTCGCGGGCACGCCGTCGCGCAGCGCGCCGGCCTTCAGGCCGACGTTGGTGAGCTGCACCGGCTCCGCGCCATCCAGCGTGGTGCGGAACCACGACGCCATGGTGGTGCGTCCCGACACGAACACCACCGTGCGCCCGTCCGGGGACATCGTGCCCATCGCATCCAGACCCGGCCCGTCCGCCACCACGGTGACGCGGCCATCCACGCCCACGAAGCCCACCGCCGTCTCATGGGACTCGGCGCCGGTGCGCGACAGGGTGGCCACCACGCCATCGCCCTTCACGGACGGCGCCAGGTCGCCGAGCACGCGCTGCGCCAGCAGGCGCTCCCGGCCCGAGTCCTCGCGCAGCCGCAAATCTCCCTCCGGGGTGAGCAGCAGCGTCTTGTCGCCCAGCGCGCTGGCCTCCGCGTACTTGAAGGCGCGGTCCACCACGCGCACGGTGCCCCGGGCCTCGTCGTAGCGCAGCACCGCCAGCCTCGGCTGCAGGTCCGTCCCCGGCGGGGGTGCCTCCTCGATGACGCCCAGCACCGTCTGCGCGCCGCGGCCGTGCAGCGTGGCGACGAACGCCTTCGCGCCGAACTCCTTGGCGAGCATGGGCTCCACCGCCGCGCGCATCGCCCGCACGCGAGTCACCTCGCGCGACGCCCCACCCTCTTCCGCCTGAGCGACCGGCCCCGACAGCAACAGTCCGGCCACCGCCATTCCCAATGTCTTCATCACGAGACCTCACTGAACCTTCATGATTGCAATGCAGCCATGCCCGGCCGACACACGGCTCCGGGCACACGGCGACTCACCACTGACGAAGGGCGCGGGTGTCCCCATGCGGGGCATCGGGACGTGGGAAGCACGCCCTTCGCCCCCATGACCGACGGGGCGGATTTACGTCCCATTTCCCGGCGCGACGGACCGGACCACGGCGCCAGGGCGCGGGTCTCCAGGTCCTTCTTCGCCAAGGTGGCCGACCTTGTTCACGCCTCGAGGGCGGCCACCGTGAACGGCACGACTACACGCCGCTGGGCGTCACTCGGCGCCCGGCAACAGCGGGGGCGCGGAGAAGAACAGCAGCCCGCGGCTCAGCATGGGCATCCAGGCGCCGTAGTGGTCCTCGCCCGGGAACTCCAGGAACCGCACCTCCAGCCCGCCGCCCAGGGCGGACAGCTCGCCGGACAGCTCGCGGGTGTTGTCGACCATCCGCCGCTCGACGGCGAGCATGCCCCGCTCACCCTGGCTCTTGCGCGGCGTCTGCTCGAGCCCCCCCACCGTGAGCAGCACACGCGCCCTCACCGGCGTCGCCGCGTGGTGCGCCAGGAAGGACGGCTTCCCGGTGAGCACGTGGCGGTGGTTCCACCAGAGGGAGGGGCTGCCGGCGATGAACGTCTGGAACGACGTGGGCCGCGTGAAGAGCGCGTGCACCACCAGGAGCCCACCATAGGAGTGGCCCATCAGCGCCGTGCGCGACGTGTCCAGCGGCAGCCGCGCCGCGAGCGCGGGCTCCAGCTCCTTCTTCACGAAGTCCAGGAAGCGGTCCGCTCCCCCCTGCTTCTTCGAGAACCAGTCCCCCGTGTTCGACAGGTCCGGGGCCGGCGGCGTGTAGTCCTCACCGCGCGCCTGGTCACTCGCGGCCGTGTCGCCCGGGTAGCCCAGGCCGACGATGATGGGCGGCGCGGCCGGCACCCCGAAGCCCTTGGCGAGCCTGGGGAGCGCACGCGACAGGCGCTCCAGCGTGGGGAAGTGCGAGCCCCCATCCAGCAGGTAGATGACGGGGTGGCCCGCCGCGGGCGCGGGGCCCTCCGGGATGGCCACGAACATCCGGTGGGTCCGCCCCGTGTGCGTCGACGCCAGGTCGAACTGGAACGTGCCCGGCAGCGTCACCGGCGCCCAGTCCACCTGGACCACCGAATCGGCGCGGGGCGTGGGCCCCGAGGAACAGCTGGCGGTCAACAGCCCCGCCGCGAGGAACAAGGGGATTCGCATCAGGTGGCCCACTCCTTGGGAACAGACGGCTCCTGGCCGGGGCTCGCGGCCGGAGCGCCCAGGGACCAGACACTGTCCTGGGGACCCGTATGCGCGCGTCGGGACGTCGCCCGCGCCATCCAGGCGAAGCAGAAGGCCCCCAGGAGCGCGGTGAGGTCCACGCCCAGCCCGTCCAGCGTCGCCCAGGGGCCGAGCCCCGGCACGAGCCACCCCACCACCGTGGTGAGCGGAATGGCCAGCGTGCAGAGCGCCGCGCCCCACAAGAGGTCGATGGACGCGCGCGCCGCGCCTCGCGCCAGCGCATAGCCGATGGAGGCGAAGAAGACCGCGTAGTAGCCGTATTGGTGGAAGACCCGCACGTCCGCCACGTGGGCGCCGAGCCACTTCGCCAGCGCCAGGGTGAAGGAAATCCCGCTCACGCAGCCCAGGCAGATGCCGACGGTGACGGCCGCCATCCAGCGCACGTCCCGCCGCTGGACGGGCAGCGCTCCCGCGACGCGCGCCTTCTTGCGGCGCGTCTCCACCCAGAGCACGTTGCCGCTGTAGAACAGCCACGCGCCGCTGAGCGCGAGCAGGAAGTAGATCCACTTCACCGGCGGGCCGCCGAAGGTCCCGAAGTGCAGCGCGAAGAAGCTGCTGATGAGCGTGACGGGAGCGGACATCTGGCCCGGGAGGAAGTCGGTGGACTGCACCTTCCCGCTGTACGGGTCCAGCGCCACGAACCCTCCGAGCGCGCGCGGAGACAGCGCCGCCGGGTCATGCCCCCACACGCGCACCAGGGCGCGAGGCGTGGCGACCTTCACGTACTGGAGCGAGTGCGGCTCCAGCGCGGGAGCGGCGACCCGCGCCCGGGCGAGCAGCTCCGCGGGCGGCAGCATCGTGGTGGGGTCCGGAGCGCTCCGGACGTCACCGGCCGCCGGCCTGAAGCCGGCGCGCAGCGTCCCGCCGTGGATGAGCTGGTCCTGCACGTCGTAGATGATGTCGTGGAGGCCGAACACCGCCGCGGTGATGGCAATCAAGAGGTGGAACGGGAGGCTCGCGATGCCCACCACGTTGTGCGCGTCCATCCACCACCGCTTGAGGCCCTTGCCCACGCGCAGCGCGAAGAAGTCCTTCACCAGGGACGGCAGGACGATGACCAGCCCCGACAGCAGCGCGAGCGCGTAGAGCAGCGAGATGACGCCCGTGAGCACGCGGCCCACCTCGGTGTCGAAGGGCAGGCCCACCACCCGGTGCAGCACGTCGATGAACTCGCCCACCTTGCTGGGGTGTCCCTCGGTGACGACGGCGGCGCCGTCCGCCTGGAGCGTGGCGTGGAACCAACGCTCGCCGAGCACGTCGTGGTCCTCGTCGCCCTCGTTGCGGTGCCAGCTCATCGGCGAAGGCGCCTGGGCCGGCGCCGCCTCGAGCGCGAGGGTGAACTCCTCGGCCACCTCGGGGTGCTGGGCCAGGGTGGTCGTCACCAGGGCGTGCAGCTCCGCGGAGGACCTGGGCTTCGAGGAGGCGCGCTCAGCGGGCGGAGTGGCCCAGCGGGCCAGCGGGTCCTTGAAGACGGTGAAGGCGCCCGCGTAGAAGCAGATGAAGAGCCCCAGTCCGGCGACGATGCCGGCCCAGGTGTGGACGACCTTGTAGACCTTGATGAGGGCGGAGCGCATGGGAGTGCCGGCGGGGGTCAGGGGTTGCGCAGGAGCAGGAAGGCGCCCCAGGTGAGCACCGTCGCGCCGCCCAGCCACAGCCAGGCGCGCGGCCCCGTCCTGAAGAAGAAGCAGCCGCCGACGACGCCCATCCACACCGGCACCACGCTCCACATGACGAGCTGGTTGCGGGGGCTCGTCGCCATGGGCGCCAGGGCCAGGGACAACAGGCCGCTCACGCCGAACGCGAGCACCAGCCCCAGCAGCACGCCCGCGAGCGTCTTGGAGAGCCAGTCCGGCCGGAGGACCTCCTCATCGCCGCCCGCCATCACCGAGCCTCCCCTCGCCCGACGAGCAGCGCCGCGTACGGGAGCAGCATGAGGAGCAGCGTCGTCCAGACGAAGAGCACGTAGAGCGCCACCCAGGGCTGGAGCGACTGCCCCAGGAGCGGCAGCGCCGCGAGCACCAGGAGCGAGCCCACCCAGCGCGCCGGACGCGCGGGCAAGGCGGCGCGCAGCAGGCGCTGGTGGCGCGAGGACAGGTACAGGCCGAGACATCCCCCGAGGGAGAGCAGCAGCGCGAGGGGGACGAAGGGATTCATGGCGCCCGGGGAAGCAAGGGACAGCGGGAGCAAAGGCCCCCGCCGGGACACGGCGGAGGCCCTGCTCGAGGAACAGCGAGGACTAGCGGATGCGCAGCAGGCCGCGCACCTGGCCCTCGACGACGGTCTTCGCGTCACCCAGGCCCGTCTGCGGGCTCATGATGCGGAAGCGCGTCTGGGCGTTGTCGTTGACGAACTCGGGCAGCACCAGGAACTCGCCCGGGTTCTGGGGAATGGTGCGGCCGTTGGTGGGCACCAGGTCGTCGCGCACCACGGCCGTCGCCGTCGGAGCGTCGCCGAGCGTCACCTCCCACAGGCTCCACCACCCGCCCGTCGAGGCATGGCTGCCGTGGAAGGGCCGGCCACCCGCCACCGCGGCGTCGAACGCGACCTGCGCGGCCGCCTTGTCCATCACCCGCACGTAGCCCTTGCCGGGCGCGCCGGGCAGCAGCATGGACGCGATGTCTCCGTCCGTGCCGGGAGAGACGAAGGCGTCGAGCGTGGTGAACCAGTTGTCGAACTCGCCCGTCGCGGGGTCGAAGCGAATCATGCACGGCTTCGCCGCCGTCGTGGGCGACACGAAGTGCGCGCCGGCGGCGAGCGACTCGGTGGCGTAGTAGATCTTCCCGTCCGTGTGCTTGACGCCGTCGCGCGCCCAGCCGCAGCGGGTGTCGGTCTTCACCGTGACTTCGTCCGTCTGCGTATCCACGATGACCAGCGCTGTCTTGGCCGGAATCGTCTTCACGTCGGCGGCGTGCCAGCCACCGGCGATGATGACGTCATTGCCCGCGGTGACGGCCAGGCTCTGCGAATAGCGGAACGTGAACTCGCCGTCCTTGAGCTGCGCCGTCAGGTCCTTGGAGCCGATGAGGGACAGGTCCTTCGGGTTCCAGATGACCAGCTTGTAGTTCACGTGGTCGAAGTAATAGGCCTTCGACTCGCTGACGAAGTAGTGCTGGGACTGGTAGCCGTTGGTCGCGCGGACGCCGTAGCCGGTGAAGGACAGCGCGGCCTCCGGCACGAGCGCCCCGGAGGCGTTGAGCGTGTAGGGCGTCATCGTCGGCTGGGTCGAGCTGCTCACGAACAGCTTCCCGGCACCCGGGTAGCCCGCGACGATGTACGCGTCCGCGGTCAGCTCGAGGGCGTTGGCGATGCCGACGGTCTTCGCCTCCTGGATGTCGTCCACCGTCACCAGGTAGCTCTGGGTGTTGCCTCCGGCGATGGGCACCTGGGTGATGAGGGCGTAGAGCGGGTCCGGCGTCCCCGCGTCCGGGTCCGTCGGGTTGCCGGAATCCGGGGTCGGCGTCGGGTCATCCGAATCCGAGCAGGCGGTGGCGAACACGGCGAGAGCGAGCAGTGCGGACTTCAGCTTCATCGGGCTTCCTTTGGCGATGACATCCTGAAAGGGGACACGGAGGGCGGCTCAGAGGTCGACGGTGAGGCGCGCGGACAGGGCGCGCCCCGGCCGCTGGACACCGACGAGGTCGAAGGCGGCGGCGTCGGTGAGGTTGTGGAGGTTGACGGAGAAGGAATACGCGCGCCGCTCGAACCGGGCGCGGTAGGTGAGCGCGGTGGAGTGCAGCACCTGCGTCGGCACCGACTGCTTCGTGCCGCCATTGCCCGCGCTCTCCCAGGAGCGGTCGAACGAGCCGACGACGCGGGTGGTCCACTCCAGGCCGAGCGCGTCCTCGCGGGAGAGCAGCCGGCTCACCTGGAACCGCGCGGTGCCGGTGGCCTGCAGCCACGGGAGGTTGGGCATGCGGTCGCCCTTGAAGCGCGCGAACTGCCCCTCCTGCGCCAGGTTCTTGAAGTCGAGCCAGGTGACGGCGCCGGTGAGCCCCACCCAGTCACCGGGGGAGTCCCAGTCCAGCCCCGCGTGCGCGGTGACGGAGCGGGCGTGGTCCACGTTCTCGTAGGCCTGCGTGGTGTCGCCGGGGAACAGCTGGATGAGGTTCTCGATGTCGCGCAGGCCCGCTGAAGCGTTGGCGCCGAAGCGGCCCACGGGCGTCACCCACGAGAGCAGCTCCACGCCCACGTTGGCGTTGTGGCTCGACTCGGGGAGCAGCGCCGTGCTCTCCACCAGCAGGCCGCCGTCGCCGAAGAGCTCCTCCACCCGGGGCATCCGCGTGGTGCGCTCGTAGGACGCCTTGAGCAGGAGCCAGCGCGTCACGCTGAAGCGCAGCGTGTCGCCGTAACCGCCCGCCCACCGCGTCTCCGACAGCTGCGCGTTCGTCCCCGAGGAGAGGCGCTGCACGTAGCCCTTCACGAACAGCGTGTTCTCCAGCCGGCCCTCCCACAGGGACTGCCGGTGGGACAGCCCTCCGAAGCCGGACGTGAGCCCGAGCGGAATCCGCAGCGGGTCCTCCTGCCCCAGCCGGGTGAGGTAGGCGTTCTCGCCCGTCCGCTCGCTGTCGTCGGCGCCGAGCGACAGCTCCAGGTCCTCCACGTCGAGCAGCGTCCCGAGCAATCGCACACGTCCGAACAGCGTCTGCCGCTTCTGCGTGTTCTCCAGCGGGGACGAGCCAATCTCACCCGCCCGTGCCTGGGTCCCCTGGCAGACGCCATACCAGTCGTAGAGACAATCCGAGACATCGTACAGCTCACCGATGCGCTGGTTGTATCCCGCGATGGCCAGCACCTTGAGCCGCTCGTGGGCGGACACCTCGTAGCGCAGCCCCACGCCGTAGCTCTCCTGCCCGGAGGTGACGGCGCCATAGGGGCGAATCATCAGCTGGTCGTGCGGGACTTCCTTGTCGTACTGGCCCAGGTAGCCGGTGAGCACCAGCCGGTCGAGCCCCGGCAGCGACTCGACGCCCAGCTCCAGGCTCCCTCCGGAGCCCCGGTAGGCGTCATGGCTGCGGTTCAGCGCGCGAGGTCCCACCCGCCCGGTGACGGGGTCGGCCACGGGGACGGTGACGCGGTAGTCGTTCCGGGCCCGGTCATGGAACCCCGCGGCGCGCACGAAGACCTGCTCGTTCGCCCGCCACGTCACCCGGCCGGTGCCGCGGTAGCTGCCGAAGGAGCCCGCCTGGAGCGACAGGGACGCGCCCGTCTCCGGGGCCGCCAGGTCCGAGCGCAGGTGGATGGCCCCGCCCAGCGCGTCCGTCGCCAGGCGCACCGGGACGACGCCGTTGAAGACCTCCATCTGCCGGATGAGGGAGACCGGGACGCTCCCCAGCCCGTAGACATACGGCGAGTACTCGATGGGCACGCCGTCGAGGAGGACTCGCACCTGGTCGCCGGAGAGGCCGCCCAGGGACAGCTGCGTGCGGCTGCCCAGGCCGCCCGTCCTCTGGACCTGCACGGCCGAGGCGCGCGTCAGCACCTCCGCGAGGTCCTCCGCGCGCTCATGGGCCTTCTCCAGCTCCACCACGTCCACCGCCTCCGAGCCACGCACCAGCACGCGCGCCTCGGTGGCCTTGCCCCGGACAATCGACGTGAAGGAGGGCAACTCCGGCTCCGGGGGGACCTCCGCGGGCGCCTGGGCCACGGGCGCCTCGTCCACGGGCTGCTGGGGCGCGGGGCCCTCGGCGACCTGGGGAGCGGGGGCGGCGAGGACGAAGTGGTGGATGAACTCGAACTGGCAGGCGACGGGGGTGCCGTCCTGCATCGCGGGTGTGAAGCTCGCCTTCGCCAGCGCGTCCACGGCCGCCTCGTCGAGCCCGTGGCCGAGCCCCTCGACGACCTGCGCGCGCGTGACGCGGCCCTCCTCGTCCAGCGTCAGCAGGAGCTTCACCGCGCCCTCCACCTTCGCGGCCAGCGCCTGGGGGGGATAGACGGCCTCCGGCTTGGACAGGAGCACCGGGGGGACGACGCCGCGGGCCGGCGCGCTGGCCCCCTCGGGCGGCGTCGGGCTGGCCGGCGCGGCGACAGCGGGCCCCGAGGGCTCACTCGCCTCCTGGGCTCGCGCCGCTCCCACCGACAGCAGGGACAGGAGCACGAGTGCGGAGAACGAAGAGGTCGGCGCGAGGGCGCCCCGCCAGCGACGAGGTGTGGGCATGTTCAAGGGGTGCGGGTCGGAGCTCCCAGGTCGATTTCGATATTGAATCTCATATTCATTATCGACGCGCACCCCTTTGTCCTATCAGTGGTGGCGGTGGGGGTCAATCCGGGAGGACCTCCCGGGTCGGAACAGGGGGCCGTCCGGAGACCTGCGCTACTGGGACTGATGGGGACGGCGACTCGCGACACGCAATCCTTGCGCGGGGAGGGAAGCCCGGCGGGTGTCCGGTGGCGGACTCCGCGCCTTTTCACGCTCCGGGCAATTCCTGCTCAACTACGACATGCTCGCCCCTCACAAAGACAAGCCAGACACCTGCCCCCCCCACACGACCCGTGGAGACGCTCCGCGGATACGGAGGCCATCGCATCATGAGGACCCGTCTTGACTGCCTGTCTCCCGAAGTCATCGCGAACCTCCACGCCCACCTGGCGGAGCTCCGACGCCAGGGTCCCATCGTGCAGGTGGACCCGGGCGGCATGTGGGCCGTCACCCGCTACGACGAAGCACAACACGTGCTCAAGTCGCCGCAGCTCTTCTCCTCCACGGGGATGCGCCTGGCGTTCCAACCGGAATGGCTCGGACGCACCAATCCCCTGGGGGAGTCGCTCCCCTTCCTGGACCCGCCCCAACACGGACGCCTGCGGGCACTCATCCTTCGGGACTTCACCTCCTCGGCCATCAAGCGATTGGAGCCGCGAATCCGCGCCATCACCCGCGAGCGCATCGCGCGGATGCTGGAGCGGCGGACGGTGGACTACATGGAAGCGCTCGCCGTGCCCATTCCCGCCACCGTCGTCTGCTGGCTGCTGGGGTTGGACACCGCGCTGCTGAAGCACTTCGAGCGCTGGTCGCATGACATCGCGCTCATCGGCGGTGTCCACCCGGAGGACACGAAGCAGATGGAGCAGTGCCGCCGGACGCTCGACGAGATGGAGCGGTATGTCCAGGACGCCCTGGACGCGCGGCGCAAGACGCCCGGCGATGACTTGATGAGCGATCTGCTCCAGGCCAGCGCGGGCGGACAGGCCCTGACTGCACAGGAGCTGATGAGCTTCTTCTTCGTGCTGTTCACCGGCGGGGTGGAGACGACGACCTATCTCATCGGCCAGAGCGCCCGGATGCTCTGCCAGCACCCGGAGCTGCTCCTGCGTCTGCGGGAGACGCCGGACCTCATCCCCCGCTTCGTCGAGGAGACGCTGCGCTACGAGCCCTCCGCCGTGGCCCTGCTGCGCACGTGTCTGCAAGACGTGACGGTGGCGGACACGGCGCTGCCCAAGGGAAGTGTGGTGCTGGTGTCGCTCGCCTCCGCGGCCCGCGACGAGAAGGTCTTCCCCGACGGCGACAGGTTCATCCTGGGGCGGGAGAACGCGCAGCACCTCAGCTTCGGCCACGGCATCCACTACTGCCTGGGGGTGACGCTGGCGCGGATGGAGGCGAGCATCGCCCTGGAGGAGCTCATCCCCCACGTGAGCCGGATGGAGCTGCGCACGGAGCGCATCGACTGGACGACGTCGCTCGTCGTTCGCGGGCCGAAGACGCTGCCCATCGAGCTCTTCCCCTCCTGAGGCCCGCAGTCCGCCCCGCACGACGCGTCCCGCGGCAAGGTGTCCGGTGGTGGACTTCGTCGCCATCACTTTGCCGAGCAATATTCACGCGGCTCCAGCATGTTCGAATACTGCAAAGACAAACAGGCAGACAACCAAGGCAGGGCTCCGGCGAGAATTTTCGTCACAGCATCGCCTCATGTCCCCTGCGGGCGAGGGCGCACCCCGCAGGACCGTGTTCCAGACGCTCGTCGCACAGGGTTTCACCGCCTCATCCATCCGAGGACCTGGAGGCCACCCACATGAGTCCCCGTATCAACTTCCTGTCGCGAGAGTTCATGGAGAACCCCCACCCCCACCTGGCGGAGCTGCGACGCCAGGGCCCCGTCGTCCAGGTGGAGCCCGGCGGCATCTGGGCCGTCATCCACCATGACGAGGTCCAGCACGTGCTCAAGTCCCCGCAGCTGTTCTCCTCGTCGGGGCTGCGCTTCGCCTTCTCTCCGCCGTGGCTCGGACGCATCAACCCGCTCTCCTACTCCATCGCGTTCATGGACCCGCCCCACCACGGGCGGCTGCGAGCCCTCGTCACCCAGGCCTTCACCCCGAAGGCGCTCGCGCGTCTGGAGTCTCGCGTCCACGCCACCGCCCGGAAGTGCGTGGATGACATGCTGGAGAAGCGCAGGGTCGACTTCGTCGACGCGCTCTCCACCCCCATCCCCGCGAGTGTCATCGGGCATCTGCTCGGCCTGGACGAATCCAGGCACGCGCAGCTCAAGCAATGGACCACCGACATCGCGACCATCAGCGGTGTCGCGGCGGATGACGCCGCGGGGACGGCGCGGTGCCGCGCGACCGTCGAAGAGCTGGATGGCTACTCCCGGCGGCTGCTGGACGACCGGAGGCGCGAGCCTCGCGAGGACATGGTCAGCGAGCTCCTCCAGGCCCGGGTGGGCACGGAGGCGCTCACCGACGATGAGCTGGTGGGCTTCTTCGTCGCGTTGCTCGTCGGCGGACTGGAGACGACGGTCAGCCTGCTCAGCCACTGCGCACGGCTGTTCACGATGCGGCCGGAGCTGCTGCCCCGGCTGAGAGCGATGCCCACGCTCATCCCCCGGTTCATCGAGGAGACCCTGCGCTACGAGCCCCCCATCCTGTCCGTCATACGCACGTGCACCGAGGACGTGACGCTGGCGGGAGTCCCCTTGCCCAAGGGAGCAACCGTCCTGCTCTCGCTGGTCTCCGCGTCGCGTGACGAGAAGCACTTTCCCGACGGGGACCAGTTCATCCTCGAGCGGGAGAACGCCCAGCAGCTCTCCTTCGGCCACGGCATCCACTTCTGCATCGGGGCGAGGCTCACGCGACTGGAGGCGCGCATCGCCCTGGAGGAGCTCGTCTCCCGCGTGGACCGGATGGAGCTGCGCACGGAGCGCCTCGAGTGGACGCCGTCCCTCATCGTTCGAGGGCCGACGACGCTGCCCGTCGAGCTCTTCCCCGTGTGAGGCGGGGTGTCCCACGGGAAGGGGCGCGGACCCGCCGTGGTATAGGGTCCGCGCATGCGGATGATCGACAGCGTGGAGCTGCACCCCCAGCGCGCACCGGCGCCGCCTCGCGCGGCGTCCACGTCCATCGCGAAGGACACCGTCCCCTACGTCGAGTTCCTCGCGTTCGAGCCAGGCGGCTCCCTGCTGGTCGTCGAGGCGCCCAACCTCGCCAGTCAGCTGGGTCGGCTGGTGCGACGCAGCGGCCCCCGCTTCGACGTCGAGGCCGAGCTGACGGGCCTGCGCGGCCCCGGCGCGCTCTCGCCGGGGGGGCGCTGGCTGCTCACGGGTGGCGCGTTGTTCTCGGGACAGGCGGCGTGCTGCCAGGTCATCGACCTGCACACCTTCCAGGTCGTGCACACCCTGTCCGTCATGCGCCCCTTCGTCTGGGTGGACGATGCGCACTTCATCGCCCAGTCGCCGAACTGGAGGACCGCCGTCACGGAGGAAGGAGTGACGCGGACGGAGACGCGACGCGTGGACCCGGCGCTCGCGGCCGCGGTGCCCGCCCTGGTGACTCCGGAGCCGTCGATGGTCCTCGTCTCCCTGGCCTCCCTCGACTGTCGGCCGTTGCTTCCCTCCCTCCTGCTCGATGAGGAGACCTGCGCCGTACTGTCGCCCGACAAGGACATCCTCTACACGGCCACGTCCTTCTCCCGCGTGTCCGCGGTGAGGGTCTCCGACGGGCAACTGCTCTGGCAGCGCCCACCGTCACGGCTCGTCACGCAGGGCACCATCTACGCCATCGCGCTCGACGCCTCGACGAACCGACTGGTGACGGTGGGCGGCGGCGTGGAGCACGACACGCTCGTGCTGGATGCGAGGAGCGGTGACGAGCTCTCACGCCACTCCCTGGAGAAGCTCACGCGCGGAATGCCCCCGGGGCCGAGCACCCGCGGGGACGCCGTCCACTTCCGCGAGGACGGCCTGGGTGTCATCGGCACCAACAACGGCCTGGTCATCGAAATCGGAACCGATGGGCGCTGGTGCGCCTTCAAGGCGGGAAACCGCTCGCACCGAGCCATCGCGTTCTCGCCCGACGGCGCGTCCATGCTTCTCGGAGGCGCGGAGAAGAACCTGCGCGTCGTCCCGCTCACGACGCGCTGAGCGGCGCATCAGGAGTTCCTGGCCCCGGAACTGGCAGCCCGTCACCGCGCGCCCCAGGCTACGGGCGCACCATGTTCACGGGCACAGCCCCCGTCAGGTCCTCCACGCTGTCGAAGAGCAGCTGGCCCACGTAGTTGAAGTTGTGGGCCCACGCGCCCTTGTCCTTCCGACTCAGCTGGTAGTTGTGCGTGGCCTTCACGAGCGCCGGGGTGAAGGGCGCGAACGCGTTGGACGAGACGGCCTCCGTCGCGCTGCACGTGCCGTCCTTGTCCGTGTCCTTGAAGAAGTACGGATTGACGTCTCCGTTGTAGCAGAGGCCGTTGCTCGTCACCGTGCGCATGGCGGCCAGCAGGCGCGCGGCCATGCCATCCACCTCCGCCCGGAGCAGCTCCGTGGTGTTGCCGTCCCCGTCGTAGTCCTGGAGGTGGACGTTGCGAATCTGCTCCGCCGACTCCTGGTCGGCGTGACACGTCTCGCACCGCGTGCGCCACACGTCCGCGATGCGGAAGGTGTGGTTGCTCACGCCGGGGACATGGCAGCTGGAGCACTGCACGCCGCCCAGGTGCGACAGCCGCCCGGCGTACGTCTTGCCCGGGTACTCGTACCCTGTCTTCGCCAGCGCGCCCTCACGCGTCCCGGCGGCGGGCATGTAGTGGACGTTCTGGAAGCGGGGCGTGCCTCCCGCCGCCAAGGCATTGTCGAGCGTGGCCTTCGACGCGCGTCCGATGTGGCAGTTCGCGCAGAGGTTGTCCTGGCCCGGCAGACTCACCGTCGTGCCATCCGGCAGCCACGTGCGCGTGGGGACGAACACGTCGTAGTCCGGCGCGAAGCTCTCGTGACACGTGGCACACTCCAGTCCGTTGGCCGTCTCCGGCACCGCCTGCCCCACGCCGTACTGCACGAAGAACCGGTAGCCCTGCGCGCCGCTGTGGCAGCGGGAGCAGCTCGCCTGCACCGTCTCGCTCGCGTCCCAGTTGCGCGCCGCCTTGCTCGCTCCATTGAAGTGGCCGGGGTCGTTGCGCACCAGCAGCGAGGTATCGAAGGGGGTCGTCAGCGCGCCGTTGAGCGACTGAATCGAGTCGTGCAGGAGCTGGATGATGTACTTCGCGTTGTGGGCGAACGCGCCCGGGTCCACGCGGGCGAGCTGATAATTGAAGGCCGCCTTCTGCAGCCGTGGCGTCCAGCTCTTGTAGGCGTTGGTGCCCACGACCTCGGCCGTGGAGCACGCGCCGTCACCGTCTGCATCCCGGAACCAGTAGGGATGTGCGTTGCCGTAGCAGAGGGGCTGGGCCCGCTCGGCGCCATAGCGCTGGAGCGTGGCGAGCAGCCTGTCGCGCAGCCCCTGAATCTCGAAGTAGATGCCCTCGGAGCGGTTGTTGTCGCCGTCGTAGTCCTGGTTGCGCGAGGCGATCTGCCGGATGTTCCACGCCTGGGTGACATCGGTGACGCCCGGATGGCACGTCGCGCAGGCGTCCCAGCGGACGCGGGTGCTGTGCGGGTCATGGCACTCGTTGCACTTGTCGAAGTCCGGCACATGGCGGAAGCGCGTGTCGTAGACCTGCCCGGCGTACTGGTAGCCACCGGCCGCCTGGGCGGCGAAGAGCGTGGCGGCCGCCGGGTAGTAATGGATGTTGGTGAAGCCCAGCGCCGCCGAGGCCGTGTCCTCCCCCACTCCCGCGTCGGCGACCTGCGCGTCGATGTCCTTCCCCGCGGCGCGCCCCTGGTGACACACCATGCACCGCGCCTCCGCGCCCAGCCCGGTGACCTCCTTGCCCGAGGGGAACGTGACGGCCGTCAGCCGCGAAGCCGCGGCGTCATGGCACGTCTCGCACCGCACCACGGACTCCGTCCTGCCCGGCGCGTCCACCCGTCCTGGGGCGGAGCCGTCCCCGCCCAGGAAGTCGATGTAGCCCTCCGAGCTGTGGCAGCGCGCGCACGTCGCGGGCACCATCCCCTCCTCGTTCCAGTGAGAGAAGGCCTCCGCCGTGGTGTCCGCGTGCGGCGAGCCCGCCCAGGCCACGTAATAGGGCACCTGCGACGGGTCCACGCCGGCGTCCCCCGCCGAGGGCCCGACGACCACCACCGCGTGACGCCCCTCCAACCGCGAGCGCTTCCCGACGACCTTCACCGCCGTCTCACCCACGCTGACGCCCGTCACCAATCCCGTGTCGTCCACCGTGGCGATGGCCGGGTCCTCGCTCTCCCACGTGTAGCCGTCATCCGTGGCCTCGCGCGTGGCGGCGCCGAGCTGGAGCGTCTGTCCCAGCAGGACCGAATGCGCCCCGCTGGTCGTGATGCCCGGGTTGGCGTTCTCCAGCTTCGCGCAAGCCACGAGGAGACAGGGCAGCGCGGCGACCAGGAGCAACGTCGTTCGTCTCATCGGGTCCCTCCTGGGAGATGTGTGGGTCATGGCAGCGCGCCTCCGGCGATCCACGCCAGGAGCGTCTGATACTCGGGGGTGCCGTCGGCGTAGATGGCTCCGCCGCCGTGTCCCGCCCCCGCGGCCTTGCGCAACAGGCGGCTGCCAGCGGGCGCCGCGGTGTCCGTCAGCGCGTTCGACACCTGGAAGTCCGCGTCCGCGTCGCCCGTCAACACGAAGCCCGTGTTGCCCGCGGCGCCTCCAGCGCGATGGCAGGACTGACAGCCCGATAGCAACAGGGGATGAGCGTCCGTGGCGAACGAGGGCGCGTCACCTCCTCCGTCGCCACCACCGCCGCCGTCACCACCGGAGGGCGTGCCCGCGTCGGGGCTCGCGTCGCCGCGGTGGAAGTCCGCGCAGCCCGGGACGAACAGGAGCGCGAGCAGGAGTCCGAGCCTAGAACTCATACGCCACCACCAGTCGCGTGAAGTCGTCCGGCACCTCGTCCACCTTCTCCAGGTTCCAGAACTGGAAGAGGCCCACGCTCAAGCCCTTCCAGCGTGCGACCGCGCCCACGTTGTGCGCGGAGGCGTCCTCGCGGGTGAGCGCGGTGGTGTCGAGAATCCGCCCGCGCTGATTGCCGAAGGTGCGCAGGCCCTGCCGATACTGGAGGTAGAGCCAATCGGTGGGATGGAAGCGGAGCTGGAGGTAGCTGGCGAAGTGGTAGTAGTCCGCGCCGGGACCGCCGTACCCCTCGGCCTCGCCTCCAGAGACGTCCGCGCGCAGCAGACCCGCGCCCAGTGAGAAGCGCTCCAGCACCGGCACCCCGCGAGGGCGCCACGACGCGACGTCCAGGGCCTGGAGGAACAGCCTCCGGCCGTATCCCAGCGGATTGTAGTAGGCCGAGTACCAGAGGCTCAGCGGGCCCCAGGAGCCACCCAGCCGCGTCCCCACGCCCAGCCGCGTCGCTTCCAACGGAGCGAAGTCCGACTGGAGGTTGAGTACTGCATCGGCCCGCCGGAGCTGGTAGCCCGCGATGACGTAGACATCCGCGGAGAGCAGGAACGGCCCCTCGCGGCGCTGCACGTTCGCCGTGAGCCCCTCGCGCGCGTAGACAGGCGGAAGCACCTTCTGGTCGAAGCCCGCGAGGCCGCCGTAGCTATGGTGGAACAGCGGCTCGGCGCCGAAGGGCACCAGCACCTTGCCCACCTTGGCGGAGAGCCGCACCGGCCAGTCCTCGCCGCTGACGCGATAGCCCACCTCCCAGAACTGGAGCGACAACATCTCCAGCGTCAGCGTCACCGGGTCCTCGGTGGACTGGCGCGTCAGGAAGAGGAAGTGGTGGTAGCTGCGCAGCGCGTTCGAGGCGCCCTTCTGGAAGGGCTGGTCGTTGTAGCCGAGGCGCTCGTAGTTGAGGTCGAAGCGCCCGTTGAGCGTGAGCGAGCCGAGCACGGGGAAGGTCCCGAGTTGGACGCCCGGCGGCGGCCCACCCGATGAAGCGGCGGGCCGCTCGGTGGGTGGCGTCGAGGACGGAGAAGCGGGCGCAGCGGTGGCCACGGTGGCAGGTGGCGTCAGGGACGGAGCAACGGGCGCGGCGGTGGCCAGGGGAGGAGCCTCCGTCCCGCGCGCGCCCTCCTCAATCCACCGGGCCAGGAGCGCGAGCTCCGCGCTCCCGGGCTCCCACACCGCGCCGCCCTGATGCGAGGCACCTCGCGCGCGTTGATACAGGAGGCTCGTGTCGGCCGAGCCGGGCGTCACCAGCGCCAGCACCGTGCGCAGGTGGGGCTCGGGCTCCGAGTGGGCGACATAGCGGGTGGACCCGGCGAACCCATCCGCCGCGTGACAGCTCGCGCAGCCCGCCAGGAGCTGCTCGTGGATGCGGGGAGCGAAGCGCAGCGAGTCCGAAATGGAGGCAGACGCCGGCACGGGCTGCGTCCCTGGCGCGAGCGGCGTGGACGAAGGAGGCGTCGGCGCATCCCCCACGCGCGCGGAAGCAGGAGCCCCCGGAGGCATTGCCGCCGTCGCGGGTGGCGCCGAGGGCACCTCCCCCAGGCGCGCGCCCCCCGGAGGCGTTGCCACCGTCGAAGGTGTCGCTGAAGCCACGTCCCCCACGCGCGCGGAAGTCGGAGCCCCCAACGTCGTTGCCGCCGCCGACGAGGGGGGCGGCGCGGTCCCGGCAGGGGCCTGTCCTGGGAGCGCCCCGGATTCGACCCACCTCAGCAACGTGGCGTACTCGGGCGACTCGGCCGCGAGCGACTTCTTGCCACCATGCAGGACCGCGCCGGTCCCCTTCTTCAACAGCGGACTCTGCGCGGCGGCATCCAGCTTCACGAACCGCAGCGTGGTCTCGTAGTCCGTGCCATCGCCACGCAGCACCCACTTCGACCTGCCAGCCATGCCCTCCGGGCGATGACATGACAGACACCGGGCCACGAGGATGGGCCGGGCGTCGGCGGCGAAGGTCGGTCCGCGCGGCTTCGGCGCCCCTCCCGTCCTCGGCCCCGACGGAGTCAGCACCGGTGCTGGTGCCGCCTTCGTGGGCGCGGCAGGTGCCGCGGAGGTCTCGGGAGTCCCCGCGTCAGCGCTGCCTTCTGGTGCGGGCGGAGGCGTCGGCGGACGCTGGATGCCCAGCCGCTCCTGGAGCTGGCGGCGCTTCTCCTCCTGCGTCTGCGCGCGCGCGGGCATGGCCGCCGTCAGCAGGAACACCCCCACGCAGAGACGGCCCAGGTCAGCGAGGCGCATGGCAGGCCTCGCAGCGCATGGAGCTCGGCGCCTTGGCCGCCCGTCCATCGTGGCAACTGCCACAGTAGCGGCCCTCGCGCATGTCCTGATGGGTGAAGCCCAGTGGGGCCTGGGGGAACACCCCCGGGTGGCAGCTGTAGCAACGCTGCGAGTCGTGGGCCCAGTGTGAGAACAGCGCCGGCACCGGCGCCTTGCGTTCCTTCAAGGGAGGAATCCGGACATCCTGGGGCGCGTTGACCGCGAGGATGGGCGGCGCGAAGAGCAGCGGCACGGCGAGCACCACCCGCCAGCGCCAGCGATGCAGCACGGCCCCCGCGCGAGCGCGCCAGGGCTCCGAGGTCGGAGTGCTCATAGCGCCTTGCGCTCCTTGAGGATCTTCCAGACGGACACCACGTAGAGGCCCACTCCCAGCAACACCAGGGGCACGCCCACCGCGGTGAACACCACGAAGGTGAGCGGTGACCAGAACAGCGTGGTGAAGAGCTGGACACACAACCCCGCCAGCACCAGCAGGGCCGCCCTCCGGATGCGCTTCTCGTGGCTCATGGACGTGGCTCCGGCAGCCAGAAGTTCCGCGCCTTCACGCCCTCCAGGTCGTGCGCGAGGTCGTGACACGTGAGACACGAGCGCGCGCCGCTCTGGAGCTCCGCCTGGATGTCCTGGTGCGCGGACGCCTCCAGGAAGCTCCGGGCGTCGCTGTGACAGTGCAGGCAGTTGTAGTTGGGATACGGCTGATAGAGCTTCGGTCGCTCGGGAATGGTGCCGAAGTAGTGGACCCAGACGTGCTTGAGCCCGTTGAACTTCGCCTTCGCGTCACCGAACAGGGCGTAGTCCGTGTGGCACGCGTAGCAGGTGGTGTCCCGGCTGATGAGCCGCTTCTGGTAATGCACCGCCGCCAGCGACGCGGCGTTGTCCACGAACAGGCTCTGCCCGTACGGCTCCATCTCGTGACAGCCCAGGCAGAACTGCGTCTGCGACGACTCACGCACGCCCACGGCGACGCCCGCGCCGGTGACGACCAGTGGGAGGATGGCCAGACCCGCGAGCAACACCAGCCGCCCCAGGTGGCTCGCGGTCAGGACTCCCGCCGCGAACGCAATCAGGGCGACCAGGACCGCCACGGCGATGACAACCACTATCAAGAGGGTGGGCAGGCGGGAACCTCGCTCCCTTTCCTATACAGGTCTCATGCCCATGCGTGAACCCTGGAATGAAGATGCGCAATCGACACGCAATTCCTGCGCACCCGCGCCATGGCGCGCAAGAATTGCGCGACCATGACCGGGGGGGAGCGACAGCACGTCCAATCCCTAGCGCTTGTCGACGAGGTGGCGCAGGAGCGAGGTGAGCCCGGAGAAGCGGAACGACGGGTCGATGTACTTCTCGAGCACGTAGAAGGCGAAGTAGTAGGCACGACAGAAGGCCCAGATGGCGAGCAGCAGCAGGAGCAGGACGCGCCACTCGGGCAGCTCCATCAGGAGCAGCGCCGACGAGACGCAGCCGATGACGACGAAGAGGATGGCCTTCACCCACATCCACCGGTGGGATTGCAGGTCGCGCATCCCTGGAACGTAGCGCCTGGCGAGCCCTCTTCGACAGGCCGGCCCACCCACGCTCGACCTCCGGGACTTGCATGCATACCAACCGTACGGTATGACATCACCATGCCACGCCCACCGAAACACGCGCCAGAACGCGGGGATGCCCGGACGCGGCTGCTCGAGGCCGCGCGCGACACGATTCGCGCGAAGGGCTTCGCCGCGACCTCGGTCGAGGAGCTCTGCCAGGTCGCGGAGGTGACGAAGGGCGCCTTCTTCCATCACTTCAAGAGCAAGGAGGGGCTCGGCGTGGCCGCCGCGGAGCACTGGAAGGAGACGACGACCGCCTTCTTCGCGAGCGCGCCCTACCACGCCCCCGCGGACCCGCTCGACCGGGTCCTGGCCTACGTGGCCTTCCGCAAGTCCATCATCACCGGGAGCCCCGCCGAGTTCTGCTGTCTGGTGGGCACGCTGGCGCAGGAGGTCCACGCGAGCGCGCCCGACATCCGGGAGGCCTGCGCCGCGAGCATCTTCGGTCATGCCCAGACGCTCGAGGCGGACATCGCCGCCGCCATGCGCAAGCGCCGCGTCTCCGGAGGCTGGACGGCCGCGAGCCTGGCACGCCACACCCAGACGGTGATTCAAGGCGCCTTCGTGCTCGCCAAGGCGGGGAACGACGCGGCCCTCGCGCGCGAGAGCCTGGACCACCTGGACCGCTACATCCGCCTGCTCTTCAGGCTCACACCCCCGGAGAAAGCCTCACCATGACCCAGGCCTCATCGCTCGGCTGCGCCTGCGGGGAAGTCTCCCTGCGGGTGGACAAAGCCCCCATCATCAGCGCCGAGTGCTGCTGCGACAGCTGTCGCGCGGCCGTCGCGAGATTCCAGACGCTGCCCGCGTCACGGCTGCTGCTGGGGCCTCGGGACGCGTCACGCTTCGTGCTCTACCGCAAGGACCGCGTCCACTTCCTCCAGGGCACGGACCGCCTCGCGGAGTTCCGGCTCACGCCGGAGTCGAAGACCCGCCGCGTCGTCGCCACGTGCTGCAACACGCCCGTGTTCCTCGAGTTCCAGAGCGGCCACTGGCTCAGCCTCTATGGGGGCCTCTGGGCCGACGGAACCCTGCCTCCGCTGGAGCTGCGGACGATGACCTCCGACCTGCCGCCCGGGCCCGCGCTCCCCACGGACGTGCCCAACAGCCGGCACCAATCCGTCGCGTTCTTCATCAAGCTGCTCGGCGCGTGGGTGGGGATGGGCTTTCGCAGCCCGAAGCTCACCTTCGTCAAGGCGGAGCTGCCGCGCTGACCTCGCGCGCGGATGCGCCTGCTAGAGCCTGCCGACGACGAGCCCTCGGACGTCACGATACCACCGACAATCGCATGACCAGAGCCCTCCAGGTGCAACAGCAACGCACAGGAACGACCGGGCATCAGCAGATAGATGGAACCCCGGACGCGACGAGGGGCGTCGAAGCAGCTCACGAATTGTTCGTGAGTTCATCGACTTGCTCGAGGAGTTCCCATGCCCGCTCGCCGTGTATCCCTGGTCCCTGTTTCACTGTGCGCCACTGTCGCGCTCGCCCTCCTCTCCGGCTGTGGCGGAGGCCTCGCGACGTCCAACCCGCGCTACTTCACCGACGGGAAATGGAACGCGTTGGACAGCCCGTATGCCCTCACGCCCATGCTCGCCTGCGCGTATCCGGCGGAGGGCAACGACAAGGTGTATCGCAACCTCGAGGACCATCTCGCGCCCGCCATCTGGAGCGCGTATGGCAAGGATGTCTCCGAGGTGAAGGTGAAGAAGTTGAAGGGAGACAGCGAATGGTGTGACGCGTTCCCGAACATCGCCGCGGACCGCTTCATCGTCCCGCCGCGGATGAAGAAGGAGCTGGCCGAGTACGTGAAACAGTCCGGCGCCAGGGGTGTCATCATCCCGGTCGCGCACCTGTATCGCTCGCCCATCATGAAGGATGTCCTGGGCCCTGATGGTTCGCCCATCGGGAGCGTGGAGACGGACCGCTTCGGCGCCGACGGCACCGCGGGACTCTTCGTCCACTACATCAACGAGAGCGGAGAGCTCGTCTACACGGGACGCTCGAAGACGAATGGCCTGGGCGTACTCGCGAACCCCATCGATTACATGCGGGACCATGCGTCCGACTACGCCCAGCAGATGACGCAGAAGGCGCCGCCCGTCGCCCTCCAGTAGCCCTCGTGCTTGACTCTCCCCCTGGGGGAGACCGCCACCCTCCGGGCATGTCACCCACGGACATGTCTCGGAGGAAGCGCATGGCGGCGGCAATCCTTGGAACCCTCATCCTGCTGGCGGGCGCGGCGGCGGGCGCCTGGTGGTGGATGGGGAGGGCCCTCTTCCAGCCCGGCACCGTGACGCAGGTGCTGGCCGCGCGGGGCGAGACGCTGGAGGTTCCTCCGGGACAACGCGCGGACGCCTCGTCCTGGCAGGTGACCGGGGATGTCCAGTTGCACCACGTCGCCGTGGGCGAGGGGCGGGACGTCCTCGTCATCCATGGAGGCCCTGGCCTGCCTCCAGCGAACCCCTGGCGGGCAGCGGCGCTGACGGGCAACGCCTTGCGCTGGCACTTCTATGACCAGCGAGGCTGTGGCGCCTCCTCGCGCCCCATCTCCCAGCCTCCGCCCGGAGGCACCTGGCAGGCCATGCAGGAGGTGGAGGCCCGCCTGGGACTCGCCGAGCAGCTCGCGGACATCGAGCGCATCCGGCGTCTGCTCGGCCGGGAGCGACTGACGTTGGTGGGCCACTCCTTCGGGGCCCTGCTCGCCCTGTTGTATGCGGCGGAGTGGCCGGAGCGGGTGGACGCGCTCGTGCTCGTGGCGCCGGCCCCGTTGGTGACGATGCCCTCGAAGGGCGATGACCTGTTCACCCAGGTGCGCACCCGTCTGGACGAAGCAGGCCAGCGGGAGCTCGCGGCCTGGATGAAGCACACCTTCGACTTCCCTGCCCGCCTGAAGGACGACGAGGCCCGCCTCGCCGAGCACTTCGCCGCCTTCGGACCGCTGTATGCCCGGGCCCTGAACGCCGAGCGCCCCGACACGAGGCATCCCGACACTGGTGCCGCTGGAGGCTTCCTCTCGCTCGGGCTCTACCTGAGCCTGGGACGCCATCACGACTGGAGCGAATGGCTGCGCCGGGTGCGCGCGCGCACGCTCGTCATCCATGGCGCCCAGGACCTCCAGCCGCGCTCGGCCACCACGCGCGTGGTAGAAGCGATTCCCCACGCGCGACTCGTGGAGCTGGCAGGCAGCGGGCACTTCCCCTTCGAGGAGCAGCCCGAGGCCTTCGCGGCCACCGTGCGCGCCTTCCTCCAGGAGGAGGAGCGGTGAGCGGACTGCTGTACTCCATCGGCGAGGTGTCTCGCATCACCGGGCTCACAGTGAAGGCGTTGCGCCTGTACCAGGAGAAGGGGCTGCTCGAGCCCTCGCGCGTGGACGCCTCCACGGGCTACCGCTACTACACCGAGCACGACATCTCGCTCGCCCACACCGTGCGCGCGCTGCGCGACCTGAAGCTCTCCCTGGAGGAGATTCACGGCGTGCTCACGCAGCTGGGACAGGGCGCCTCGCTCGCGGAGCAGCTCGCGCGCGTGCGGGCCCGACTCGCCGAGGAGGCCGCGAGCGCGCGACGCTCCGTGCTCGCGCTGGACACGCTGCTCGAAAACCAGGCCCGGGCGGAGACCTACCTGCGCGCGCCGCCGCCCCTGCTCGAACGCTGGCTCCCACCCGTTCGTGTCGCCGTGCATCGGGCCCGGGGGCGCTACTCCGACGCGTCGGTGTTCTTCCCCCGGCTGCTGGCCGCGTGTGGCCCCCACGTGGCCGGGGCGCCCTTCTGCCTCTTCCACGAAGCGGAGTACCGCGAGGACGACGCGGACCAGTCCTGGTGCGTGCCCCTGGCCCCCGGGGCCATCCCGGAGGGCGTCGCCATCACGGAGCTGCCCGAGGTGCAGGCCGTCACGCTCGCGCACTCCGGCCCGCCCCACTCCGTGGGCCCATCCTGGGCCCGCCTCTTCGCCCACCTCCACGCGAAGGAGCGCACCCCGAGCGTCCCGCTTCGCGAGACCTACCTGCGCGTGGACTCGGCCCAGGGCACCTCGTGGATGAGCGAGCTCGCACTGTCGTGGGAGGCGAGCCCGGACTGAATCAGGGCGACGGCGCCCGGTGGCTCGTGGAGAGCCAGCGACGCACCTCGTCCAGGTACTCCTTCGGGAGCGCATGCCCGCTGTCGAAGGTCTTGTGTGTCTTGCGCACGGACGGAGCGGACTCGAACAGGGCGCGACTGTCGGCGACGGGCGCGAAGTCATCCTGGTTCGCGGTCAGCAGCAACCAGTCCTGGCGAATCGTCGACATGTGCCGCGACGGGGCGACCTCCTCCATCGACGGATCGATGTGGGGCGGCACCATGGTGATGAGGTGGGTGACGCGCTTCTCGCGCGCCGCCAGCAGGAGCCCCACCTGGGCGCCCATGCTGTACCCGACGACGAGCACGCGCGGCGGCTTGCCCTGGGCGAGCACCGCGGACAGCACCGCGTGGGCATCCCGCACGGTGTCGGCGATCATCTTCACGTACCGCGCGGGCTCGCCCTTGTGGGCCAGCTTCGCGAGCGCCCCGGGCTTCGCCTCGGGGTTCGCCCGCTCTCCGTGCAGTCGCGCGTCGAAGAGATAGACGCGGTAGCCGGCCCGCAGGAGCTCGTCCTTCAAGACGCCGCCATGCGTGGGCCCCGCGTCCGACAGCCAGTCCTCCTTGCGGCGCGTGAGGCCATGCACCAGGACGGCGATGGGTGGATTCGCGTGCCCCCCTTCGGGCTCGAGCACCCGCGTGGGGATGCGCTCTCCATCCGCGCCACGAACATCCAGCGTCGGCGTCGGGGCATCGGCCCGGGCCAGGGAGGCGGACAGCAGCAGCACGCACAGCGACAGCCAGCGGAACATGGTGGACTCCTGGAAGTGAGCTTCACCGTCACCCTGCCCTCCGCTGTGTCGGACAGGCGTCAACCCGCGGTTGACGTTCGATTGACGTTCCCTCCGGTAGCCTGCGACCGTCCTGCCATCCCGAGGTCCCCTGCCCGCTCATGCGAGTGCTCGTCGTCGAAGACAACCGTGACCTCCAGGCCAACATCGCGAGGTTCCTGGGCGCGGACTTCCAGCTCGACTTCGCCGCCACCGGGCCCCAGGGGCTCACGCTCGCGCTGAGCCACGAGTACGACGTCATCGTGCTGGACCTGATGCTGCCGGGGATGAGCGGCATCGAGCTGTGTCAGCGCTACCGGCAGCTCGCCGCCCGGCTGGTGCCCATCCTGATGCTCACCGCGCGCGACACGCTCGAGGACAAGGAGGAGGGCTTCCGAGCAGGCGCGGATGACTACCTCGTCAAGCCGTTCTCGCTGAGGGAGCTCCGGCTGCGGCTGGAGGCCCTGGCGCGCCGCCCCGTGCCTCCGAGCGGTCGGCGTCTGACGGTGGGCTCGCTCACCCTGGAGCCCGACACAGGACAGGCCAGGCGCGGCGAGCGCGGCGTGCGACTCAACCGGACCGAGGCGCTGCTCCTCAAGCTGCTGATGGAGTCCGCGCCAGAGCCCGTGTCGACGGCGACGCTCGCCCATCAGCTCTGGGGCGACGACGCACCGGAGTCCAGCGCCCTGCGCACGCACGTCTATGCGCTGAGAGGCGCGCTCGCCGAGCTGGGCATGGGCGACTGCATCACCACCCACCGCAACAAGGGCTACAGCCTGGAGGCCCGTGAGGACTAGGTCGATACGAGCGCTCCTCCTGGGCGCCATGGTGTCGTCCGCGGCGCTCTCGCTGGTCCTCATGGGGGCGTTCTTCACGCTCTTCAGCTACGACCTCGAGGACACCCTCTTCGCGCGGCTCGTCGCCGCCGCGATGGACCAGCGGGGCGGCGATGGGGTGATGCCACTCGGCATCAGGACCTATGTGGGCCACGCGAGCCTGCCGTCCTGGCTCCAGGCGGAGGTGCCGGCGGACGCGCTGGGTGGCGAGTACGAAATCTTTCCTCCCGGGCATGGACACTTCCATGTCGCGGTGCGACCGGACGTGTCGACAGGCTTCACGCGCTACGGCGTGCTCGACACGACGGAGCTGACCGGCACCACGCGCCAGCTGCGTCGCACGTCGGGCCTGCTGGTGGTGAGCGCGGTGCTGGCCCTGCTGGGCGCCGCCGGGCTCTCCCTGCTGGTCGCGAGGCGGCTGGGGGTTCCGCTGGAGCGGCTCGTCGCGCAGGTGCAGTCGGGCCATGAGCCGCGAGCCGAGGACATCGTCGTCACCGAGGTGCGGGCCCTGTCCCAGGCCTTGAGTGCCCGGGATGTCCGCATCCAGGAGCTGCTGGAGCGGGAGCGGGCGTTCAACCGGGACGCCAGTCACGAGCTGCGCACGCCGCTCGCCGTGGCGCAGGGCGCGGTGGAGATACTGGAGCTGGACCCGCCCAGGGACTCGGCGACCTTCGAGCGGCTGCGGCAGGCGGTCCTCCAGATGGGCCTGCTGACGGAGGGCATCCTCTGGCTGGCGCGGCCGGGGCGCTCGGACGAGACGTGCGGACTGGTGAGCATCTCTCGCGAGCTGCTCGCGCTGTACGGTGACCACCTCTCCCGAGGCGACGTGGAGCTCGTCGTCGAGGCGACGGACGAGGTCGTCGTGCCGCTGCCCGGCTCCGTGGCGCGGGTGATGCTGGGCAACCTCATCAAGAACGCGCTCGCGTATACGGAAGAGGGGCGCATCGTCATCCGCGTCACGCCCGAGGCGTGGAGCATCGACGACACAGGGGTGGGCTTCGGTCGGAGCGAGCCCGAGCAAAGGGGCTTTGGTGTCGGACTGTCGCTGGTGGAGCGGCTGGCGCGCCGGTTCCAGTGGACGCTGGACCTCCGCGCGGTGGAGCCGCATGGCACACATGTCCGACTGACCTGGCCTTCATGAGGGCGGGCGCTGGAACTCATGACCGGGGCCATCTACAACTGGCCCATGCACTCGAGCCTCCGCCGCCTGACCGCTCTTGTCCTCGTCTCGCTGACGCTCGCCTGCGCGACGCGAGCCGCGGCGCCCTCCCCAGGACCCCCCATGACGACGCCCTCCCCGCTGGACGCCCCCGCCGAGCAGTACGTGAAGCTGGCCCTCGCCGTGGGGCAGCACGACGGCAACTACGTGGACGCCTATTACGGGCCGGAGGCCTGGGCGAAGGAGGCCGAGGCCACGAAGCTGCCCCTGCCCGAGATTGCCGCGCGCGCCGCCGCGATGGTGGCCGCGGTGGAGGCGACGCCGGTGCCCGCCGATGAGCTGCTCGCGATGCGCCACCGCTTCCTGCTGACCCAGCTGCGCTCGCTGGAGGCGCGGGTGCGGATGCTGTCCGGCGAGAAGCTGAAGTTCGACGAGGAGAGCCAGGCGCTCTACGGCGCGAAGGACCCGGGGCACACCGACGCGGAGTTCGAGGCGGTGCTCGCGGAGTTGGACAAGCGCCTGCCCGGCCAGGGGCCGCTGGTCGACCGGCTGGACCGCTTCCGCAACGACTTCGTCATCCCGAAGGACAAGCTGGACGAGGTCTTCCGCGTCGCCATCCAGGAGGCCCGGCGCCGCACGCTCCAGCACGTGGAGCTGCCCGCCAACGAGCACTTCACGTTGGAGTACGTCACCAACAAGCCGTGGAGTGGCTACAACTGGTACAAGGGCAACTCGACCAGCGTCATTCAAATCAACACGGACCTGCCCTTCTACATCCTGCGTGCCATCGACCTGGCGGCGCACGAGGGCTATCCGGGGCACCACGTCTACAACGCGTTGCTCGAGCAGCACCTGGTGCGCGGACGCGGGTGGGTGGAGCTCACGGTGTATCCGCTGTACTCGCCCATGTCGCTCATCGCCGAGGGCAGCGCGAACTACGGCATCGACGTGGCGTTCCCGGACGCGGAGGCGTACCTGCGGGACGTCCTCTTCCCGCTGGCGGGGCTCGACCCGAAGCGCGCGGCCAACTACGTGGCCGTGGAGGCGCTGGCGGCGAAGCTGTCCTACGCGAGCAACGAGGGCGCGCGCCGGTACCTGGACGGACAGCTCAGCCGCGAGGCGACGCGGGACTGGTTCGTGCGCTACGGCCTGGTGTCCGTGGAGCGGGCGACGCAGAAGATGGCCTTCATCGACTCGTATCGCGCGTATGTCATCAACTACAACCTGGGCCAGGACCTGGTGAAGCAGTACGTCGAGCGCCACATGGGCACCGACACCTCGCCCGAGCGCCGCTGGCAGGTGTTCCGCGAGCTGCTGTCCTCCATGCGGCTTCCGGCGGACCTGGACCCCGCCGCGAAGTGAGGGCCGGGTTCCACACCTGCCCAGGAAGCGCGAACAAGGGAGTCACACATGCGCGTCACACGGACTGTTCGACTCGAGGTGAACCCGACGACGGACCCGCGGTGGGCCGCATGGGAGGGCTCCTTCAGGTTGCCCGCGGCGCCTGGCGAAGCCGGAGGGCCCCAGTGGTACTCGGGCAAGCGGCGCGGCGAGCGCCTCGTGATCCACCGGCAAATCCCTGCCTGGGAGCGCTGGGTGTGGCGCCCGAGGAACCACGTGGAGTCCTCCGTGGAGAAGGTGGCTGAGAAGGAGGTCCAGGTGGTGACTCGCCTGGTGTGGCACGACTCGGTCATCCTGCCCCTCGCCGCGTTGGTGCTCGGGACGCTCGCGACGTTCCGGTTCCTGTGGGGGACCGCCTGGCTCTGGGGCTTCCTGGCGATGATGTATGCCTTCGCGGGCCTGCCGTGGCTCGTGGGCTCTCGACAGGTCCGGCGGGAGTCCCTGGCGTTGACCCACGCACTCGAGAGTCAGGCCACCGCGGCTGACACGACAACACGCCCCCATTGACGTGTCAGGCCAGGTGCTTTGACGTGTAGGCCCGAAGCACCCTCTCTTGAACACACCACATCCCCCCGGAATGACAGGCGCTGGGGGGATGGCTTATCGTGTGCAAGTGGGGGAGGCATGCACACTCGTGCGGACCGTCTGTCATTCGAGGCGCCTCTGGCAGAGCCGACCAGGCTCGTCGAGCAGGCCCGCGACCTGGTGAACCAGCGCGTGACGCTGGGGGAGGTCATCCCCTTCCTCTCCGAGCCCGAGTTGCTCGCCGCCAGTGATGCCTTGCTGCTGTCGGTGCCCGGGTTCCGCGAGCTCCACGCCGAGCTGTGGGACCCGGCCCTCCCCGAGCCCGAGGCCCTCTCCACCCTGCCGGAAGGCTCGTTCGGCCGCTGCTACGCGGCCTACATGGCGCACTACCGGCTGGCCCCGGACTTCTTCCCCATCCAGGCCGAGCTCGACCCGGAGGCGACGCCCACCCGCTACGCCGTCCACCGGCTCAACAAGTGCCACGACTTCTTCCACGTCCTGGGCGCCTATGAGACCTCGGACGCGGACGAGGTCGCCGTCCAGTCGTTCGTGTTCGGACTCGCCCCCTCCGCGCTCGCCCTGTTCCTGGCGGCGGCCTCCGTGCACCCGGACATCCTCCGCGACAAGTACAAGCACCTGCGCGACATCTACGAAGGGCGCATCCAGGCCCACGACTTCGTCCGCGGCGTCGCCGCCACCGCCCTCTTGGGCGCGCGCCTCGAGTCCCTGATGGAGGAGCCGCTGGACGGACTGCGGCAGCGGCTCGGCCTGGGGGCACGGACGGACTTCCGACCCGGGCATCCCGGCGAGAACACCTGCTCGGGCCGCTCCGTCCCCGCCTTCTTCACGCACGCCACCGCTCAGGTGCCGTGAAGCTTCAGCATCCGCCGCCCCACCTCCGTGTCCGCGAAGTCCGGCAGCCCATCCGCGTCCGTGCTGACGCTCAGCTCGCGCAGGGCCTCGTCGCTCGCCCCCATCTCGCGCAGCGTCAGCCCGGCGAGGGCGTAGGCATCGCTCCCCAGGAGCAACCGGCGTGGCTGCTTCTCCATCGCCGCGAGCCGCAGCAGCGCCTTCGCCGCCTTCTCGGGCACACCGCGCGCCGCGCCCGGATTGGCCCTCACGCTCGCGTTGAGCGCCCCCACCGTGGCCTGGTAGTCGGGCTTCGAGGGATGAATCGTCATCGACGCGCCCGCCCAGTCCGTGGCGAAGCCACCTGGCTCCACGATGGTCACCTGGATGCCGAGCGGCGCCACCTCGTTCATCACCACCTCGCTGAAGCCCGCGACCGCGAACTTCGCGGCTTGATAGGCACTCAGCCCCGGCGTGCCTCCGCGTCGCCCTCCAATCGAGCTGATTTGGAGGATGCGCCCCTGCCGCTGCGCCCGCATCACCGGCAGCACCGCCCGCGTCACGTGCACCACGCCGTAGAAGTTGGTGTCCATCTGCGCGCGGAAGTCGTCGAGCGACAGGTCCTCCGCCGAGTCGATGTTGGCGTAGCCCGCGTTGTTCACCAGCACGTCGATGCGGCCGAAGGCCTCCACCGCCTCGCGCACCGCCCGCGCCGCCTGCTCGGGCTGGGTGACGTCCAGGGCCACCGGTCGGATGCGCGCGCCGTGCTCGCGAACGAGGTCCGCGAGCGACTCGGGGTTGCGCGCCGTGGCGACGACGCGGTGCCCGGCGGCGAGCACGGCGAGGGTGAGCGCGCGGCCCAGGCCACGCGAGCTGCCCGTGAGGAACCACACCTGCGAAGTGTCTTGGGTCATGGGCTCAAGATGCGGCGCGAGCCCGCGCGCCTCAAATCCAGACGCGCCACTATCTCATCGAATCGCGCCAACGGTGCGGCGTGGTGCCCTCCCAGGCGCGGAACGCCCGCGTGAAGGAGTTGAGCTCCTCGAAGCCGAGCAGGAAGGCAATCTCGTCCACGCCCACCTGCTCGGTGCGCAAGAGCCGCAGCGCCGTGCGATGCCGGACGTCATCGAGCACCTGCTGATAGCTCAGGCCGTGCTCCTCCAACCGACGCTGGAGCGTCCGGGCGCTGAGCGCCAGCTCCCGCGCCACCTTCGCCACGCTGGGCCGCTCCCCCGCCATGCGCCGGGCGACCACCGCGCGGACCCGCTCGACGAGCGAGTCCTGCTCGACGGGCGCGAGTCGCTCGTCGAGGCTGGGGAGCAACACCCGCAGCAGGTTCGCGTTGTGGGTGACGAAGGGCGTGGAGAGCACCTTCGCGTCGAAGACGAGCGCGTCGCGCCGCGCCTTGAAGCGCAGCGGGCAGCCGAAGAAGCGCATCAGCATCGGCTCGTCCGCCCGGGCGCGGAGGAGCTCCACGCGCTTGGGTGCCAGCGACAACCCGCTCCCTCGCTGGAGCAGCACCAACAACGAGGCCAGCGAGGCATCGACGAGGCGCGCGGGCGCGGGGCTGGAGGCGTGCAGGTACGTCGTGTGGACGGTGACCTCGCCGCCCTGGGTGTCGACGGACATGTCCTTCGGGCCGCACAGGCGCTTGTAGCGGGCAATCTTGCCCAGGGCCGTGCCCAGGTCCGGTGAGTGCAACGCGGCCAGCGACGAGATGTCGTACTCGTGCACCTGCGTCTCACGCGCGAGGCGCAACCCGATGTCCGCCGGAGACGACTCCCCGAGCACCTCCCAGAAGTGGAAGAACTGCGCGGTGCTCATCGCGCCCCCAGCGGGCACGCGCGCGGCGGCGGTGGCGTGGGCCACGTTCACGCCGAGCCGGGCAAGACGCGCGCCCACATCCGGCGCGAGGTGGACGAGGTCTCCGCTCATCGAAGAAGCGTAACGAGCACCCCGGCACGCGACCAATCCGATCGCGCCAATCGCCCGGACGGTGCCCCCGCGCGCCAGGACAATCCCTCACGCAAGGCCCTGGTCTCGGACCACGACCGCCTGTATGCCTGCCGGCATGAGCGCTCGGAATGCAATCGTCGTCGGAGGAACGGGCAACATCGGCGCCGCTGTCATCCACAGGCTGCGGGCGGAGGGACTGCACGTCATCTGCGCCTCGGAGGACGTGACGCGGGAGTCATCCGACTCGATGCGGGTGGACGTCACCGATGAAGCCTCCGTGAGGTCGCTGTTCGACAAGGCGTCCGCCAACGGGCCCCTTCATCTGCTGGTCAACTGCTCGGGCTTCGGGGCCTTCACGCCCATCGAGGAGACCTCGCTCGCGGACTGGCGGCGGAGCCTGGACGTGAACCTGACGGGTGCCTTCCTGTGCGCGCGCGAGGCGTTCAAGCGGATGAAGGCGCATGGCGGAGGGCGCATCGTCCACATCGGCTCGGTGAGCGACCACCTCACCCTGCCCATGAATGGCGCCTACGCCGCCTCCAAGCATGGCCTCCGGGGGCTGACGGGCGTGCTGAACGCGGAGGGAAAGGACCACGCCATCCGGGCCACGCTGCTGTCGCTGGGAGCCGTGTACACGGCCTTCTGGAAGACGCGTCCGGAGTTCAGCCCCGCCGACATGCTGTCCGTGGACGACGTGGCCGAGTCCATCTGGGAGATTGCCCGCAAGCCCTTGCACATCCGCGTGGACGAGCTGCGCCTGGTCCCCTCGAAGGGAGTCCTGTGATGACGTCGCCCTCGAACGCGGACCTGGCGCTCGTCACGGGGGCCAGCCGGGGAATCGGCGCGGCCATCGCGGAGGTGCTCGCCGGGCAGGGGCTGCACGTCGTCCTCCTCGCGCGGGACGAGGAGGCCCTGGCCCGACAGGAGGCGAAGCTGCGCGCATCGGGAGCCCAGGCGTGGTCCTTCGCGTGCGACCTGGCGAACGAGGCCGCGCTGGACGCGACGCTCGCGAGGCTGGAGTCCACCGTGGGAGTGCCAGGAGTCCTCGTGAACAACGCGGGCTTCGGCGGGCCCTTCCACCGCGCCGACGAGGTCTCGCGGAGCGAGTGGGAGCAGCTCTTCGGGGTGAATGTGGACGCCGTCCACCAGCTCTGCCGCTGGGCCCTGCCGCGCATGAAGGCGGCGAGGTTCGGCAGAATCGTCAACATCGCCTCCTCCCTCGGCCTCTTCGGCGGGGCGCTCTCCTCCACCTACGCGGCCACCAAGCACGCGCTCGTGGGCTACTCCAGGTCCATCGGCGCCGAGTGGGGCGCGCACGGCATCACCTGCAACGCCATCTGCCCCGGCTACATCGACACGGAGATGCTGGCGAAGGCGCCGCCCGCGCTCCGCGAGGAGCTGCTGCGCAGGATTCCCGCCGGGAGGTTCGCCACGCCCGACGAGGTGGCCCGACTGGTGGCCTTCGTCGCGGGCCCCTCCGGGGGCTACATCAACGGCACCACGCTGGTCGTCGACGGGGGATTGTCATCCCATCTGGCCAACGACCTGCCAACCTTCTGAGGCGGCGCCGCTACGCCTTCTTCAGCACGGAGACCAGGTCGCCCGCGCCCAGCCGGGTGACCTCCTCCGCGGAGGTGTGCAGGAAGCGCAGGGCATACCCCTCGCTGCCCTGAGAGAGCGCGGGCACATCCGTCAGCCCCGCGAAGAACGTGGGCGCCTTGCCGGGCGTGAAGCTCCGCGCGGTGGAGTCCGCCTCCAGGCCTCGCAGCCTGCGAAGGAAGGAAGCGGTGTCCTCGTCCTCCGCCCGCTTCAGGACGGACACGGAGCCATCCCGACGCCGGACGTGCACGGTGCGGCTGCGCGCTGCGGCGTGCAGGGTCGCCAGCTCCCACAGCGTGGGCCGGGCGCCGGTGCCGAAGTAGGCCAGGGTGTCCTTGCCCAGGTGTGCGAGTCCCCCCCGGGAGCGGGCCACGCTCTGGAAGCCGTCCTCGGGAGGGACCTTCACGTCCACCCAGCGAAGCTGCTTCTCGACGAGGTCGATGACGAGCGGCACCGAAATCTGCGCGCTCCCCTGCAAGTCGAAGCGCTGCTCCACCGTGCGCGCGTCGAAGTGTTCCCCCTCCACCTCGTCCCGGACCATGAAGCCCGCGAACGCGTCCTCCATCCGGTCGAACGAGACGCTGTTGAAGGAGAAGACCACGGGGATGGCGTAGCGCACACCCTGGGCGAGCAGGCGCTCCATGTGCACGTCCAGGAACTCTGCGCCTCCCAGCGGCGGAGAGCCCGACGTGACATCCCCCGAATGCACCGCGGCGTCGTCCTCCAGCCGAAGGTTCGTGTAGTCACACCGGTCCACCAGCCACCAGTTCTTGTCGTAGAGCGCCACCGACAGGTCCAGGTCGACGTACGTGTTCTGGGGCTCCGTCCAGTGGACGAAGAAGCGCAGGACCTTCCCCTCCGGAATCGGCAGCAGGCTGCCGCGAGGCACCGCCACCAACGCCTTCGAGGCCGTCTTCTCCGCCATCGGCACCAGGAGGTCCCCCAGCGCCTCGTCGATGACCGCCTGAGGGAAGGACGGCAGGGCCTCCGCCCGTCGCAGCAGCTCCCGCTCCAGCGGCGCCACCAGCTGGCCAATCACATCCCCGGGGAGCAACGGACGACGGTCCTCCATGCCCCAGGCGTGGGTGGCCTCACCCTTCGGGAAGAAGATGCGCCGGGCGAACGGCTGGTGCCGCTTGCGCAGGTGCGCCGAGGCGGCGAGCAGCAACGCGGGCGGAGACCGGGCCAGCACGGCATCGAGCGTCGCGAGCAGCTCCGGCGCCAGCGACGCGGAGCCCGCGAGCGCCACCGAGAGCCGGCTCACATGGTCCAACCTGCGCAGCAGCTCACCGGGCCGCTGCCGGAGCAGCGTCAGCGCGCCCGGAAGCGCCCTCGCGCGCAGCGCCTCCTCGACGCGCGAGGTCCAGGAGCGGAACTCCACCACGACGCCGCCCTCGACGTCCCGCGTCTGGAAGGACTCGGGATGTGCACCGGCGAGGCCCAGCAGCGTCGCGCCGAACGGCGTCTGCACGGAGAGCACCGTCCCGCGCAGCACGGCGAACGCGAGCGAGACCTTGGGATGACGCCGCCACTCCTCGAAGACGTGCAGCAGCCCGCCGAAGGCCTTCCACAGGCCCGGGTTGCGACCGACGTCCTCGGTGACGTTCAACAGGGAGAAGCCCTCCATCATCTGGAGGACGGCGCGCCGCACCTGACGCGGCGGGCTCTTCAAGGGCACCTTGACGGAGAGGTCGGGGTTGCCACCCGCCCAGGCCACCAGCACGCGGAGCACATCCGAGGCGGTCTTCACGTGCGCCGCGGCGCCGGCCAGCACGTCCCCCGCCGTCCGGGGGTCCCGGAGGAGGTGCCCCACGATGAGCGCCAGGGTCTCCTTCACCGGGATGCGCCGGGGCAGCCAGCCCAGCACCCGGGGCCCGAAGGCGGACACGAGTCGCTTGAGGATCTCCAGGTCGCGAGGGTTGAGCACCGTGGACCGCGATGCCAGCCGTCGCATCAGTCCGCTCGCGGTGGCCTCGGGGTCCGTGCCCAGGGACAACCGCGTCAACTGGCTCCGACGGATGGAGTAGACGGTCCGCGAAGCGCCCTTGAGTTCCTTGGGCTGCAGGAAGGGGTCCGTCGGCGACAGACGTCGACGGCAGATGGGACAGGCGGAGTAGTCCTTGCCGTCGAAGCACTTCTCACAGACGAGGTGGGCGCACGGCGACAGCGCGCGCACCGAGCCCAGGGTGCCGCAGTGGATGCACGGCTGCTCGGGGTTCTGGTACAGCCACGACAGCACGCGCTGGACGAACAGCGCCTGCGTGTCGCGCGGGACGCTGTGGGGGAAGGCGCGGAACAGCGGGACGAAGGGGCGGTCCTTGCCCACCGTCGCCGCGCAGTTCTCGTAGAGGAAGCGGCCGGACGCGGCCAGGGTCTCGTCGGGGAGCGCGAGCAGCGCGTCCCGGAGGGCCCCCGCGAGCACGTAGCCGACACCCGCCAGGTCCGCATCCAGCGCGACCAGGGCCTCCTCGCGTGCCTTCGTGTCACCGCCGGCGGGCAGGCCCGTGGGAGGAAAGACGAGCCCCGTGGTCCAGAGCAACAGCGCGGCGGAATCGCCCGTGAGTTGGAGCGAAGGGGCGCCCATGGTGACTCCCTGAGAGAGGGGAAAGGCGGGGCGGAGAGCGGATGAGCTACCTCATAGGAGTGAGAAGGAAGCACACCCAAAGCCGCCCCGCTGGGAACCCTACCAGGGCCCACCAGGAACCGCCAACGAGGAAAAAGACCGGGGCATCGGACACACGCCGTGCGCCAGCGAACCATCGCCAGACATCCTCGACGTTGAATTGACAGCGTGAACCCACCCCTCTCAAGTTGGGCCGTCGCCGACGCCGGCGATCTGGAGCACGTGAGGGTGTGGGCGGGCGCAATGCCTCTCAGACCCAGACACGCATCGCAGTCCATCGCGTCATTCCCATGCCGAGGATTGTTCCATGTCGAAATCGAATCCGTCGACTGTATCCAGCCGTCTGTTCTTCACACTCGCCACGCTCTGGGGCGTGCTCCTGGCGCCCGCCGCCCAGGCCCACTCGGCTGTCTATGGTGGAGGACCTTTCTACTCCGGGGGCACCGCGGTGATGGATGACCTGCGCGCGTCGGGGTTCACCACGGTGATTCTGTGGAGCTTCCACATCGAGGACAACGGGGACCTCGTCTACAACGACATCCCCGTGGTCCGGAATGGCGCGTACATCGGCGACGCGGCGTGGCCCACGCGGCTGGCCACGCTCAAGCGGGCGCCCACGTCGGTCAATCGCATCGAGGTGTCCATCGGCGCCTGGAGCGTCCCGGACTTCGAGCGCATGGCGAGGCTGGTCAACGGCACCGCCGCCGGCTGCGGCACCACGCTGGTCTGCGGCACCGGGAGCAACAGCATCCTGTACCGCAACTTCCAGGTGCTGAAGACCATCACCGGCGCGGACGCGGTGAACTTCGACGACGAGAGCGCGTATGACCTCGCTCCGACGACGACCTTCGGGCAGATGCTGATCGGCCTGGGCTACAAGATCGCCTTCGTGCCGTACACGCAGCAGACATTCTGGCGCAACCTCCGGAACAACCTGGGGAGCGCGGTGGACCGCATCTATCTCCAGGTCTACGACGGCGGCGCGGGCAACAACCCGGCGAGCTGGAACACGGCCATGGGGATGACGGTGTCCCCGGGCCTGTGGTCGCGGCACGGCACCAACTGCGCGTCGGGTGACAGCCCGGCTTCGGTGCAGACCAAGATGACCCAATGGAAGGCCAATGCCGGCATCCCGGGCGGCTTCATGTGGCTGTATGACGACATCCAGCGGTGCTCGGCGCAAGGGACGAGCGCGCAGTACGCGGCGGCCATCAACACCGCGGTCAGCGGCAACACGCCTCCGGTGGCGAACTTCGGCGTCACCCTCAGCGGACTCACGGCGACGTTCAGCGACGCGTCCACGGACGCCGATGGCAGCATCGTCTCGCGCAGCTGGAGCTTCGGCGACGGCACCACGTCCACGGCGACGAACCCCGCGCGCACGTATGCGAGTGGCGGCAACTACAACGTCACGCTGACGGTCACGGACAACGGTGGGGCGAGCCACAGCAGGACCCAGACGGTCTCCGTGGGCACGGGCTTCATCAACCTGGCGCTGAACAAGCCCACCAGCAGCACCACGCCCTGCAACAGCAACGAGACGGCGGCCAAGGCGGTCAACGGGAGTGTCTCGGGTGGAACCACCGACAAGTTCTGCTCACTGACGTCACCGGCGTGGATGGATATCGACCTGGGCTCGGCCCAGACGGTCAGCAGCTTCACCGTGAAGCACGCGGGGGCAGGCGGTGAGACGGCGACCTGGAACACCCAGGCGTTCACCATCCAGACTTCGACCAATGGGACGACGTGGAACACCGTCGTCACGGTGAGCGCCAACACCGCCAACGTCTCCACCCACCCCATCACCGCCACGTCCGCGCGCTACATCCGGCTCCATGTGACGCTGCCCACCCAGGACTTCTCGCCGGCGGCACGCATCTACGAGTTCGAGGTCCGCTGAGTTCCAGGCATCCGCGCCGACCCGCGAGCATGTCTCGGGTCGGCGTGGGCGTCCCTCGTCAGGGCGCTGTTCAGAAGTGCGTGTGACTCGCCCCTACAAACATCACCAGCGTCCGTGGCCCTACGTCTCGAGAAGACGGCCATGACATGCCGGCACACCCTGCATCGACGTGGCGCGCACGGACCGGCGGCGCACGGGGGCGACTTCCTTGCGTCGAGCGCGGACACAAAAGGCCGCGACGGGCGCTCACATCCATACACGTCGTGCCCCGTGGGAGCGCCCGCGGACAAAGGGGCGCGCCTTGCCAACCTCAAGCGTCGACACGGAAGGCCGCGACAGCCGGCCTCATCGATACAAGCCGTGCCGAGCTGGAAGGCCCCGCGAGTGCGCGGGCACTACTTCCCGGCGTCGAGCGCGGACAGCGCGGCCTGCACCGCGTCCACCGCGTACTGGGAGAACTCCCGCTGCATCCTGGGCAGCCGCTCCGCTTCCGCGAGCGCCGTCTCCAGGTCCTCGCGCGCCTCGTCCTTGCGGCCAGCGCGCTCCAGCGTCCGCGCCCGGCTCAGCCATACCGCCAGCCGTCGCCCTCCCTGCGCCCGCTTCAGCGCGCGGTCCGTCGCGGCGAGCGCCTCGTCGTAGCGACCGAGCTCCCGGAGGTTCGCGGCCACCCGCGCGCTGGCGGAGAAGTCGTCGGGCAGCTCGCGCTCCGTCTGGACGAAGAGCGCGAGGGTGTCCGCCAGGTGCCCGCTCGACTCCGCGGCGCTGTAGAGCGGAGGGTCCCACGCCGCCCGCCCCCGCGCCGTGGTCTCCTCGGCGCGATACGCGAGCACCTTCGCGTAGTACTCCTCGGACAGCTTCCGGGCCCCTTCCTTGTCGCCGCGCTCCTCGAGCAGGTCCGCCATGGAGCCGTAGAGCCACGTCTGCCCCTTCGCGTCGCGCTCGCGCAGCTGCTCGAAGGCCTTCTCGAAGTAGACCTCCAGCGCCTTCATGGCCGGCGCGGCCCAGGGCTTGGGCTCGTCCGCGTACCTCGCGCAGGCGTAGGCGGTGCTCGCGGCGCCCGCCCTGCGCGCTTCGTCGAGACTCGGGACCTCTTTCACCGCGTACTCCGCGCACGCCTGGAAGGCCTCGGCGTTCCACAGCGCGTTGAGCGCGGACTCCACGGCCCTCGCACGACGGCTCCACTGCTTGGAGCCTTTCGCCACCGCCTCCTGGTACTTGCGCGCCGCCAGTTCGTGCTCCCGCCTGGCATGGGCGCGGTCTCCTTCGAGCAGCAGCAATTCCGGCCCCGACACCTGGGCTCTCAATGCGCGCCGGGCATCGTCGAGCAACGCCAGCACGTCCTCCAGCCCGGCGCCGCCCATCCAGCGCAGCGCGGGCGTCTCCGTCTCGGAGTCGAGCACCAGCAGCGTGGGCAGGTTGTCCACCGGGAAGCGCTCGAGGAGCGGCTCGTTGATGGGGTCATCCACATCCACCGCGAGCAGGACGTAGTCCTTCGACTTCTCGATGAAGCCGGGCGCGGCGAAGACCTGCGCCTCCATGGTCCGGCACGGCGGACACCACACCGCGCCGAAGTCGATGAAGAGCGGCTTGCGCGCGGCCCGGGCCTGGGCGAGCGCCGCGGCGTAGTCGTTCTGGATGAACGCCGCGTGCTCGGGGGGACGTGCTTTCGTGGTGGCACAACCCACGAGGACCATGAGGCAGACGGGGAGGAGCCGCTTCATGGGAGGCGACTCTACCACCGCGACAGCTCACATCCGTTCGCCGGGGAGCTGGCTGGCCTGCTTCACCCAGGACACGAAGCGGGCCTCGTCGAGCGCGTCGTCCTCGCGGATGTCGAGGTAGCGGGTGTCCTGGCTCTTCGACTCGCCCGGAGGCATGGGCTTCAGCGCCGTGCCCCGGAAGAAGGCCACCTTGATGTACTTCGCGAAGCAGTGGATGCCGAGGAACATCCCCTGGCCCTCGATGCCATACATCGGCGAGTTCCACTTCACCGCCTTGGACACTCCCGGGACGGCGCGAGAGATGAGCGCGTCGAGTCGCGCGCCGACCTCCCGCTTCCAGCCCGGCATGGCCGCGATGTAGGCCTGGATGGGGGCCTCCCCGTACCCCTTCGCGATCTGCGGATTGCCTCCGGAGAGGAGGACTGGCGCCTTGGCCGGTGCCGAGGTCGCCTTGCGCTCCGTGGCCTTCTTCGCCGCTGGCTTCTTCGCCGTGGTCTTCTTCTCGGCGGTCTTCTTGGCCTGGGGCTTCTTCGCCGTGGCCTTCTTCGCCGTGGCCTTCTTCGCAGTGGCCTTCTTCGCCGCGGCCTTCGCGGCCGTCTTGCCAACCATGTCGCGCACTCCTGGATGACGGGGGTGGGGCGCCATCACGCCCCGAACCCTATCGCTTCTTCGCCTTCGCACCGCTCGGCTTCGCGGCCTTCTTCACGGCGCTCTGCTTCCGCGCCGCCGGGGCCTTCTTCGCCGCCACCGCCTTCTTCGCCACCGGCGTGGCCTTCTTCTTCGGCGCACTGTTCAGGGCCGCGGCCGCCTTCACCAGCGCCTTGAACGCACTCGCGTCGACCTTCTCCCCCTCACGGATGTCGATGGCCCGGCGCGCGTTGCCCTCCAGGCTGGAGTTGAAGATGCCCGTCGGGTCGGGGACGCGGGCGCCCTTGATGAAGGTGAGCTTCGCGACCTTCGTGTACGCCTCCCCCGTCGTGACAATCCCATTGTGGGACCACACCGGCGTGCCCCACTTCCACTCCTCGGTCATCTCCGGGACGGCCTCCAGGATCAGCTTCCGCATCCGGGCCAGGGCCTCTCCCCGCCAGTCCCCCAGGTCGAGGATGCGCTGGTCGATGAGCCTCGACGCGGCCTCCCCGCTCGCCTGCCCCTCCCCCTTCTTCACGAGTGACCTCCGGCCAGCACCGGCGCCGCGGCCGGAACCGGAGCCACCTGCAGGCGACGCCAGAAGAAGTACGACAGCCCCCAGAGCACGCTGGTCCCCACCACCCAACCCCACGCCTCGGGGCCGTCCCCCACCGCGCGGTGTGCGATGAACGCGGAGGCCAGGTTGATGGCGAACCCCGCGTAGGCCCACTCCTTCAGCCGCGCCGGCACGGGCGCGAGCAGCAGCACCACCCCGAGGAACTTCGCCCACGACAGCTCCTCCCGGAAGTAGTCGGGGAAGCCCAGGTGGGTGAACGCCGCCGCCACCTGCGGCAGGCTCAGCTGCGCGTAGGCGGTGAAGCCGATCTGCAAGCAGAACAGCGCGGTGACAACCCAGAAGCCGATGGTGATTCTCTTCGAGCGCGTCATCTTCAGTTCCTCGGGGAAGAAGTGTGTCCAGGGGTCACGACGCCGAACTGCTCGGCGTACTCGGCATGCAGCCGCTGCCAGCCCTCGAACCGCATCGCCTCCGGGCCGACCAGGCGCCCCAGCGGCTCGCCCGCCAGGAGTCCATCCAACACGTCGAAGCAGATGTGCCAGCCCGCCGCGCCCATCGCGATGAAGCCCTGGTGGATGTTGTGCCAGAGCGTCAGCCGCGTGCCGCCGCTCTCGCGCGGCTCCAGCTCCCAGCGGACATCGTTCCCGCCCCAGCTGTACTCGAGCAGCTTCGGCGCCTCGGCCCGCTTCACCTGCGTCTCGGCGACGAGCGGCTTGGGCGCGCCCACCGTGGTGAGCATCGCGGAGCCCACCGCGCCCAGGTTCCGGTCCGAGTCGAACGGCGCCCACTCCCGCAGCTGCTCGGGGTCCGTGAGCGCCTCCCAGACCTTCACGGGCGGGTGGCGCAGGTCACGCACGAGGACGAGCGTCCAGCGCTCCGCGTCCTTCTTGATGTGGGCCCCGGCCGCGCGGCCGGGGGTGTACTTCGCACGGTGAGTCATCGCTTCTTTCCTTTGCTGGAGGTCTGCTCCATCCGGTCCAGATGGCGCTCGAGCGCGTCGACATGGGCCGTCCAGAAGCGACGGAAGGGCGCAAGCCACTCGTCGACCTCCATGAGCGGCTCGGGCCGCAGCCGGTAGACACGTCGCTGGGCCTCGACCCGGGACTCCACGAAGCCCGCCTCGCGCAGCACCCGCAGGTGCTTGGACACCGAGGGCTGGGACATCCGCAGCTCCCGCTCGATTTCGCCGACGGAGCACTCCGACGCGGCCAGCAGGCTGAGGATGCTCCTCCGGTTGGGCTCCGCGATGATTCCGAACGAGGATTCCATGCCGCATATATACCCATGAATTCATATAACCGTCAAGGCATGTACTGGAAATATGACAGGACCTTGTCAGGACATCGGGGGGTTTTGGCTTCGAGATGCCCGGCTCGCGACGTAGCCTCCGGCGCCATGGCCACCCCAGATGACCTGGCGTGCGAGCTCGCGGAGCTCGCGCGGCTGCGGCGCGCCCGAGACCTGATGGACCGGGAGTTCGACAGTCCCCTCACGGTGGAGTCGGTGGCCCGGGCGGCCGCCATGTCCCCCGCCCACTTCTCGCGCCGCTTCCGGAAGGAATACGGCGAGAGCCCCTACGGCTACCTGATGACCCGCCGCATCGAGCGCGCCATGGCGCTCCTGCGGCGCGGGGACCAGAGCGTCACCGACGTGTGCATGGCGGTGGGCTGCTCTTCCCTGGGTTCGTTCAGCGCGAGCTTCACCCGACTGGTGGGCATGCCGCCGTCCGACTACCGCGCGAAGCAGCACACCGAGGACCAGGTGCTGCCCGCCTGCATCCAGAAGGAGCGGACGCGCCCCCGCCGAGCAGGATTCGAGAAGCACCCTCCCACCCGTTGACCCACAGTGGAGTCATGACCCTCAAGCTCACCACCGTTCACCTGATTGTCGACGACCCGGACAAGGCGCTGCCGTTCTACCGCGACCTGCTGGGCCTGAAGCTCATCGGCGACGTCTCCCACGAGGCGTTCCGGTGGCTCACCCTCTCGCCTCCCGCGCAGCCGGACATCCAGATCGTCCTGAGCCAGCCGCACGCCGGCCGCACGAAGGAGGACGGTGACGCCATCGCGCGCCTGCTCGCCAAGGGCACGCTGGGCGGCGCCCTGTTCAGCAGCGCCAACCTCGCGGAGACCTTCGAGAAGCTGCGCGCCTCGGGCGCGGACGTAATGCAGGAGCCCACGAACCAGCCCTGGGGCGTACGCGACTGCGCCGTGAGAGACCCCGCCGGCAACCTCATCCGCATCAGCCAGGCCTTCCCCCTGCGCGGCAACGCGGGCTGAGCAAGCCCGCCCCCGTCGTCCCCACACCCCACCCGTTCGCCGTTGGTACCCCTGTCATGACCGAGCCCAAGCACTCCACTCCCGCGCATCCCGCGGACCGCCACGACCTCATCCGCGTCCGGGGCGCCAGGGAGAACAACCTCAAGGACGTGAGCGTCGAGCTCCCCAAGCGCCGGCTGACGGTGTTCACCGGCGTCTCCGGCTCGGGCAAGTCGTCGCTGGTCTTCGGCACCATCGCGGCCGAGTCCCAGCGGATGATCAACGAGACCTACAGCGCGTTCGTCCAGGGCTTCATGCCGTCCCTGGGCCGGCCCGAGGTGGACGTGCTGGAGGGCCTGACGACGGCCATCATCGTCGACCAGGAGCGCATGGGCGCCAACTCCCGCTCCACCGTCGGCACCGCGACGGACGCCAACGCGAGGCTGCGGGTGTTGTTCAGCCGCCTGGGCAAGCCGCACATCGGCTCCTCCAACGCGTTCTCCTTCAACATCCCGTCGGCGCGCGCGTCGGGGCAGATAACGGTCGACAAGGGCGAGGGCCAGGTCGAGGAGCGCGTGGTCACCATCTCCGGCGGCATGTGTCCCCGGTGCGAGGGCATGGGCTCGGTGACGGACATCGACCTGGGCCAGCTCTACGACGACAGCAAGTCGCTCAATGAAGGCGCGCTCACCATCCCCGGCTACAACGCCGACGGGTGGCAGGTGCGCATCTACGCGAACTCGGGCTTCCTGGACCCGGACAAGCCCATCCGCAAGTACACGAAGAAGGAGCTGGAGGACTTCCTCTACAAGGAGCCCACCAAGGTGAAGTTCGAGAGCATGAACCTCACCTACGAGGGCCTGGTGCCCCGCATCCAGAAGTCGTTCCTGTCCAAGGACAAGGAGGCGATGCAGCCGCACATCCGCGCCTTCGTGGAGCGCGCGGTGACCTTCACGCCCTGCCCCGAGTGCGGAGGCACCCGGCTCAACGCGGCCGCCCGGTCCTCCAAGGTGAAGGGCATCAACATCGCCGAGGCCTGCTCGATGCAGGTGAGTGACCTGGCCGAGTGGGTGCGCGGGCTGAACGAGCCCTCCGTCGCGCCGCTGCTGGCCACGCTGCGCCAGACGCTCGACTCGTTCGTGGAGATTGGCCTGGGCTATCTCAGCCTGGACCGTCCGTCGGGGACGCTGTCGGGCGGCGAGTCCCAGCGCATCCAGATGATTCGCCACCTGGGCTCGTCGCTCACCGACGTGACGTACGTGTTCGACGAGCCGACCGTCGGGCTGCATCCGCACGACATCCAGCGGATGAATGACTTGCTGCTGCGCCTGCGCGACAAGGGCAACACCGTGCTGGTGGTCGAGCACAAGCCGGAGGTCATCGAGATCGCGGACCACGTCGTGGACATCGGCCCGGGCGCGGGCACCGCCGGTGGCGCGGTGGTGTTCGAGGGCACCGTCGACGGGCTGCGCGCCAGCGACACGCTCACCGGACGGCACCTGGGCTACCGCGCGTCGTTGAAGCCCTCGGTGCGAAAGCCGTCGGGGGCGCTGAAGGTGCGCGGGGCGAAGGCGCACAACCTGCGGGGCGTGGACGTGGACATCCCGCTGGGCGTGCTGGTGGTGGTGACGGGCGTGGCGGGCTCCGGGAAGAGCTCGCTGATCCACGGCTCGGTGTCGGGGCGTGAGGGCGTGGTGACGGTGGACCAGAGCGCGATTCGCGGCTCGCGGCGCAGCAACCCGGCGACGTACACGGGGCTGCTGGAGCCGATTCGCAAGGCCTTCGCCAAGGCCAACGGCGTGAAGCCCACGCTGTTCAGCGCGAACTCGGAGGGCGCCTGCCCCACGTGCAACGGCGCCGGGGTCATCTACACGGACCTGGCGATGATGGCGGGGGTCAGCACGCTGTGCGAGGAGTGTGAGGGCAAGCGCTTCCAGGCGGCGGTGCTGGAGTACCGGCTGGGCGCGCTCAACATCGCCGAGGTGCTCGACCTGCCCGTCAAGGACGCGGCGACCTTCTTCGGCTCCAAGGAGGCGCGCACGCCGGCCGCGCATGAAATCCTGAAGCGGATGAACGACGTCGGGCTGGGCTACCTGCGGCTCGGCCAGCCCCTCACCACGCTGTCGGGCGGCGAGCGGCAGCGGCTGAAGCTCGCGACGCACATGGGTGAGGAGGGCGGCGTCTACGTGCTCGACGAGCCGACCACGGGCCTGCACCTGGCCGACGTGGAGAACCTCCTGGGGCTGCTGGACCGGCTGGTCGACTCGGGCAAGTCCGTCATCGTCATCGAGCACCACCAGGCCGTCATGGCGCACGCGGATTGGATCATCGACCTGGGTCCGGGCGCGGGGCACGACGGCGGGACCATCGTGTTCCAGGGGCCGCCGGCGGACCTCGTCTCCGCGAAGGCCACGCTGACCGGCCAGCACCTGGCGGCGTATGTCGGCGGGGCCTCGGGCGCGAAGGTCGGAGGCGGAAAGCCGGAAGCTCCCCGGGGGCGCGCGGCGCGGCGCTCGTAGTCGCGGCCTCCCACGAAGGCTCCGTGCTCCCAACGCGAGGGACACGGAGCCTTGCCGAGGCGATGGCTCAGGGCAGGACGGCGGTGGCTTCGACCTCCACGAGGATGTCCGGCTCGAAGAGCACGCTGACGCCAATCAACGAGGCCGGCGCGGGGACGAACTTCAGCTCCTGCGCGACCTGCTGAACACCCGCGCCGAACTGGGGCAGTTGCTCGGGCTTCCAGCCGACCACGTAGAACCTCAAGCGGACCACGTCGCTGAACGAGGCTCCGGCCGCCGCGAGCGCGAGGCCGACGTTGCGCAGCGACTGCGCCACCTGCCCCGCCAGGTCTCCTCGCGCGACGAGCTTCCCCTCCGCGTCGTAGGCGACCTGACCGGCGATGTGGACCTGCCGGGAGCCCGTGGAGATGGACACCTGATGGTAGAGCTCGGGCTTCATCATTCCATCGGGGTTGAGCAGCGTGACGGGCATGGCGGTTCTCCTGGGGTTGGCGATGTCATGACCCTATAGCGCTGGGATTGACGAACAGCGTTCCCCACTCCAGCGATGAGGCCGCTACAATCGTGGGGCCCATGAAGCGCGCCAACCTCGACGAAATCCTCGCCTTCATGTCCGTCGTGGACGCGGGCAGCTTCGTCGCGGGAGGGCGGGCCATCGGACTGACGCGCTCGGCCGCGGGCAAGGCGCTGGCCCGGCTGGAGTCGCGGCTCGGCGTGCGCCTGCTCCACCGCACCACACGCCACGTGAGCCTCACCGACGATGGCCGCGTCTTCCATGAGCACTGCCAGCAGGTCCTCGCCGCGCTGGAGGAAGCGGAGGCCAGCGTCGGACAGCACACGGGGACTCCGCGAGGCGTCCTGCGCCTCACCGTGCCGGACGCGTTCGGCAGGCTGCTGGTGCTCCCGGTGCTGCGGGACTACCTGCGGATGTGGCCCGAGGTGCAGGCGGAGGTGAGCTTCAGCGACCGCGTCGCGGACGTCATCGAGGAGGGCTACGACCTGGCCGTGCGCATCCAGGCGACCCATACGGATACGCGCCTGGTCTCCCGGCTCGTGGCCGAGTACCCCGCCATCCTCTGCGCCTCACCCACCTACCTGGCCGCGCGTGGAGAGCCCCGGACGCTGGAGGAGCTGTCCGCTCACGACTGCCTGTTCTTCAGCAGCCGCGCGCGCAGGCAGCGCTGGCGCCTGCGTGAGCAGGGCGGCTCCTGGGTCCACGTGGAGGGACGAAGCCGCCTCCGGCTAGACAGCGGCGAGGCGCTGCGTGACGCGGCGGTCGCCGGGATGGGCGTCGCGTTCCTCCCCGGCTTCCTCGTCGACGCGGACCTCTCGCGAGGGCGTCTGCGGGCGCTGCTGCCCTCCGTCGAGACGGGCACCGTGCGCATCACCGCGCTCTACCCGAGCAAGACCCACCTGCCCGCCAAGGTGCGGCGCCTCATCGACCTGATGGTCGAGCGCTGGAAGCCGAAGTCGCGCTGACGTGGGTCGCCGCCACGCGAACCCGGGCGGGAAGGCCCAGGCGCGCCACCACGGCGTCCGGCCCATCCTCGGCCAGCGTCACCCACGATTGCCGCGCCTCAGCGCGGAGCGCAGCCTTGCGGCTTGAACACTCGCTCCGTGGACGCGGGGAACCGGGCGAGCCTGCTGGCGGGCCGGCGCGGCCTCGGCGTGAGGTCACCGCCGCAGTTGGGGCAGATACCCTTCAAGCGCTCCGACACGCAGTTCGCGCAGAACGTGCATTCGAAGGTGCAGATGAACGCGTCCGTCGCGTCGGGCGGCAGGTCACGGTCACAACACTCACAGCCGGGGCGGAGCTGCAGCACGTGGGAGACCTCCTGGGCGTCGGGACCCAACGAAACACGGGGACGCGACCGGTGCAATCTCCCCGGCCCCAGCGCGCAGCCCCGCTGCCCGTTAACAGGAGCGCCTGACCTTGCCACGGGTGTCAGGGGCTGGCGTGGCCCCTAGGAGAGTCGGATGAACATCGGAGAACTCGCCCTGGAGTCCCCTCACTCGCCGTTCGCATCCCAACCGGAAGCGCTCGCGGCGCTCCTGGATGGCGCGCGCTGACGAAGGTCAGTCGCCCGAGGGCTCCGCCCGAAGCGCGAGGAGCAGCTCCACCTGGGCGCGCAACGTCCGCGCCTCCTCGTGCTTGCCCAGCTTGACGTAGAGGGCCTCCGCCTCCCGCCGCTCCTGGAGCTCCTTCTGGAGGAGGGCATCCACCGCCTCCGGTGACAGGAGCCGACGCGGCACGTCTCCGCTGCCCAGCCCCTCCACGCCCCCCGCGACGACCCCCGTGACGGCCTTGGGGGCGACGCTCAGGTCCGCCGCCTCGGCGTTGTCGAGCGCGGCCAGCGTCTCCCGCAGCACCGCCACCGCCGCCGCGTTCCTGTCCCTCAGCGCATCCTTGAGCGCGGCCCGCAGCCGCGTCTTCCAGTCACCCACCGTTCTCATCGGCCCACCGTAGAGGTCCCCACCCGAACACTCAAGGCAACCCACCCAGCACTCCCCTCCCGGCCCATGCTTTGTGTCTATTTGACACGAAGCATGGAGCTTGAGAGAGTGCCGACGTCATGGACACCGCCTTCGTCGCCTTCATTCCGCTCTCGAACTGGCTGCGCGGATTCGATCGCTACCGCATGCGGTACTCGAAAGCGTCCATCGCCGAGTCGACCTTCCCCGACGCGTTCTACATGTTGAGGGAGGACGAGCCCTGGACGCCGGGGCTCGCGAAGGCGCGGCGGCTCGTCGCGAAGCTCGGCCGCGCGAAGGACCGCGTCGTCGCGCTGCGCGCCCGGCTGCCCACGTCGGGTGAGCGGGCGATGCGCCCCAACGACACCACGGGCACGGGAATCGGCTGGCGGTGGCCCTCGCCCGAGGTCCCCTTGAGCGGCGTCGCGTGGGTCGAGGACGACGGGACGCTGCGCCCCACCCTCCACGAGGAGGTCACCGCGCAGGCCTTCCAGTTGGACGACACGGGGCTCGCGCCGTGGGAGGACTGCCGCCCCCGCTCCTTCTCCGTGCTGCCCGTGGCGAAGGCCTGTCAGGCGAAGTGCGCGTTCTGCTTCTCGAAGGCCAGCGTCTCCGACCTGGCGCGGCAGCGCAGCGCCTCGCTCGAACATCAGCTGCACTGGGCGGACCTCGCCCGCGCCCGAGGGGCGGAGCGCGCCGTCATCACCGGTGGAGGCGAGCCCACCTTGATGGCCCCCGGCCCGCTGCGCTCGCTGGTGCGCGGCCTCGCCGAGCGGTTCCCGAAGACACTCCTCATCACCAACGGCGCGCGCCTGGATGCGGGGCAGCTGCACGCCTTGCGCGACGAGGGCCTCACCACGCTGGCCGTCAGTCGCCACGGCGTCACGCGCGAGGACGACGCGCGCATCATGGGCCTGTCGGTGGACTCGGGTGCGCTCGCGCGGGCCTTCGGGCTGCGCAGCCGCGCCATCTGCGTCCTCCAGCGGGGCGGCGTGGATGACGTCCCCAAGGTCCTCGCCTACCTGGAGCGCAGCGCGCGCGACGGGTTCCACGAGGTCTGCTTCAAGGAGCTCTACGTCTCCAGCCTCTCCGAGAACGCGTGGGCGCCGAGCGCCGCGAACCAGTACTGCGCGGCGCATCAGGTGCCGCTCGCGCTCGTGCTCCACGCCATGGAGGTCGGAGGCTTCACGCAGGTCGACGCGCTCCCGTGGGGAAGCCCCGTGTTCGAGGGAGAAGTCGCGGGGCGGGTGCTGCGCGTGGCGGCGTACACGGAGCCGTCCGTCGGCTGGGAGCGCACGCACCGGAAGGTCCGCTCGTGGAACCTCATGAGCGATGGGACCTGCCTCGCCTCGCTCGAGGACCCCGCCTCGGAGCTGCGCGGATGAGACACGAGGACTTCCTCGCGCTGCGGGACTCGTGGCGCGCGAAGCGGCCCGGGCTCATCGACCTGGCGGAGCTCAACGTCTACCGGAGCCTCGGGCCTGGCTTCGCGCCCATCGCGCCTTCGACCCACGCGGAGTCGCCCTACCGGTGTCACCTCGCCGAGCGCTATCTCGCGCACCTGGGGCTCGACGCGGGGCTCAAGGCGCGAACGCAGGTCAGCCACGGGGTGCGGCGCTCCCTGCGCGCGCTGTTCGGCTGGCTCGCGTCCCGGCGGGCGCGCCTCGGCGTCCCCGAGGACGTGTACCCGGTGTACCTGCAGCTCGCCGACGAAGCAGGTGTCCAGGTCGTTCGCTACGCCTCGCGCGAGGGCCTGCCCGCGCTCCAAGACTGCGACGCGCTCCTGCTGTGCGAGCCGCTCAAGCCCTGGGGACGCGAGCTCGGACGCGAGGAGGCCGAGCAGGTGGAGGCGTGGGTCCGCGCCGAGCCGGGGGAGCGGGTGCTGCTCATCGACTCCGCGTACGCGACACCTCCGGCGCCGTGGGTCCTGCGGCTCATGCAAGAGGAGCTCGCGTTCGTCCTCGTCTCGCTGTCGAAGGGCTGGCTCATCCCGGACCACGCGGGGCTGTGCATCACGCCATCGCGGTGGCGCGAGGACATGCGCGCCGCCTTCGCGCCGCTGCCGAAGGACGAGCGCAAGCTGCGCATCGGCTACGCCGCGCTCACCGAGCACGCAGCGCGTCCCACCGAGGTCCGAGCACGTCTCGTCGAGCATGCGCGCGCACTGGACGCGCTCACCACCCGCAGACCCGAGCTGCGGGCCTCGCGCTGCATCGGATACTTCGCCACGTCACAGTGCTCGTTCGATGCGCTGCTGGAGCAGGGCGTCCTCGGCGTGCCGGCGTCCGTCTTCGGCGGCCCCGAGGCGCTGAGCATCCTCTCGAGCCTCCCCGCCGCGCCGTCGGCACGAGCGACCTGATGGCACGGCGGTGGTTCTTCACGCAGCGCGGCCTGTATTGACACCCAGCTCGCGGGCGCACCGGGCCTCTCCCGCGACCGGTGCGCCCTCTCTCGTGAAGCCGTCGCTACTCGAAGAGGGAGAGCTGCCCCAGCGAGCGCAGCTGCCCCGTCGTCTCGCGCGGGACCGCCTTCACCCGGACCTGGGACACGGCCGTCGTGCCGGTCAGGTCCACCTCCACGAAGGGCCGCGCGCCCGTGCCCTCGAGCAGGTTGGCCAGGGGCACCCACTGCGTGCCGTCGGCGCTGCCCTCCAGCACCAGCTCGTTCACGGCGCCGGACACCTCGAAGTTGCGCAGCACCGCCTTGCGTGGCACCACCGGCCTGGCCAGCTGCACCACGACCTCCTGGACGCCCGTCTGGAAGAGCACGAGCCCATCCAGCTCTCCGTTCGTGAGGCGGCACGGCGTCTCCGCGTTCAGGTACGTGCACGTCGCGCCACGGCTCACGGGGACGAGCGCCCGGCGAGGCAGGGCCCGCTCATCGCTGACATAGGTGAGGCTCACCGACTCCGAGCCCGCCTTCGCGTCACGCTCGACGCTGACGAACGCCTCGAGCCCCGCCGCGTCCTCGAGGACGTAGTCGCTCAGGCGCACGGGCGACACGGCATCCGTCACCCGCCAGGCCTCACGCAGCGAGGGGCGCACGGACAACACGTGCCCATCGCTCTCCAGCCCGTGCGTCGCGCGCAGGGAGCGGAAGCCCACGCTCACCCCTCCCGCCTCCTCGGTGGCCGTCATCGTGCCGGTCCACTCCTGCAGCACGGGCAGCTGGACCTCCGACTCCTGCACGAGGAACGCGGCGGAGACGCTCCGACCCTCACGCTGCGCCGGCGAGCGGAGGACGAAGCAGCGCGCGATGCTCCCGTTGCGCGTGTCCGCTCCCAACAGGTCCAGCTCGAACGTGCCATCCGCGCGGGCCTTCACCGACTTCCAGCTCGCCGTGAAGCCCGCGAACGCACACGACGAGTTGTCGCTGCGGTAGACCTTCAACATCGCCTCGGGCAACGCCGCGCCCGCCTCGTCGACCAGGCGCCCCTTCAGGACGATGTCCAGGTCATCCGCGACCTTGCTCTCGGTACAGCCGACCACCCACGTCAAACCACCCAGTGTCAACGCGCGAATCCATCGCATGGGAACCCCCTTGGCCAATGAGCCGGGGCTTCATTGCAAGATCGGGCGCAGGGGCCGCTCCCTCTGGAGGCGCGGAGCAGGACCCGTCCTTTCGTGACAGGGCCGTCATGGCGAGCCCCCTACGCGGGTGCCACCGCCACTTCGCGGTGGCCTCGCCGGGGCCGAGAGCCCAGGGCGATGCGCGGCAGTCGAGCAACGCGCGGAGCTTGGGCGCCTCGGTCTCCGGGACGGCGCCACGCAGCTCGACGGGGTCGAGGAGGAAAGGGGAAGGCAGCCACATGGGCTGAAGCCGCGCCCCCCGCTCCGGCACACGCGGTACCGGCGCGGGGCGTCGTGTCACGGCAGGCAGGTCGTCGACAGCAGCGTGAGGGACGTCGAGCCCACCTGGCTCACCATCACCTCCAGCCGGTCACCGCCGCTGAAGTTCCCGGCCGCGAGCCCGCGCGGCATGGCGTCCAGCACCACGTCCCTCCTCGCCGCGAACGAGCCATCTCCCAGGCCGCGCAGGAAGCTGACCGTCTTCGACTCGTCGTGCGTCACCGCGACATCCAGGTGGCCGTCCTGGTCGAAGTCCGCCACGAGCAGCGCGCCCACTTCACCCAGCACGGGGAAGCGCTTCGCGGCATCGAACGTGCCGTTGCCTCGGCCCAGCCCCACGCTCACCTCGGGCTCGTTGAAGGAATCTCCCTTGCTCGTCACCAACAGGTCCGCCCGGCCATCGTGATTGAAGTCAGCGGCCGCCACGTGCCTGGGCTGGTTCTGGGCGGAGTAGCGAGCGCCCGAGCGGAACGAGTTGCCGTCTCCCGAGCCGAAGTAGACGTAGACGTCGGAGACGAGCGACGCGGGGAGCGCCACATCCAGGTGTCCGTCCCCGTCGAAGTCCGCCGTGGTGACGGTGAGCGCGGCGAAGGGGAGGTTGAAGTCCTGCCGGGTGAGCGCACCGAACCCATTCCCCCGCATCCAGCTCAGCGTGGAGCTGCCCGTCGAGAGGCTCGTGTTGACGGTGAAGACATCCAGGTTCCCATCACCGTCGAAGTCCGCGGTCGTCATCGCCCACGGCCCCGCGCCGGTGAGCGCGCTGCGTCCCTCGCCGAAGTCGCCGTTCCCGAGCCCGGGCAGCACGCTCACCGTCTGGCTGCGAGTGTTGAGCACCGCCACGTCCAGCAGCGAGTCGTTGTTGAAGTCGCCGGTGAGGACCTGCTGCGGGTCCGCGCCGACGCCGAACTCTCCCTGCTTGCGCACGCGCCCCTCGCCCTGTCCGAGGTAGCTCGCCACCGTCCTCTCGGTCATCCGGGTCCCGGCGAGGTCCGGCTTCCCGTCCTTGTCGAAGTCCCCCGCGACCAGTCCCCGGAGCTCCGCCTCCACGGCGACCTGGGGGAGCTTCGTCCAGCCGACGTTGTCACACCGGGTCTTCGACAGCCGAGGCGCCGAGGGCGGCCCCTTCCCCACTGCGGTCACCGCGCGGACGACGACCTGGTACTCCGTCTCCGGCGTCAGCCCGGTGAGCAGCACGCTGGTGCTCAGCGTCGCCTCGGAGCGCGGGGTGGCGGCATCGAGGAGCTCGACGACATACGACTGCACCCTCGCGCCTCCATCCGAGTCGGGCGGCGCCCAGCTCACCTGGAGCGTCGAGTTCCCGGGGAAGACCTCGAGGATGCGTGGGGCGCCCGGCAGGGCCAGCGTCGTCACGGGGGTCGAGGAGCCCGACTCCGGCCCGTCACCGGCGGCGTTGGTGGCGCGGACGTGGAAGGTGTAGCTCGTGTTGTCGGCGAGCCCGGCCACCAGCGCGGTCGTGGCGCCGGTCGTCGTGGTGGTGACGCCGCCGGTGCCCGTCACCGTGTACTTCACGATGGCGCCGCCACCGTTCGAGGCGGGCGCCTTCCAGCTCACCTGCGCGGAGCGGACACCGGCCTGCGCCTGGACCTCCGTCGGCGCGCCCGGCACCGTCACCTCGGGCTCCGGCTTCGGCGGAGGACCCTCGCCTCCACCGCTGGAGCCACAACCCGCGCACACCCCGAGCAATCCCACCAGCAGCGTGGCCACGAAGCCGCGCGCATGCACATGAAGCATCATTCCGTCCCTGTTCGAAGAGCCCCGGCCAGCCATGGACGGCCCGCTGAGCAAGCCATATGCCCATGCGCGCCCCGAGGAGGACAGGTGCGAGGCGTGCACCGCATGGCACAGGGACTGTGAGGCGGAGGGCACGCCGCCCCCTTCCCTGCACAGCGCATCCCGCTTCACTCACACCGCGCGCTGAATCAGACCCGGGTCAGGGGCCATGATTCGCAGCGCCGAGGTCATTCATGGTGAGCCTGTGGGACATGCTGAGCCTGTTGTGGGTTGCATCCACCGTCGGCGGAACGCTGGGCGGCGCCCTGAGCGCGGGCGGAGGCTTCGCCCGGTTGAGCCTGGGCCTCTTGCTGGGGCTCGCGATGGGCGTGCTCCTCGCGCTGGGCTTCAGCTTCCCTCTCCGTGAAGCGTCCGTGGCGGCCGTGCCCATCAGGGGCACGTGGGGACGCAGTCGATGGGCTGGTTCCTCCACGTCCCCGCCGAGCAGGACCAACAACCTCCCGCAGCGCAGACATCCGCGCACTGCTGTCCACACTGGTAGCCGCACCCGGCCCTGCACTCGATAGCCGAGGCACCGCCCGGCGGCGGGCCATCACAGGCGTCCTCCGACGTCGAGTCACCACAGGCGAGGCAGACCCCCCACGCACACAGACTCAGGCCCCTCAGTCGCTTGCTCGCCAACGTGTCGCCTCCAGGTTCTCGGGGCAGAAGACCACGGAACTCCCGACACAGCCGTCACGATTCGCATCGACAGCGCGGTGCGCGAATGCGGAGACAGGGCGGCCCGGGTATAGGGACATCACCTTGGGGGGATTCCTGGAGCACCGAATGCAGTGGAGAACAGCGGTACTGGCGGCCCTCCTCATGGGGTGCGCCCCCACGTTGAAGCCCCCCGAGACGTCCCTCGCATCCCCGACCGTCGCCGCGTCCACCGCCGTGGTGACGGAGGACATCGAGCGCTTCTGGGTGGCCCACGACGCCGCGGTGGCGACCCCGGATGTCGCCGAGCGCGCCGCCCTCCTCCAGCGCCTCTACATCGACCCGGGGAGCCCCGGGCTGCACGCCCTGATGCAGGCGCGTGACTACACGGCCCAGTCCTACGCGGACGTCATCACCCGCTATCCCAGGTACTGGGCCTCCGTCCGCCCGCTGACGGCGCGGGCCCGGAGCGCGGCCGCGTCGTTGGAGCAGGACCTGGCCACCTTGCGGAAGCTGTATCCCGAGCTGCGGCCCGCCACCATCACCTACGCCATCGGCGCCATGCGCACCGGCGGCACGACGCTCGGCGACAAGGTGCTCATCGGCGCGGAGATTGCGCTCACGGACGAGTCGGTGGACGTGTCCGAGTTCCCCGAGCCGATGAAGACCCGCCTGGGCGCCTTCTTCGCCACGCGCCCCATCGACAACAACGGCCAGAACAACGTCCACGAGTACGTGCACACGCAGCAGCGAGACATGGCGGACGTGCTCGCCTCGCGCGTCGTCTACGAGGGCGTGGCCGAGTTCGTCGCCGAGCAGGTCACCGGCAAGCGCCCCCCGCTGGAGATGTACCGCTACGGCCCCGCGCACGCGGACGCCATCCGCGAACACTTCGTCGCGCAGATGGACGGCGCGTCCCTGACGGACTGGCTCTACAACGCGCCCACCAACACCTTCGGCGTGTCGGACCTCGGCTACTACGTGGGCTACGAGATTGCCCGGGGCTACCACGCGCGGGCCGCCGACAAGCGCGCGGCCCTCCGGGAGATGATTCAGCTCGACTACGGCGACGTCGCCGCGGTGAAGGCCTTCATCCAGGCCTCCGGCTACTTGCAGCAGTAGCCACGCGCCGCCGCCCTCACTCCCTCCGGGTGGCGGCCTTCGGCGCGGGCTCCTCGCGCAGCACCTGGAGCGCGCGCTCGAGCAGCTCGTCGCGGCCCGCCTGCAGCCCCGCGAGCGTGGGCCGCACCTTCACGTGCGGCTCCAGTCCCTTCTTCTGGAGCTGCCGCCCGTCGCCGTGCAGCACCGCCTGCCCGGTGAAGTAGAAGACCACCCCTCCGGGCAGCAGCGCCCGGGTGACGTCTCCGTCCGTCCCCGTGGTGGGGCTGCCCACGAAGACGGTGTCCGTGGTGGCCGCCAGCAGGAGCCCGGTGTGCTCGGCCTGGCTGATGGCGCGCGCGTCGATGAGCGTCACCGTGCGGCCCCGGTACTTCGGGCCCGGGCGCGCCGGCACGGCGTCACTGGACTTCAGCTGGCTCGAACGCAGGCCCCGCACCAGCGGGCGCTCATACACGGCATACGGACGCGAGCCCTTCACGTCGAGGTACGGCCCGAGCGCCCACATCGTGCCGCGCGGATAGTCCCGCAGGTCGAACACGATGCCGCGCGTGTCCTTCAGCGCCTCGAACATCGCGGGGACCTGCTGCTCCTCCAGCAGCCCCAGGTCCACGAAGCCGATGTTGCCCTCCAACATCCGCCAGGGGCTCCCCACCTGCGCCTGGGGTGGAATCCCGCGCCGATGCGTGCCCTTCACCTCCCGCAGGCCCTGGGGACCGCGCACGCCCAGCGTGGACACGGTGCCGTCCGGCGCCGACGCCGCGCGGCGCAGGCGGAAGTCCCGCAGCATCTGCGGCGTCGACGCCGCCACGTAGGGCGTGACGCGACGGACCCTCGCCTCGAAGGGCTCGCCATTGAAGGTCTCGATGACATCCCCCACGGCCAGGCCCGGCACGGCCTCCGGGACGAACACCTCCAGCACCACGGCCTTGCCGTCGAGGTCGGTGAGCCAGATGGGCAACGAGGCGCCATAGAAGCGCTCCAGCTCGGGGTGGCCTCGCATCTGGGCGTGCCCGTCCTCGAGCCACGTGGCCGCCTCGACCAACGTCAGCGCATACGCCTGCGCATCCTTCGCGGCCTCCAGCTTCTGGAGCAGCCCGGGCAGCCGCGCCTCCCAGGGACGGCTCAGCAGCGAGTGGTAGGGAAAGAAGAATTGAACCACGCTCCAGAACTTGGCCCCCGCGAGCAGCCGCAGCTCCCGCGAGGGCTGGAGCGCGTCCGGATACGCCGGCTCGGGGCGCCAGGCGGGGACGGGCCTGGAAGACAGTGCCACCGCCGCCGCCTTGGGAGGCCGGTTCGCCAGCGCGAGCGCCTGCCGCAGCCCCTCGTCGGGCCCCGTCGTCGTCGCGCGCGCGGGCCGCTTCACGTCCGCCTCGAGCGGCAACACCGGCTCATCCAGGCTCACCAGCGCCTGGAAGCCCTCGCCCAACGGCACGGGGAGCTGGTGATTCAGGGACGCGATGCTCAGCGGCCCCTCGGCCACCAGGAGCGCCTTTCCCTGGGCGCGCAGGGCCAGGATGGCGACATCGAGCGCGGAGTCCTCATCGACCAGGAACACGAGCCGCGCGGGCTTGCGTCCCGGGGTGCCCACAAGCAGCTCACTGGCGGAGGCGACGAGCTCGGTGTGGTAGGTGCCGTCCGTGCCATCCTGCGCGCGCAGCCCCGCGTGGGCCACTTCGCGAAGCCCCGGCACGCTCAGCTCGCCTTCGATGAAGTGCGGCAGCAGCCGCGACCCCACCCACGAGGCGCCATAGCGCTCGAGCCCGCGCATGCGGAGGTCCAGCACCACCGCGCGCGCGCGGGCGGCCTCCGCGTCGAGCGTGGTGCTCAGCTCACGGAAGGTCGCGAACGCCTCCGGCCCCAGGAGGTTGCGCAGGTCCAGCACCAGGACGTCCTTCTCCCAGCTCTTGAGCGGACGCAGGGCCGGCGCGGGCTCCTTCCGGACGACGGGCGTCTCGGGCTCCACCAGCGTCGCTGGATCACCGAGCACCGCGAGCATCCCCTGCACGGCGGCGGCGTATTCGCGCGCGTCCCTCGCGGCCTCCACCTTGGGGAGCGCGGCGAGGAAGGCCGCGTCCCACTCGGCGGGCATCGAGAAGGCCCAGGGGTGTCGGAAGCGGACGTCGCCCCACAGCTTCACCAGCCGAACCCGACGCTCCGCGCGCAGGGCCTCGGTCGTGTCGGCGGTGGTGGCACCGGGCGGCGCCGCCCCCGTGAGACACAGGAGGGCCAGGGACCACAGGGAGATTCGCTGGAGCAGCGCGCGCGTCATCGGGACATCCTCCCGACCTCGGGGTGGAGCTTGCGACCTGCGCGCAGCTCACCCGACTTCGCACGGGTGACGCAACCACCGGGGCGGCGTGCCCTCGGACGACGCGGAGCCTGACGCGCGCCGTCGAGGGCTTCGCGCGCCGCTACTTCTTCTTCACCAGCTTCTGGCCCAGCGTGAGCAGGAGCACCAGCACGCCGCCCGCGGCCAGACCCACCGCGCCGTTGAGCAGCATGGGGGCCAGGCCGCCCAGGATGCTGCCCACGCCGGGCGCCGACGAGGCCCAGGCCGTGAACGACTCTTCCATGTGGTGCAGGGTGGAGACGCCGTGCACGAGGATGCCGCCGCCCACCAGGAACATGGCCGCCGTGCCCGCCACGGAGAGGAACTTCATCAGCATCGGCGCCGCGCGGAGGATGCCCGCGCCCAGGCCGCGCTGGAAGCCGCTGGCTTGACGGCTGAGGTAGAGCCCCGCGTCGTCCAGCTTCACGATGCCGGCCACCAGCCCGTACACGCCCACCGTCATGATGAGCGCGATGCCCACCAGCACCGAGACGCGGGTGGCGAAGGTCGCCGCGGCCACGGTGCCCAGGGTGATCGCGATGATTTCGGCGGAGAGGATGAAGTCGGTGCGCACCGCGCCCTTGATCTTGTCCTTCTCCAGCGCCACCAGGTCCACGGCCGGGTTCGCCAGCGCCTCGCGCAGCTCCGCCTTGTGCGCCTCGTCCTCCGCGCCGTGCAGGAACTTGTGGGCGATCTTCTCGAAGCCCTCGAAGCACAGGTAGGCGCCGCCCACCATGAGCAGCGGCGTCACCAGCCACGGCGCCAGCGCGCTGATGGCCAGCGCCGCCGGCACCAGGATGGCCTTGTTGACCAGCGAGCCCTTCGCCACCGCCCACACCACCGGCAGCTCGCGGTCCGCGTTCACGCCCGTCACCTGCTGGGCGTTGAGCGCCAGGTCGTCTCCGAGCACGCCTGCCGTCTTCTTCGCCGCCACCTTCGTCAGGATGGAGACGTCATCCAGGATGGTCGCGATGTCGTCGATGAGCGCAATCAGACTGCTGCCGGCCATGAAGTGTCTTCCCGAGGGAGGTGAGGGACGTCGCTGTACCGCCAGGACGGATTAGCACAGCGGGGAGTCCGGGGCACGGCTTCGCGCGGGGCCCTCGGACCTCCCTAAGCAGGCGCCCCGGAACGCGAAAGTCCTCCCCCGGGAAGGCAGGCGAGCACCCCGGGCCGCTTCATCGGCTTGACTATTATTATCTTCGAGTAATAACAGCCCCATGAACGCGGATGAAGGGCTGGTGGCGCTCGGGTTCACCGAGGTCGAGGCGCGGGTGTACTGCGAGCTGCTGAAGGGGGCGCCGGCCACGGGCTACCGCCTGGCGCAGGCGCTGGGGAAGGCGCCGCCGAGCATCTACCAGGCGCTCGCGTCGCTGGAGCACAAGGGGGCGGTGCTGGTGGAGGAAGGCGAGCCGCGCTCGTTTCGTCCCGTGCCTCCGGACGAGGTGCTCGCCGCGCTGCAGCGGGGCTTCGAGACGCGCAGGAGCGAGGCGGCGAGCGCGCTGCGCAAGCTGCACGCCCCCGCGCAGGACGACCGCATCTACCACCTGAAGAGCACCGCGCAGGTGATGGAGCGCGCGCGGGCGATGATTGCCTCGGCCACCGAGCAGGTGCTCTTCGACCTCTTCCCTCCCCCCTTCACCGCGCTCGTCCCCGCCCTCACGGAGGCGAGCGCGCGCGACGTGGCCATCGCGGGGCTCGTCTACGACGAGACGCCCAAGGTGGCCTTCGACTGCGTGCTGTCCTCCAACGCGGAGTTCGTGCGCGAGCGCTGGCCGGGCGCGCAGCTCACGCTCGTGGTCGACGCACGCGAGTTCCTGGTCGCGCTGCTCACCCCCGACGGCGCCGGCGTCAAGCAGGCCATCTGGAGCGACAGCGGCTACCTCTCCTGTCTGCAACACAGCGGGCTGTCCGCGGAGGTGCGCCTGAGCGCGCCCCAGGCCACGCGCGCCCGGCTGTCACGCGCCTTCTCCCTCGTCGGCTCGAGCCCGCCCGGACTGCGGCAGCTCGTGGGCCAGCCCTCCACCCCCAAGCGCGGAAACACCCCATGAGACCCCTGCTCCCGCTCCTGTTGGCCCTCGTGCTCCTCCCTCTCACCGCCCCCGCGGACGCGACGCGGACGCTCATCGCGCGTCACCTCGCGTGGCGCGGTGGGGACGCCTTCACGCGCCTGGAGAGCCTCCATGTCCGAGGGAAGACCTCGACCTCCGGGCTCCAGGGGACGATGGAGTCCTGGAGCCATCGCGACGGACGCGTCCGCCACGACGAGGACTTCGGGGTGGTGCGCCACTCGATGGCCTTCACGCCCGAGGGCGGCTGGAAGCTCAACGCCAGCGGTCAGGTGGAGGATGCCTCGCCCACCGACGCCCGCGACGCGCGGCACCAGCTGGCGTTGGAGCTGGGGACCGCGCTGCGAGGGGGCGACGGCGCGAAGCTCGAGCCCCGCGCCGATGAGACGCGGGATGGCCGCGCCTGGAAGGTGGTGCGCGTCACCTTCGGCGACGAGGACCTCTATGACCTGTTCCTCGACGACGCCACTGGAGCGCTCCACGGCCTGCGCATCCGCGAGAACAACGTCACGCGCTTCGTGCGCCTGGGGGACTGGCGGCAGGTGGAGGGCGTGCGCATGCCCTTCCTGGAGGAGGAGCTCACCGACAACCCGGACTCCGACTCGCGCACGGTGGTGGAGACGCTGGAGCTCAACGTGCCCATCGCGCCCGCGGTGTTCGAGCGTCCCCAGGACGTGCGCAAGGCGCGCTTCACGAACGGCCGCCACACCACGGGCTTCCTCCCGTTCGAGTTCTTCGACGACAACCGCGTCTTCATCCCGGCCAGGGTGAACGGCAAGCCGACGCAGGTGCTGCTCGACAGCGGCGCGGCGATGACGGTGGTGGACGCGGCCTACGCCCGCACGCTGGGGCTGAAGACGGAGGGCCAGGTCGCGGCGGTGGGCAGCGGCGGACAGGCGCAGGCGCAGTTCGCGTCGGGCGTGGACATCGGGATGGGCAACCTCAGGCTGACGGGGTTGACGGTGGCGGTCATCGACCTGGCCCCCGTCGCGCGGATGCTGGGACACCCGCTGCCCGTCATCCTGGGCAAGGAGGCCTTCCATCAGCTCGTGGTGGACGTGGACTTCCCGAACCGGCGCGTCGCCTTCCACGACCGCGCCCACTTCAAGCCGCCCGCGAAGGCGGTGCGGCTGCCGCTGGTGGAGTCCGCGGGCGGGCAGCGCGCGGTGCAGCTCTCAATCGAGGGCCGGCCCGCCATCCCCGTGCTGTTCGACGTGGGCAACGGCGGCGCGCTCTCGCTCTTCCCCGCGTACTGGGAGGAGGCCCGGCTGCTGGAGGGACGGCCCAGCTCCAAGACGTTGTCCGGCGCCGTGGGCGGCCTGAGGGAGCGCGACGTGGCGACGCTGAAGCACATCGAGCTGGCGGGCGTCACGCTGGAAAACGTGCCCACGGTGTTCGACGACGCCGGCAACAGCATCTCCACCTCGGACCGGCTGCTCGGCAACCTGGGCCTGGGCGTCCTCGCGCGCTTCCGGATGCTCACCGACTACCAGACGGACACGCTGATGCTCGTGCCCGACGCGCGGGCCCTGCGTCAGCCCTTCCGCAAGGACCGGTCCGGCCTGCTCGTGCTCCCCTCCTCGGAGGGCCGGCTCGAGGTGAAGCTGGTCGCGCCCGGGAGCCCCGCGGAGGCCGCGGGCTGGAAGGTGGGCGAGGAGATTGTCGCCATCGACGGCAAGCCGTTCGGCCCCGACGCGTCGAACCAGGCGCGGTCCAGCTGGCGGTATCGCGCCAGCGGCCAGACGGTGGTCCTCACGGTGAAGGGCGGCGAGCAGCGCAGGCTCACCCTGCGCGACTACTACTGACGGCCGGGCGGGCGGCGGTACCCGCTCGCGTCGCGGGTGCCCGTCGCCTCGATGACGCGCCCGTCGGCGCCGGCTCGTCGAGGGCGCGCAGCTCGGCGGCGTGGTGCTTGCCCCAATCACACAGCGCGCCCACGATGGGCCGCAGGCTGAGCCCCAGCGCGGTGGCCGTGTACACGACGCGCGGCGGCACCTCCGCGAACACCTCGCGCGCGACGACGCCGTGCAGCTCCATCTCGCGCAGCTGCTGCACCAGCACCTTCTGGCTCACGCCCGGAATCACCCGTCGCAGCTCCGACAGCCGCTTGGGTCCCTCGAAGAGGAAGTAGAGGACGAAGATCTTCCAGCGCCCGCCAATCACCTTCAGCGCGCGCTCCGCGGGCACCAGCGGGAGCTCCTTCACGATGGGCATGGTTACCTCCAGGTTCCTAGGGAACGAAGACGTCCGTAGAGGGGGAAAAGGTCTATAGTTCCCGGGACGGGACGTATTTACAACTCAGGCCAGCAATCACGCGGCACGAGAGAGGAATACGCCCATGTCCGAAGCCACCAGGCAGGTCCCCATCGCCCTCATCACCGGCTCCAGCCGGGGCCTGGGCCGGAGCGCCGCGCTGGCGCTCGCCGAGCGAGGCAGCGACGTCATCGTCACCTACCGCTCGGGGAACAAGGAGGCGGACGAGGTCGTCCAGGCCATCCGGGCCCGGGGGCGCAAGGCCGTCGCCCTGCGGCTGGAGGTCGGCAGGACGGACACCTTCGACGCCTTCGTGTCCCAGGTGCGCGAGGCCCTGAAGCAGACGTGGGGCCGCGAGCGCTTCGAGTCCCTGGTCCACAACGCGGGCGTCGGCGGCTACGCGCCCTTCGTCGAGACGAGCGAGGCCCTGTTCGACGAGCTCCTCGCGGTGCACTTCAAGGGCCCCTTCTTCCTGACGCAGAAGCTCTTGCCCCTGCTCGCCGACGGTGGGCGCATCGTCAACGTGTCGACGGGGCTGGCCCGCTACGCCCTCCCGGGGCTCTCGGTCTACTCGGCGGCCAAGGGCGCCCTCGAGGTGCTCACCCGGTCGCTCGCCGTCGAGCTGGGCGCGCGGCGCATCGCGGTGAATGCCGTCGCGCCCGGAGGCATCGTCACCGACTTCGGCGGCGGCGTCATGAAGGACCCCGCCCTCCAGAAGACCGTCATCGAACAGACGCCCATGGGGCGCCTGGGACAGCCCGAGGACGTCGCGGGTGTCATCGCCATGCTGCTCGCGCCGGAGACGGGCTGGGTCACCGGCCAGCGCATCGAGGTCACCGGCGGCTATCGGCTCTGACGGCGCGCGCGAAATAACAAACAACCCAGGCCCGCGTCGTCCAGGTGTGGTGCTCGCGCACGGGGAACAGGCCCCGTCGACGAAGCACCACATCCCGGAGGACGTATGTCCTTGAACGCGTCGAGGCTGTGGAGCTGGAGTCTCGTGGTGGGGTTGGGGCTCGTGGGCTGCGAGGCGGCACCGCCGCCTGGACTGGAGTCGGAGGCCACGCTGGGCGAGTCGGCGAGCGCCGTGGTCATCCCCCCCACCACCTCCTTCGACTGGCCCCCGTTCGCGAACGTGACGGACGTGTCCCTGGGGTCGGGGCATCGCACCGTGGCGGTGGCGCCGGGCAAGCCCTTCTCCCTGTCCACGGACTACTTCGTGGGGGCGGACCCGTGCATCGGGTGCAACAACCAGCTCGTGTTCGGGGTGCAGGATGGCACCGGCGCGTGCGCCTTCGATGGCGTCGGTCCCGTGCAGAGCCACGCTGACGTGGAGCTCATCGCGCCCACGACCCCGGGCATCCACAAGGTGCACGGCAATCACACGCGCGCGCCGGACTGCGCCGCGGCGCTCGGGGCGGCGGTGAGCGGACCGGCCTTCGGGCTCATCGGCGTCTACGCCGACCCGTGGGAGTGGAGCTGGGGCAGGGTCAACAACCTCCGGCTGAACGGGAACAGCTCGCACAAGATCAACGTCTTCCCGGGGGCTCGCGTCGACATCACCACCGACTACAAGCTCGACCCGGGGTCGGGCGGCTGCCCCGGCTGCTGGGCCCAGCTGGTCTTCGGAATCGACCAGGGCTCCAAGACGTGCATCTACAATGGCATGGGCACGACGAGCGCCACGAACAGCACCTTCTCGCTCACCGCGCCCACCCAGCCGGGCCTCTATCCCGTCTGGGCCGCGGCCCAGTGGGCCTTCACCTGCGACCAGGCGCTGTCCTGGTCCAACGGGGGCGCACCCGTGGCCTTCATCGAAGTGAAGTAGCGGGAGGCTACTCCGAGCGCAGCACCTCGGCCGGGTCCACGCGCGCGGCACGGCGCGCGGGCCCGAAGCTCGCCACCACCGCCAGGGCGGCGAGCAGCGCGCACACCGCCGCCAGCACCAGCGGGTCCGTGGCGCTCACCTCGAAGAGCAGCGCCCCCAGCACCTGCCCCATCAACAGCGCCCCCAAGAGCCCGAGCACGATGCCCAGCCCCGTGAAGCGCAGCGACTGGAGCACCACCATGCCCGCCACCTGCGCCGCGCGGGCTCCCAATGCCAGCCGGATGCCCATCTCCCCCCGCCGCTGGCCCACGATGAAGGCGATGACGCCGTAGAGCCCCACCGCGCTCAAGAGCAGCGCCATCCCCCCGGCGATGCCGAGCAGGAACAGGGTGAAGGACGCCCGCGCCACCGACGGCGACTTCGCCAGCACGCGGTCCATCGTCTGCGCGTTGGCCAGCGGCACCGTGCCGTCCATCTGCGCCAGGATGCGCCGGATTTCGGGCGTCAGCGACTCCGGGCGGGAGGTGGCCGTGCGCACCACCACGGCGGGCGAGCGGCGCGGCCCCCACAGCGGCAGGTCCGCGGCTGGCGCGAGCGGGAAGAACACCGCCTCCGACGGCGCCTGGTCCAACCCGTGGGCCCGCAGCGGCCCCGTCACGCCGACGACCTTGTAGAACGGCGGACCGAAGCCGTTGCCCCGGATGCCCTTGCCCAGCGGGTCCTGCCCCGGCCAGAGCCGCTCGGCGAGCGCCTGCGTCACCACCACCCCATCCGACTTCTGCTCCAGGTCATCCCACGTCAGCTCACGCCCCTGCACCAGCGGGATGCCCAGGGCCTTGAAGTACCCGGGCGCCACGCCGGGCGTGGTGACGCAGGGCATCTTGGAGGGCTCCTGGGACATCCCCTCGACGGCCAGGGCGGCGCAGCCTCCGAAGCGGCCCAGCGGCAGGTGCGTGGACAGGCTGGCGCTCTTCACCCCGGGCAGCGCCTCGATGCGCGACAGCAGCTCACCGTAGAAGCGGTTCACCTCGTCGTAGCCCGTGTAGCGCGTGCGAGGCAGCACGATGTCGAACGTGAGCACGTCGCGCGAGTCCAGCCCCGGGTCCACCCGGTGCAGCGTCCAGTAGCTGCGCAGCATCAACCCCGCGGCGGCCAGCAGCACCACCGCCAGCCCCACCTGCCCCACCACCATCCCTCCGCGCACGGCCTGGCTGCGGCGCGAGGACGTCAGCCCCCGGCCCGACTCGCGCAGCCGCGCCAGCGCCTTGTCCCCCCCGAGCAGCGGGAAGAGCCCGAAGACGACGCCCGCCAGCAGCGCCAGCCCTCCGGCGAACACCCCGCCGCGCCAGTCCAGGCCAATCTCCCGCAGACGCGGAAGCCCCGAGGGCTCCATCGAGACCAGCAGGCTCAGCGCCCCGTGCGCGAGCACGAGCCCCAGCCCGGCGGCGACGCCACACAACAGCAGGCTCTCCGTGAGCGCATGCCAGGCCAGGTCCCGCCGGCCGGCGCCCAGCGCGGTGCGCACCGCCAGCTCCCGGGAGCGCGCCTCCGAGCGCACGAGGAAGAGGTTGGCGACATTGGCGCACGCGATGAGCAGCACCAGCGCCACCGAGCCCAGGAGGATCCACAACACGCGGTCCGCGTCCCCGACCACGTGCCGGGCCAGGGGCGACACCCGGGTGGTGAAGCCCGTGTCCCGCATGAAGCTCTCGGTGTACGCGAGCGGGAAGAGCTCCGGCAGGCGCGTGGTCAGCGTGGCGAGCTCGGCCCGAGCCTGCTCCAGCGTGACACCGTCCTTCAGCCGGCCCGCGGCCCGGACCCAGTGCGAGTTCTCCGGCGGGCTCGTCGGGTCCAGCTGCAGCGGCCGCCACAGGTCCACGGTGTCGTCCGGCAGGTGGAGGCCCGGCGCCATGACGCCGATGACCTCCGTGGGCTCGTCATCCAGCCGTATCGACGTGCCCAGCACCTTCGGGTCCGCGCCGTACTGCCGCACCCAGAAGTCGTAGCCGAGCACCACGGTGCGAGGCGCGCCGGGCGCATCCACCTCCGGGGTGATGATGCGGCCGAGCGCGGGCCGCGCGCGCAGCACGTCCATCAGGCTGGCCGACACCAGCGCCACGTCCACGCGCAGCGCGCCCTCCTCGGCGGCGAGGCTGCCGTTGGACGTGTCGAGCGCCCCCAGGGACGCGAAGCCGCGGGCCTCCTTCTGGAAGTGGTGGTAGCCGGCCACGGACAGGTCCCACCGGGCCTCCGGCGCGAGCCTCGGCACCGGGCTGTCCAGCCAGACCAGCCGCTCCGGGTCCGCGTACGGCAGCGGGCGCAGCACCACCGCGTCCACCACGGAGAACAGCGCCGTCGTCGCCCCCAACCCGAGCGCGAGGGTGAGCACCGCCATCACCGCGAAGGACGGGCTGCGCGCCAGCGAGCGCAGCGCCTGGCGCGTCTCGCGCGCCACCATGTCCCAGAGCTCCGTGCGGCGCTCCTCGCGTGCCATGCGCTCGTCAATCACGTGGGTCTCCTCCCGATAGGCCTTCACATCACCGAAGCGCGCGAGCGCCTCCGCGCGCGCCGCCTCGGGGGTCATTCCCCGGGCCACGTACTCCTCGGTGCGCATGGCGAGGTGGAACTCCAGCTCCTCCGCCACGTCGTCCTCCAACTGCCCGCGACGCACGAGCGCGCGCAGCGCGTGATAGCGGTCTTTCATCCAGCGCATGGGACGCGGTCCTTTCCTCAGGCGCCCTGCATCACGGGCCGGGCCTGGAGCACCTTCGACACGGCCTCGGTCATCCGCTCCCAGGAGGAGGCCTCCTGCGCGAGCTGCCTGCGGCCCTCCGCCGTCAGCGTGTAGAACTTCGCGCGGCGGTTGTTCTCGGACACACCCCAGTCCGCCTTCACCCAGCCCCGCTTCGTCATGCGGTGCAACGCCGGGTACAGCGAGCCCTCCTCCACCCGCAGCGCGTCATCCGTCGTGCGCTGGAGCCAGCTCGCCACCGCGTAGCCATGCATGGGCCCGCCGGTCAGCGTCTTGAGGATGAGCATGTCCAACGTGCCCTGCAGCAGCTCGGTCTGCATCGTGTCCCCTAGAATGTCTAGGGGTAGATAACGCCGCTCCCCTAGAACGTCAAGGGGAGCGGGTGTCGGCGCGCAGGGCGTCGAGCTGCGCATGCGCCACGCGGCGTCGGAGTCTACGCCCGAACCCGGCCGCCTCCGAGCGGGTGCAGCCAACGGGCACCGGCGTGCAGCCAACGGGCCCGCCCGCCTGCCCTCCGCGTCATGCCTGCCGGCGGGTGAACACGCCCAGCTTGTCGCGATTCCACGCGTTGATGGTCAGCGAGGCGGCCCGGTTGCGCGCGAAGGTGAAGATGGCGCCGGAGAACCCGGAGGCGTTCTCGCCCGTGGTCTGGAAGAAGAACTCGTCGCCGCTGTAGTGCATGAGCGGGAAGCGCTTGCCCGCGGGCCCCACCGTGAAGGACAGCATGCCCTGCTGGAGCGACACGGTGAGGTCGCCGTAGACGCGGTTCGGATACGTGCCGACGTAGGCGCCCAGGTTTCGCGGCGGCGTCGGATTCACCGCGGGCCGCGAGTACTTCGTCTGGTCCTCGGTGACGGGCTCGGACACGATGGGCCCCAGGTAGGCGAGCCAGTTCCGCGTCGAGGCGTTGTAGCGGACGATGTCCACGAACTCGGCGGCGATGGCCTCCGGCAGTCCCCGAGGGTCCGTGTTCGTCAGCACCGCGATGCCCAGCCTCTTCGACGGATACAGGAGGATGCTCGTCGCGGCGCCACGCCCGAAGGCCCCCGAGTGGCTCAGCCGCAGCTCACCGGTGTTCTCGTAGTCGACGTTCCAGCCCAGGCCGTAGAAGCCGCTGCGGCCTCCGAGCTCCTCGGGCCCATGCGTGACGCTCTGCGGACGCCAGATGGCTTGCAGCCCCGCGGTGTCCACCAACGGCCCCTGGAGGCCCGGGACGACGCCGCCCGCGAGCAGCATCGTCAGCCACCGGGCCAGGTCTCGCACGGACGCGTTGGCGCCCCCCGCGGGCGCCTGGCCGTCATTGTTCGCGCCCAGGTCCGGCGTCCACCGACCGTTCACCAGCGTGTGCAGCGCCGCGCGGTTCTTGCTCGCCTGCAGCTCCGCGAAGGAATAGTTCGCGCTGGTCATCCCCAAGGGAGCGAAGAGCACCTCGCGCGCCAGGTCTCCCCACGAGCGCCCCGTGGACGCGGCGAACGCCACCGCGCCGGCCGTGAGCCCGTAGTTGGTATAGGCATACGTGTCGCGGAAGCGTGACAGGGGATACAGCGCGAGCCTCGAGATGATCTGCTCGCCGGTGTAGCCGAGGTCCTCGAGCAGATCTCCCGCATGGTCCGGCAGGCCGCTGCGATGCGAGAACATGTCGGCGACGGTGACGTGCTGGCCCACCCACGGGTCCGCGAGGGTGAAGCCGGGGCGCAGCGACTGGAGCGTGTCGTTCCAGCCCTGCCCCTTGGACAGCTGCCGCGTCAGGGCGGCGGCAATCACCGTGGAGCTCAGGGGCTTGGAGACGGAGGCCAGCTGGAAGACGGTGTCCGGGTCGACGTCACCCACGACTCCCGCCTGCTTCTCCCCGATTCCCTTCAGGTAGCGGACGACGCCGTCGTACACCACGGCGACCGCGATGCCCGGGACGGTGGTGGCCGCCTTGTCCTTCTTGATGATGTCCTCGAGCACCGCCAGCGCGCGCGTCACGCCCTCCGCGGTGATTTCGCCGCAGGCCGGCACCGGCGCGGCCGTGGGCCCACGAGAGACCTGCGCGGGCACGGCGGCCTGGGCCGTCGAGGGGCCTCCCGTCACGGCCACCCCGACACCCGCGGCGCCAAGCCCCTGCAACACCGCCCTGCGCGGCAACACGGATGTCGAGCCGTTCACATCGTCCTGCGCCATGTCGGCCTCCTCGGTCTGACGTCGAAGAGGTTTCGACGAACCGGCGCGCGGAGGGTGGGAGGCAGCAGGCACCCGCGCAACGTCCCGAAGTCCAGTTGCGCGGCGCGCACCCTCGGAGCAGGGCCACACGTTGACTTTATATACGGTATATACAAATCATCCTGGAAACGAGTCATGGGGCCGACGACGTGGCCCGGGAGAGAGACGCATGGCGGAGCGCTGGCTTCTCCAGGGGGCGACGGTGGTGACGGGAGACCCCGAGCACGAAGACCTCCCGTGCGGTGACCTGCTCATCGAGGACGGCCTCATCGTGGCGATGGGGCGCGGCTTGAGCACGGAGGGATGTCGGGTGCTGCCGCTCACCGGGAAGCTGGTGATGCCGGGACTCATCGACACGCATCGACACACCTGGCAGACACCGCTGCGTGGGCTGGGCGCGGACTGGACGGTGATGGACTACCTCGCCGCGGTCCGCGTGAAGCTCTCCCCGGTGTTCCGCCCCGAGGACCTCCATGCGGGGACGCTCGCGGGGGCGCTCGAGGCGCTCGACGCGGGCATCACCACGCTGGTCGACTACTCGCACTGCATCAGCTCGCCGGAGCACGCGGACGCGGCGCTCCAGGGGCTCCAGGACTCCGGCATCCAGGCCCTCTTCGCCTACGGCTTCGCGCCGGGCCCCACGCCAAGCCCGGCCTTCCCCTCCCCCGAACATCGCTTCGCGGACGCGCGCCGACTGCGAGCGGGCCCCCTGTCCTCGGACTCCAGTCGCGTGCGCCTGGGCATCGCGCTCACCGAGATGCAGGTGCCCTGGGAGCAGAGCCGCGCGGAGGTGCACACGGCGCGCGCGCTGGGGGTCCCCATCAGCCTGCATTGCTCGGCGTGGCCCGTCACCGGGCCGAGCGAGGTCGAACAGCTGGCGCGTGAAGGGCTGCTCGGTCCGGACCTCCTCTTCGTGCACTGCACGTTCAGCGGGGACGAGGACCTGGCGCGCATCGCAAACAGCGGCGGCTCCATCAGCGCGACGCCGGAGTCGGAGCTTCAGATGGGCATGGGGTTCCCCATCGTCGGGCGCGCCCTGCGCGCGGGGGTGAGGACCACGCTGGGCTGTGACGTCGTGGCGAGCAACGGGGGTGAGCTGTTCACGGCGATGCGGCTCGCGCTCCAGTCGGAGCGGGGACGCGCGAACGCGCTCGCGGGACTGCCTCGACGCCTGGACCTGAAGGCCCGCCAGCTGCTCCGCATGGTGACGCAGGACGCGGCGGACGCCATCGGCCTGGGGGCCGTCACGGGCTCACTGCGCCCCGGGAAGCAGGCGGACCTGGTCGTGCTCTCGGCGGACTCGCTGAACCTGAGCCCGCTGGGCGCACCGCGAGACGCCATCGTGATGCAGGCGCATGCGGGAAATGTCGAGTCGGTGATGGTGCGCGGAAAGCTCGTGAAGCACCGAGGCGTCCTCCTGGGGACGGAGGTGTCCGGTGTCCGACGACAGGTGCTGCGGGCCCGCGACGCGGTGCTCGAGCGGGTCGGCGGGATGTCGGCGCTCGTCGCCGAACACGCGCGGCTGGAGGAGCACTGGGACCTGGGCGCGGGGCGTGCACCTGGGACGACTGTCACGCGCTGACGACACGAGGCCCAGAAGCCGGTTGCGCGTCCCTGGAAGCCGACTACGTTCGCGGGAGTGAAGACCCCCAAACCGAGAGGGCGGCCTCCCCGGCTGTCCGGTCCGCTCGTCATCGAGACGGCCGCGAAGCTCGTGCGGGAGAACGGGCTGCGAAACCTCTCGATGCGCGCGCTGGCGGACAGGCTCGGCGCGACGCCCATGGCCTTCTACCACCACGTCGGAGACCGCGACGCGCTGGTGGCCCACGTGGTGGAGCACATCTTCGAGCAGCTCGTGCTCCCCGACGCCAGCCTCGCGCCGCTGGACTGGCTGCGTGAAGTGGCGACGCGGGTGCGCGCGCTGGGGCTGGAGCATCGCGGGGTGATGGACTTCCTCCTGGAGGAAGGGCCCGCCGTGCACGGGGCGCTGGTCGTCCTGGACAGAACCGTCACGAAGCTGCACGAGGCGGGCGTGCCGTGGCACGAGGCGGGGGACCTGCACAACACGTTCTTCTCCTGGCTCGCGGGCACCATCCGTCGCCAGGAGCAGTGGGCCGCGAGGCAGGAGGATGCGCCCCCTCCCCTCCAGCGCTTCCACGCCGCCGCCCTCGCGCTCCCAGCCAAGGACTACCCGGGTGTGGCGCAGACGCTGACGCGCATGCGGACCCTCGATGTCGAGGCCGAGTTCCAGAACAGCCTCGACTTCATGCTGGAGGGAATCGGCCGACGCCTGGAGCAACACCGCGCCAGGAAGCCCCGGGGGCGATAGTCGGACGGCTCAACGTTTGAAGCCGACGTCCAGGGCGCGGACGAACGGCGGGGGGCGCCGCGCATCTCGCGCCCCCCCCGCGTGCGCCGGAGCGCGCTACAGCGCTTCCACGAACATCGCCAGGTCGCGATAGGCACCGGAGGGAGTCATGGTGACGTACCAGACGCCCGGCTCGGGGTCCAAGACCCAGCAGGAGTTGTAGCTGCGGAAGTCCGACGACATGCAGCCGTACTCCGTGGCCGTCGGCGGGCTGTCCTTGCGCGCCGCGACCTTCATCGCGCCCGAGGGAGAGCCCGTGTCCATGCCCGCCGCCTCCACCGCGAGGTGGTCCATGCCCGGGGGAACCATGACCTTGAAGGTCCTCGCGAGCGCGGACGAGGCGGTGAGCCCCTTCGTATAGGTGCCGCTGCGCACCAGCGACACGGCGTCCACCTGCTGGGCATGGAAGCCCACGACGCGCGCCGAGGTGAAGGTCGCCGAGGTGGACCTCACCAGCGCGTACCAGGTGCCCGCAGCGGGCGCCGACACCTGACACCGCACGGTGCCCGCGGTGGGCTCCGCGCAGCGCGTGCTCGCCGTCGTCGGCAGCGCGTCCTTCGCGAGGAAGACCGCCAGGTCGCCCGTCGTCGCCGTCTGCTGGCCGGACACCTCGAAGAGCAGCTCCGTCTCCCCCGCCGGCACCTCCAGCGTGAAGAACTGGGGCTGGCCCGGCTTGATGACGAGGTTGGGCAGGGGCACGCCGTTGGTGAGCGCCGTCACCGTCTGCGCGGCGAGCATGCCGCCGGTGAGCGACAGGCCGCGATACCGCGCCGTCCCCGTGAGCGACACGAACCACGTCCCCGCGCTCGGGTTGGGGATGACACACACCCGTCCGTGGGTGGTGGTGGATCCGGTGCAGTCCACGCTCACGCTGCCCACCGGCCGACCTCCAAACTTCACCTTGAGGGTCGGGTTGCCCACGCCGTTCCCCGTGCCGAACCACAAGAGGCCCTGGCCCGGAGGAACCTCCATCCGCCACACCTGCTGCGAGCCGCCCTCCGCCGTCAGGCCGGTGAGCGCGACGTGGGACGCCAGCGAGGCAATCCCCTCCGCCTGCGTCATCGAGTAGGTCCCCGACAGGCGCGCCATGGACGACAGGTTCGTCACCGTCTGCGTCCAGTGCCCCACGTACCACGTGCCGGCGCGAGGCTGGACGAAGTCACAGTTCTCCTCGCTGCCCATCGCGTTCCTCGACGCGCAGTCGTAGCTGTAGGTGGTCGGCGGAGCGCCGTAGCGCACGTAGAGGTTCGCGTCGCTGGTGAGCGTGCCCTCGCCCTTCAGGTTGAAGTTCAGGTGGCTCGCGCCCGGAGGGACCTCCAGCCGATAGACGGTCATGGTGGACACGGGGACGTTCTGGACGGGCTGTTCCCACATGCCGTTGACCAGCGCGCGCGCCTCCCGGTTCGTCGTGGTGATGCGCATGGCGCCGTTGAACGCGGTACTGCCAGACAGGGTGATGTACCAGACGCCTCCCGCGGGGGTGGGGATGTCACAGGAGCGCCAGGCCTTGCACTTGTAGGAGAACTCGGTCGGATAGGCCCCGTGCTGGATCCAGAGCTCCGGCCCGACGGAGTCGTGGTACTGGCGGCCCAGCATCTCCACCAGGAGATAGGGCAGGCCCTCGGGGAGCTCCAGGCGGTAGGTCCGGAAGACGTTCGCCGAGGACGGCACGGGCGTCGCGGTGTCCGCGACGACGGAGGAGATGGGCCCCGTCTCCGAGTGCCTCGCCACGAGGGAGGCGTTGGAGCCCGAGCCCGGAGGCGGCCACATGCTGGTGACGCGCACGAGCACGAACCAGGGGCCCTCCTGGGGGTCGAAGTAGTCACACCGCTCGTAGGACGAGTACGACTGGGTGGAGGCGCAGTCGTAGTCCGTGTTCGTCGGCAGGGCGCCGCGCTTGACGTAGAGGCTCGCGTCCGCCTGGCTGTAGCCCTGCGTGACGAAGGTCAGGCCGGTGCGCCCAGGCGGTACGTCAAAGCGGTAGTAGGTCCCTTGGAAGGTCTCGGCGATGCCGTTCACGGTGACGCCGTTGAACAGGGGGAGCGGCGCGGTCACCTTCGCGGTGAGCGTGCGGTCCGTGAAGGCCGCGCGCGAGCGGACGCGCACGTACCAGGTGCCACCCGCGGGACGCTCGATGACACAGGGCGTGAGCATGAAGCACCCCGTGGTGCCCGTCGCGGGGGGCGGGCTGCCCGGCTGGGCATCCACCATGACGTCCAGGGTGGGGCTGCTCAGGGCGAACTCGAGCTTCACCTGGTGGGGCGGCACCTGGAGGGTGAACAGCCGGTCCTCCAGCGGCATGCCGGAGAACGGTGCCGAGGGCTGGTCGAGCACCAGCTCTCCGGTGGAGACGGGCACGACGCTGGTGTAGCCGGCCGTGAGCGTGTGGCCCGCGAAGTCGCCGTAGCCGCCCGGCTCCACCCAGAAGTGCCACGTGCCCGCCGCCGGCGCGTCGATGACACACGAGCCCGGCAGGGACTTCCGGCAGGCATAGCCGCCGTCGTGCACGGGCCGGCTGCCACGTCGCGCCGACACGTAGCCCGAGCCCGTCCCACCCTGCGCCCAGATGGCCAGCCGCGCCTGGCCCGGTGGGACCTCCAGCGTGTAGTAGAGGCGGTCATCACTGTGGCCGCCCACGCCCGTCACCGGTTGGAGGTTCGTGAGCGCCGTGTTGCTGACCACGCCCTTGTAGCGGCCCAGGACCGAGAGGTACTCGAACTTGCGATACGGGTACTCCGGAGCCACCCGGACATACCAGGCACCGGCGCGAGGCTCCTCGAAGGTGCAGCGGCTCCCGGTGCTCGACCGGCTGCAGTCGTAGTCGGTGCCCTCGGGCGGGCTGCCGTACTTCACCGTCATCAGGAAGGAGCCGAAGAAGAGGGACGGCACCTCGAAATAGAGCGTGGCGACGGACTCCGGGACGTCCAGTCGGAACAGGAACGGCCCGCCCGCTTCGCTGTCGAGGCGGGACACCTCCTGACCGTTCACCAGCGGAACGGCCAGCTCCAGGCTCACCGACTGCGCGAGCAGCGTGACGACACTGAACGCCGCGTAGGCCCGCACCATGACGTGGTACGTCCCCGCCACCGGGGCCGTCACCGTGCACGTCTCCGTGTTGCCGGTGGCCCATGAGCGGCAGTCATAGCTGGTCGTCGAGGGGTTCCCGCCCCGCTTGACGTAGAGGTCCGCGTCGCCGGTGCCTCCCGAGAGCGTGACCTTCAGGGAGGCTTGCTGCGCGGGCACCTCCAGCGTGAAGAAGAGCATGGCGTCCTTGGCCGCCGAGAGGTTCGTCACCGGCTGGCCATTGATGAGCGCCGTCACGGGAGGCACCACCGTGCCCACGAGCTTCGCGCCGCTGAAGCCCGTGTAGCCGCGCAGCATGACGTACCAGGTCCCTGCCTGGGGGGCTGACACCTCGCAGGACTCCGTGTTGCCGGAGGTGTTGGAGCGGCAGTTGAACGTCGCGAGGTCGGGCGTGGAGCCATGCCGGAGGTAGAGGTCCGCGTTGCCCGTGCCTTCCGAGAGCGCCACGCTCAGCCGCGTCTGTCCCGCGGGCACCTGGAGCGAGTACATGAGCCAGTCGCCCACGACGCCGGACACGGCCGTCACGGCCTGGCCGCTGGTGAGCGCGCGCACGGGGCTGGTGCCCGTGCCGTAGGCGGAGACGGTGGCCGTGAGCGTCACGTTGGAGAAGGAGCTCGTGGCGGTGAGCAACACGTACCAGGTCCCGGCGACATCTCGGCCGGACACGGTGCAGCGCTCCACGCTGTCGGCTCCCGCGGACGTGCAATCACCCGTGGTGGCCGTCGGCGCGGCGCCGAAGCCCACCTTCATGTCCAGGTTGCCGGGTCCTCCCGTCGTGGCGAAGGTCACCGCGCTCTGGTGGGCCGGGACGTCCAGGGTGTAGAGCCGCTGCCCGCCCGCGGGAGCCGCGATGAAGGGGATGGGGGTGCCCGGGGTGAGGACCCCGTCCACCAGCTTCTGCGAGCGGCCGTCGGTGGAATCCGGGTCCGAATCGCGTGACTCACCACTGCAGCCGCTCCACAGGAGCAGCGCTCCCGCGAGCAGGAAGATGCGTTGAAGACTTTTCACAGGGGTCCTCGAATCGAGTCAGGGCCTCGCGGTGAGGGCCGCGAAGCCGCTGGAATTTGCAATCAGGTGACACTTGCTTCCGTCACCCTCGAACGGACCCGGGCGCGGATTGTCGCGTCGCGCCGCGCGGAATTTTCACCGGGCGTTTCGGACAAGGAGGACCCACGAGGTCTCGAAGCCGCCCTCGGAGGACACGGCCACCTCCTCGACGTCTCGGGTTCTCGAGGTCTCCATCTCCACCGGACTTCCGGGCGCGCGACGCCGAAGGCGACATCGACAGGCCGGACTGGGCGCCATGGCATGGAAGCCATCTCGTGCCCGGTGACCTCATCGCGCGGCTGCAGCAGGAAGCGGTGAACGCTCACGAAGTGGCTTGCGACCCCAGGACATTTGCATTGCTCATCAGTCGACCTGCGCCGCCACAGCGCGTCTGCTGGTCAACGCTCCCCGCCCATCGGCTTAATTAGCTTAATCATGTTTTACTGCTCTATGCATGATGTTGGCGGCCCGGCCATCCGGAGCCAGCGCCTCCGCTCTCCCTTGGCGTGGAGCGCCCGAGAAACCGTCGACCACAAGGAGCACCATCATGTCTGGCCATCTTGCTTCACGCAGTCTGGCGTTGCTGGGAATCTGTGGGGGCCTGAGCGTTCTGGGAGGCTGTGAGCGCGCCGAGCCAGCGTCCGCGGACCTCGACCCGGTGGGCCAGGTGGAGAGCGCCGCCATCGTCGACACCATCACCGCGGGTACCTACGTCATCCGCTCGGTGATGACCAACAAGTGCATCGACGTCGCCTCGTCGAGCACGGCGGACGGCGCCAAGGTGCAGCAATGGGATTGCAATGGAACCAATGCACAGCGCTTCGTCGTCACGCCGACGTCCGGCGGCTACTTCAGCATCATCAACGTGAACAGCAACAAGGCGCTCGACATCAAGGAGGCCAGCGTCGCGGCGAACGCGCTCGTCCACCAGTGGAGCTACGGAGGTGGAACGAACCAGCAGTTCCGCTTCGTGAAGGAGGTGGGCAGTGAGTTCAGCATCCGCGCCCGCCACACGGACATGGCCATCGACGTGTACTGGGGCAATACGGCCAACGGCACGGAGCTGGTGCAGTACCCCTACGAGCAGCGAACGAACCAGCGCTGGACGTTCGACCGTGTCGATGGAGGCGGCGGCACGGGGCTGGCGGCCATCCTGAGCGAGTCCACGTTCAACGCCATGTTCCCGAACCGGAACCCCTTCTACACCTACAGCAGCCTCATCGCCGCCGCGAGCACCTTCCCGGCCTTCGCCAATACAGGCTCGCTGGAGACGCGCAAGCGCGAGGTGGCGGCCTTCTTCGCCAACACGGCGCACGAGACCGGGAACTATGTCTACATCGAGGAGATCGCCCGTGGCCCCTACTGTGGGACCTGGGGCCCGCCGGGGTGCAACTGCGTCGCGGGCAAGCAGTACTACGGCCGTGGGCCCATCCAGTTGTCCTGGAACGGCAACTACTGCGCCGCCGGAGCGGCGCTGAACCTGCCCCTGCACACGAACCCCGACCTGCTGGCCCAGGACGCGAACGCCTCGTGGCGCTCCGCCTTCTGGTTCTGGACCACCCAGACGGGTGCCGGAAGCATGACTGCGCACAGCGCCATGGTGAACGGGGCCGGCTTCGGTGAGACCATCCGCACCATCAATGGCACGTTGGAGTGCAACGGTGGAAACCCGGGGCAGGTGCAGAGCCGCATCCAGAAGTATCAGGACATCGCCAACCTGCTCGGCGTGAGTCCTGGAGGCAACCTGGGCTGCTGAGAGGCAAGTCCCAACGCTCGTGGAGTGGGGCCGGAGAATCGACGGCCTCACCCCACGGGTGCGACTGCGCCAACATCACTGGAACGAGATGGGAAGCTGCTGCCGGTACGCGAAGTCGGCCAGCCACCAGAATGGTCTACGTGCCCTCGTTCTTGCTTTCGAGTTCACTCTTCAGACCTTCAAGTTCAAGTTCGAATACATAGATGGTCGGATGGTCGGCGCCGGGACGCAGGGTGACGGCGAAGTTGGCGGCGCCGAATGCGGTTGAGGCCGTCAGCTCTACTTCGGGGATACCGAGCCTGTCGGAGACGACCTTCACGGCCCTGGCCATCGTGGGGTGCGACCCTTCATCGATATGGACGATGACCGAGCTGCCTTCGACTTTCTTGAAGTGAATTCCCACGAATGTCTCCGATGGAATGAGTAGGGGTAGGCGCGAGCCGGCGCCGTGTGGTTCGAGGATACTGCTCGGCAAACGACTGGTCGCCGAAATGCAGCCGCCTCACCCACGAGGACACCGGGCATGTCGCGAACAACCTTCTCGAACTCCGCGCGGGCCACCGACTCCGTCGTCCACCGCATCTGCGTGTCGCGCACGCTCCGCGCGAGGCCGTTCTCATTGGGCGACCTGTGGCTGACCGAGGCCTCTCTGGCGTGGCAGGCGGCATGGTGGATCGCGTCGGCTCGGTCATCGAAGAGTTCGCGCTCGTGTACGGCATCCGGTTGCGCGTGCCGTCGACCGAGTTCGCGGGGCTGATCCGCCAAGCTTGGGCGGACACGTCGGCCTTCGCGACCATGACCCGGCTGAGCGCGACCGAACTGCATCCAATTGCCAATAAGCGCACCGCGCGGTTCGTGGCTACGCTCGTGGAGCCGAACAGCGACTGACCCGTGCGCCGTGACTTGTGAATCGCGGTTCCCCCCTGAACCCAGGTGCGTTCATGACCATGAGCGATGAGGCCGAAGGCTCGACCACGAAGACGCAGCTACGGCAGCAACTGGACGCCATGGAGAACGACGCACTTCGACAAGCGGCCAACTGGTTCATCCTCGCCGCCGGCACGGCGAACGTGATCATGCAGCTCTCCCGGCCGGCCGTCGCCTACGGCGTCATGGAGAGCAAGGTCGAAGAGGGCAACCTCTTCAAGAACCCGAAGCGACGGGCCCGCACCACGCTGGCGTACATCGCGGTGACGATGCTCGGCGGAGCGGAGGAGCGCGCCGCGATACGCCGGGCGACGAACGTCTCCCACGCGCGCGTCCGCTCCGAGCCCGGGCATCCAGTCGGCTACAACGCGTTCGACCCCGCGCACCAGCGCTGGGTGACGGCGTGCCTGTACGTCGGCGCGGAGGACGCGTACCAGCGCGTGCACGGCCCGCTTCAGGGCGAGTTCCGGGAGCGGTTCTACCAGCAGGGGAGCGTGTTCGGCACGACCCTGCAGATGCCGCCCGAATCGTGGCCGCCGACCCGCGACGACTTCGAGGCGTACTGGCAGGCGGAGATCTCGGGGCTCACGATGGACGAGCGCACGCGCGACTACCTCTGCCGGATCGTGCGACTCGAGTACCTCGGCCGCCGCATCCCCGCGCCCGTCCTGCGGCTTCGGCAGCGACTGGTCGCGGGCTACCTGGGGCCGGAGTTCCGCACGCTGATGCAGCTACCGTGGACGGAGGCCGACGTCCGGGCATTCAAGAAGTTCAACCGACGGCTGGCGGGTTTCATGCGTCTGGCCCCCGCCGCAGTACGCGAGGCGCCGCTGCGCCGTCAGCTGCGGGACGTGCGCCGGCGGCTGGCCGAGGGGCGCCCGCTGTTCTGACGTCGTCGGCCGTCAGCGCCGGGAGTCCGGCGGGTACGGAGGCTTCGGTGCAACTCCACCTCACCCCACGGGAACACCGGGCATGTCGCGAACGACCTTCTCGAGCTCCGAGCGGGCCACCGACTCCGGCGTCCACCGCATCAGCGTGTCGCGCACACTTCGCGCAAGGCCGTTCTCCCATTGGGCAACACGCCCGATCATCCACGAGCGGTCGCGAATCCGCTCCGCACGCGGCCGACGGAGTTGCTCATACCGGGCCAGCGCCTCGTCCGTAGGGCCCATCGTCACCAGGAGCTGCGCGAGCGCCGCGGCGTCCTCGATGGCCAGCCCCGCGCCCTGCCCCAGGTTCGGCGTCACCGCGTGGGCCGCGTCACCGAGCAACACGACGCGAGGCTTCCACCACCGCGGCGCCGAACAATCCTCGATGTCGTTGTGAAGCAACCCGTCGAGCCCACCGAAGGCCGCCAACGCCGAGCGGGCCGGGTCCGCGAAGCCTGCATACAACGCCTGGAAGCCGGACAGGTCCCTCCACGGAGCCGGCGCGCGACGCGGGGCATTGAGCGTGAGGAAGACATAGGACTTCCGCTCGCCCAGCGGCACCACACCCACGCGCCTGCCCGTGCCCCACATCTCCACCACCGCGTCCTCGAAGTGCCCCTCCACCACGCCGCGCCAGCACGAGTAACCGGAGTAGCGAGGGTGCACCTCGGCACCACACACGTGCTCCCTCACGAGGGAACGGATTCCATCGGCGCCGACCACGACGTCGTAGCGTCCCCCTGTTCCATCGGAGAACTCGACGTCCACGCCATCCACCCCACTTCGCAAGCCCACCACCGTCACACCCAGGCGAGGCGCGGGGGACACGGAGCGCAGGACCTGGAGCAGCTTGTTCCGATGAAGCGTGGTCGCAGGTAGCGACAGCCCCGGCACGGAGTACGGCGTCTGCTGGAGCACACGCCCCGATGCATCCGTGATGCGCGCCAGTCCCACCGGATGCCCGACGGCGAGGACGGCCTCATGCAGCGCGAGCCCCTTCATCACGGCCATCACGTTCGGACCGAGCACGATGCCCGCCCCCTCGTCCCCATAGGAGGGCCGCCGCTCGACGAGCTCCGCCACCACACCCCGCCTCGCCAACGCGGCCCCCAGCGCGAGCCCACCGATTCCTCCACCCACCACGAGGACCTTCACGATGACCTCCTCGAACCCAACCCCACGAGCAGCATCTCCAAATCACGCCGCAGGCGTGTTCGCGCCGTGGCCACCGTGGAGCCCGCCATCGGCACGAGCATCCGCATCACCGCCGCGTAATAGACGCCGAAGACCAGCTCCGCCGCCCGCTCGCCGTCCACCTCCGCTCGCAGCTCACCTCGCGACTTCGCGTCGGACACGACCGATGCCAGCGCCCCCACCAGCCTCGCCAGCGCCGGGCGATGCAGTTCCTCGGCGGCGCCCGTGAGCCATGGCAGCTCCTTCACCACCACCCGCGCCAGCTCCGGCTGCGACGCGTAGTGGGTCAACAGCGGCGAGAACAGGTGCATGCACCGGTCCACGAAAAGCCCCTCCCCCGGCAGCGACGTCACCGCCCGCTCCACGAGCGGCATCGCCTCCGCGCGCCACAGCTCGTGCAGCAGCGCGTCCTTCGTCTCGCCGTACACCAGCACCGTGCCCGTCGCGACGCCCGCCGCCTCGGCGATGGCGCGCACGGTCGTCCCCTCATAGCCACGCTCCGCGAACAGCCGCTTCGCCGCTGCCCGGATGCGCTCCCACTTCTCGCTCTTGGCTCGCTCCCTCAGGGACATATTGAACAGGTTCATAATTGAACGCGTTCAAAATCTCCAGGAATTCGCTCCCCAACCGCACCGGGAGCCACACAGGCAGGCGCTGGCGACGCGTCGAGCGTTGAAGGAAGGAGCGTGCCGCCGGCGTGGGATTTCGCGAGGCGGCGATGTAGGGATGCGCCGTGCCCGACCTGCTCGGGCGGAGGAGGACGGGTGACAGTCGCAACCCTCGAAGAAGGCCCGCTCAGGGGGCCGAGCTTCTTTCTCGACCGCACGGCGCTGCGGGCGGTGGCGCTGGCCCATCGCGACCGCTACGGCGTCGCGAAGCCCCATCCCCACGTCGTCATCGACGGCTTCCTCGGAACGCGGTTGGCGTCCGAGCTGGCTTCGGTCTTCCCGGGGGCGAACGACGCGCAGTGGAAGCGCAGGGACCACGTGGAGCAGGCGGCCCGCCTGGGACAACTCCAACGCAAGGCGTTCGAGGACGTCCCCGGCCCGCTCCGGCACCTGCTCTCGGAGTTCTCCGGCATGTCGTTCATCGACTTCCTGGAGACCGTCACCGGCGTGCAGGGGCTCATCCCGGACCCGCACTTCCGGGGCGCCGGCCTGCACCTCACGCTGCGCGGCGGACACCTGGCGTTGCACGCCGACTTCAACCGCGACCGCTTCCGAGCCCTCACCCGTCGACTGACCGTCCTCTACTACCTGAACCCGGACTGGCAGCCTGCCTGGGGCGGCGACCTGGAGCTATGGAACGCCGACCTCACGCGATGCGAGACGCGAATCTCACCGGTGCTCGACCGGCTGGTGGTCATGGCCCATGGCGATGACCACTGGCACGGCCACCCCACCCCACTGGACTGTCCCGAGGGACGAGGTCGCGCCGCGGTCGCCGCCTACTTCTACACCGCGGAGGTCGCCGCGGACGCGCCGGAGCCCCACAGCGCCATCTGGGCTCCCACGCGCCTGTAGCCTCTTCCCCCGCCCGCATCCGCGAGCAGGAGAAAGGACGAAGTCAGGGAGGGCCAGTTCACGCACGGGCCCCTCCGCGACTTCAATCCGAGCCGAGGAGGTCCTCTCGACTCAATAGATGCACTGGAGTCCGAGGTTCAGCACGAACGGGACCCCCGTGTTGGCGTAGAGGTTCATCGTGCCCGTGGTGTAGCCGAAGTACTGGCAGACCCGGTTGACGGACGAGCGCAACTGCCACCACGAGGTGAACGGCGGGTTCATGCCGCTGAGGAACGGAAACCGGGGGTCATCGGTGTCGACTCCGCGAGGCGCCACGTGGGTGCTCGGGATGCAGACCAATCCCATCAGGTCCGCCGACGTGTTCTGGAAGCCCGTGAAGAACCCCGTGTTGTAGACAGAGCCACACTCCCTGTCGGCGATGGCGCCCGCGTTGTACGCCGCCTGCGAATCGAGCGAGGTGGAGCTGCCCTGCCACAGAGCCCACGCCCTCGCATCCGAGCCAGGGAGGTCCTGCCAGGTCACCATGTCGGAGGTGAAGCAATGGATGCCCATCAGCTCACCCGACTGCTCTCCGGTATACATGCCTCGCGCATAGCCATAGTTGGCACACACCCGCTCGGCGCTGCGGTTCGCGTAGGCCCAGCCCACGTCGTTACGATTCGTGATGGGATATCCCCCCGCGCTTCTGTCGGCGGCCGTCGTGTCGAAGAAGACAATCCCCGCGAGGGCGGGGGCCGAGACCAGTGCGACGATGGCGGCTGCAAGGGATGTCACGAGCTTGGAAATTCGCACGGCTCCAAACATTCTCTCTCTCCTGGAAGGAACATCGGCGGAGGTCGCCGAGAGAGATACGAAGCCCTGGTGAATCCTGGTCATCGTCGGCTGTGCATTTCCCGGGGAAGCCAGCAGCGCGCTGTACGATTCCCATGCAATCAAATACATGCCCGCGCGACGCGTCAGCGAGGACCGGGAGCGCTGGTGCCCGCGGAGGGCACAGGAGCGCCCCGCGACACGCGTTCGGCACGGAAGCGACGTAGGCGCCGGCTGCTCACCAACATGCCATCGACGCCACCTGACGACCCCTTCGTGAAGGACACCGCGCCGAACGAGCTCACGAAGCGGTTGCCCCCCACGGGCTCGAGCAGGAGGTCGTCGCGACGGAACCAGCTCAGCGCCAGCTTCCCGTCGACGAGCCGCACCGTGTACGTCATGTCCACCTCGTCGCTGCGGTACTGCCCGACCAGGGCCTCCAGCTCGCCCACCGTGGGCATCGGCTCGCGCACCCGGACGAACTCTCGCGTCGTCGGCCAGAAGTCCTGGATGCCCAGCGCGGTCGCACCCGGCGCCGCCGACGCGTTGAAGCGCCAGACCCCGGGCGTCGGCTCGGCCGGCCGGAACGCCCCCTGGCCGATGGGAGTCAGCGCCGCGGTGGCGCCCACCTCGCGCAGCGCGCCGTCCTTCACCTCCAGCCGCACCACCTCGTCCGTCTGGGGGCTCCAGTAGTTGCCGGCCAGCGCCGCCAGCTCCTCCGCGGGCACCACCACGGCGGGCGGAGTCGTGTCCTTCAGGAGGTTGCCCAGGTACACCTCGGCCACCTTCCGCGCGAGCACCGTCGGGTCGATCTTCCCGTCGTTGCACAACACGGTGATGGCCAGCTTCTGCTCGGGGAAGAGGATGCTCTCCGTGCGGAAGCCCGCCACGTACCCATCATGGGTCACCGTGCGCAGGCCCCGATACGCCCCCAGCCGCAGCCCGCCGCCGTAGCCCGTCTCCCGGCCGTCGTTCAATCGACCCGAGGTCTGGAGCAGGTCCCGCAGCGCCGTCCCACCCAGGCGGCCATCGAGCAGGTTCTGCTGCCACGTCAGCAGGTCGTTCACCGACGAGTACACCGCGCTCGTGCCGTTGTACCCGAGGTCCGCCGAGCTCAACCGCCACCCCCCTTCCGCGCGGGGCATGTACCCTGTCACGCGCTGGGGGATGGGCGGCGCCAGGTCATCCCGGAACGAGGTGTCCACCATGCCGAGCGGCTTGAAGATGCGCTCGTCGGCGAACGCCCGCAGCGACTTGCCGGACACGCGCCGCACGATGATGCCCAGCAGCGAGTACGCGGCATTGCCATAGAGAACCTCCTCGCCCGCAGCGAAGTTCACCCCGCGCTGCCGCGACTGGACCCAGAGGACATCCTCCTCGGTGTACAGGTCCTCGCCGCGCCATCCCGCCAGGGAGAGCAGCTGCCCCTGTTCGCGCAGCCCGTTGATGTGGTGCATCAGGTGCGCGACGGTGATGCGCTTGCCGTGGTCGGGCAGCTCCGGCACGTGCTTGCGCACATCATCATCCAGCGACAGCTTCCCCTCCTGCGCCAACAAGCCGATGGAGAACGCGACGAACTGCTTGGTGATGGACGCCAGGTTGAACGAGGAGCGAGGCGTGAGCGGCACACCGAACTCCAGGTTCGCCAGGCCATGGCCCTTCACGTAGTCGCGCACGCCGTCGCGCGAGACGCCCACGCCACAACCGGGCGACGCCTTGCCACGCCAGGTGGCGAAGAGCGCATCGATGCGGGCGTGACGCTGGGCCCGCGTCTCTCGCACCGATTGGGCGCGGGCAACGGGAACCACCAGACCCCACGAGACGAGGGCCACCCACAGCAGGAGGGAACGGGAAGGTCGCATGCGCGGAGGATTCCGGAACCCGCTCCCCCATGTGCCGCACATCTGCGAAGCGCCGCCCGGCATCGGTGAGCGCCTCGATTCCGGCGGTGGACGACGCCCCTTGGAGGCGAGTCCCCTCGGCCCCGCCCAGGTGCCTCCCGGTCCGCAGCCCATAAGCGCGCGGAATCATAGGAAGCCTCTCGGGTGAGACCTGAGTCACGATTCAGGAAGGCCGCCTCCCCCGGCGGTCCGACGACAAGACCTTCTCCGAGGTGGACGGGACGAGGGATGCCGTCCTTGAATCCGCCGCATGACGCGGAGACTCGGCGAGCGGCTGGTGCTGGAAGGCGTGTTGACGCCGGAGCTGTTGTCGCGAGCGCTCGCGCATCAACAGGAGACGGGCCAGAAGCTGGGTGAATGCCTGGTGCGGCTGGGCGTGGACGAGACGCCGGTGCTGAGGCTGCTGGCGCAGACGCTCTCGACGCGCTTCGTCTCCACCGAGAAGCTGAGCCTGGCGAAGGTGGACCCCGCCCTGCTGGAGAAGGTCCCCGTGCGCCTGGCGGAGGGCTTCGACTTCATGCCCCTGCGACTGGCGCAAGGCGTTCTCTACGTGGCCATCGCGGAGCCGCAGCGCCAGCGCGCGCTGGAGGAGATTGTCCGCACCGTGGGCGTCACGCAGGTGCTGCCCTTCATCGCGGTGCGCAGGTCCATCCGCGCGGCCATCCGCAAGCACTACTACGCGGTGGCGGACGCCTTCGAGCACCCGCCGGAGGACGAGGCCTGCCCCCACTGCGGCGCGCCCACGCTCCCCAAGGACTTCCAGTGCCCCCGCTGTGAGCTGCTGCTGGTGCGCCACGTCGAGGACCTGCCGCCCCGCGACAACGTCTCCCTCGTCCGCGCGCTCCTGACGCAGCCCGAGCGACAGGGCACCTCGGGCACCCCGCGCGCTCCGCAGTCGGAGACCACGCGGGTGGCGCCGTTCGACGCGGCCCAGGAGGGCTCACAGGCCCGGCCGTTCCTGGTGGGTGGCCTGAGCGTGACGAACCTGCGGCTCAGCCCCTTCGAGGCGTATGTGCTCTCCCTCGTCGACGGGCAAACGTCGCTGTCGGACCTGTCGCTCATCACCCAGCTCGCGGAGGTGGAGCTGCGCGCGCTCTTCGCATCGCTGGGCGAGCGGGGCGTCACCCGGCTCTACGAGCCCCCCGCGCCGACAGCCCGCGCGGCCTCCGTCCCGGCCGAGCCGACGCCTCCGCCCGTCCCACAGGCGACGCAGGCCGGACGCGCGGTGCCCAAGCCCTTCGTCGAAGACGCCAACGAGGATGTCCTCCAGCGCGTCATCCGGCTGGAGCAGGCGGGACGGTGGGCGGAGGCCATCGAGCTGCTGGAGCGAGGCATCGGCCTGCTCCCCCACCCCGCGCCGCTCTACAACCGCCTGGGGATGATTCTGCTGAACCACCACCGGGACTACGAGCGCGCCACGGCCCTGTTCCAAAAGGCCTCCGACCTGGCGCCGGAGAACAACCTCTACACGATGAACCTCTACTCGGTGATGTGCCTGCGCGCGGACGCCACCAACGCGGGCCAGCACAAGGCGCGACGCTGAAGCGCCCCTTCGCTCACGACAACCGGGGACGGCCCAGCCACAGCAGCCCCAACCCCAGGGCCAGCAACGTGGGCCACGCGAGCGCGAGGAACCCCAGTGCCACCCGCGGGACGACGTCGGCACCGGGCTGCTCGACATAGGCGAAGCGCGGCAGTCGCGCATGGTCCGCCGCGCCCAGCGTGTCTCCCGCGAAGACGCGCGGCAGCAGGGCCTCGCGCCACGAAGCGTGGAAGCGGTCCACCTGCCGCAGGAAGTGCGCGTGCCGCGCCCCCCCGGTCCCCGCCACGTCCTGGAGCGCCTGCTGGAAGGCCAGCGCGGGGGACACGAAGCGCAGCAACTCCAGCGCGGACTGCTGCGCGTCCAACTGCGACTGGAAGGCCGCGACCACGGGGGCGGTGGCCCGGGCCGCCTCATCCTGCACCGCCAGCGCGGTGGGCCAGTAGCCCTCCGTCCGGGTCCCCTTCGGCGCCAGCTCCGGATGGTCCTCGAAGTAGGCGGACAGCACCTCGCTGCCGCGCCGCTGCGCATCCAGCGAGGCGTCGCGGGTCGCCCCCACCAACGCCACGCGCGAGGGCACCGGGTACAGCGCGCTCACGCCGAGCTGCGCCGCCGCGGGCACCACCACCACGAGCAGCAACCACACGCCCACCAGCACCAGCGCATTCGTGGCGGAGCTCAAGGCACGCGCGTTCACCGCCAGCGCCAGACAGAACCAGAACGCCCCATAGCCCACCACCAACGCCAGCCACCCCAGGAGCCTCGGCAGCCCGCCGCCTCCTCCCGTCAGCACATGCCCCGCGAGGCCCGCGAGCACGCACAGGCCCAGGAGCACCGCCGCGCGAACGGCGAGCCTGCGCAGCGCCCAGCCCCGAAGCCCCGTGGCCTGCACCAGCACCAACCGGAGCGTGCCGTCCTCGCGCTCCCGCGACACCAGGTCGAACGAGAACGCGAGCGCGAACAAGGGCAGCAGGTAGAGCAGCACGAACGACACATCCAGCGTCCCGGTGGCCAGGTGCGCCGGGTGCTCCAGCGTCTCGCGCGCGAAGTCCGTGAGGCGGCCCTGCAGTGACACCTGGTAGGACGACGGCAGCAGGTCCATCTGGCCCACCGTGAAGACGCTCAGCGGCCCCGGAGGCAGGAGCGCCTCGGGCTGGACGAGGAAGTTGCCCACCGGCACCGGCATCGTGGGGCTCTTCCAGGCGGGGGGCGCGGTCCCCTGCCCCTGACGCAGCGCCTCGGCCTGGGCCGCGAGCTGGTCGCGTCGCAGGGCCTCCTGGGTGAGCAGCGCTTGTTGATGGGCGCGCAGGTCCTGGGTGAAGCGCCAGCCGTTGTAGAGGCCCAACGCCATCAGCCCGAGCAGGAGCGCGGCGGCGAAGAGGAGCATCCGGTCCTTGCGAAGCAGGAACCACTCGTGTCGGAGCAGGGACATGTTCATGGGCTCGTGCCTCACAGCGCGCTCAGGCGTGCGCCGGCGCGCAGGGCGAACGCCGTGGTCCACGACAACCAGAGCCCGAGCAACAGCAGCCCCGGAACCTGGGACGAAAGCGCATCCGTCAGTCGCTCCCCCTCCAGGCGCAGCTCCGGCACCTGCCGCCACAAGGACGCGTCCGCCTTGTAGCTGGCGTCGCCGTGCTTCGAGCGGAACGCCACGTCGTCGTTCATCCGCTTCACCAGCGCCTGCCGGTACTCCTCCGCCTGCTCGGTGAAGCGCAGGTGCGCGGACAGGTCCGTGCGCGCGAGCGACGCCGACACCTGCCGGAGCGCGAGCATGGGCGACAGCGGGGCGAAGGCACGGTGCAGGCGCTCCTGCGACGCATACTGTTCCCGCAGCTCCCCGAAGCGTACCGCCGCCACCTTGCTGCTGTACTCCTCACCCGCCTGGAGCGCGATGCCCCGGAAGTTCACGGGGAGCGCCTCCACCGAGTCCACCCCGTAGCGAGCCAGCGTCTCGCGCTCCAGCGCCACCTGCCGCGCGTCCGCCGGGTCATGCCCGCTCAGCCCCTTCTCGTAGTCCTCCGCGAGCCTGCGCGCGAAGTCCTGCGCCGTCGGCACCGGCGCCCACGTCCGGGCCGCGTCCGCCGCGAGCCGGGGCACCAGCAGCGCGTTGAGCATCCACACCGCCAGCAGCACCACCAGCGCGCCGCGCGACGTGCGCGCCCACGCGCTCACCGCCAGCCCCAGGAACACGAAGCCCGCCAGGTACAGCCCATACCCCAGCGACAACACCGACAGGCGCCCCAGCAGGTCTCCCCACGAGACATCCAGGCCCCCGCCCAGCCCCACCACCAGGCCCAGCCCCACGACGACGAGCGGCACCAGCAGCGCCGCCAGCGCCAGCCCCACGCCCAGCGCCTTGCCCAGCACGAGCTGGTGACGCCGCACGCCGGTGCTCAACAACAGGCGGAGGGTGCCCTGCTCCCGCTCGGCCGTGAAGGCGGAGTAGGTCAACAGGATGATGAGCAGCGGCAGGAGGAGCTGGAGCACTCCGGCGCCGGTGAGCTCTCCGAAGCGGGCCACGGCGGTGGCGTCCGTCGCGGGGCGGTGCTGGGTAAGGTTGCGCTTGTGCGCCTCCAGGTAGACGGCCACGCCCAGGTACGGCTCCACGCCCCGGTCGAACGCGGCCAGGACGGACTCGGGCTTGAAGGCCCAGACGCCGTAGTGCGCCGCCGAGTGGGGGTTCTTCTCCCCCTGCTCCAGCCAGTGCTGACGCGTCAGCCGCGCGCCCGCCTCGCGCTCGGCGCGCGACTCGCGCACGTGCAGCGCGCCCATCGCCAGCCCCACGACGGCCAGCAGCCCCACCAACATCCCCGCGGTCCGGAAGCGCCCGTCCCGCGACAGCTCCACCCATTCCTTGCGTGCGATGGCCCGAATCATTCGTGCGTCCTCAGCCCCGCATGTGCGTCAGGTACAGCTGCTCCAGCTCCGCGTGCCCCAATTCCCGCGTGGCGCGCGTCTCCACCAGCCGGCCCGACTTCATGATGCCCACGCGCGTGCCGGACTCCTTCGCGCGGAACAGGTCATGCGTCGCCATCAGCACCGCCATCCCCTCGCCGCTCAAGCGCAGGAGCAGCTCCGACAGCTCGTTGGAGGCCAGCGGGTCCAGGCCCGACGTCGGCTCGTCCAGGAGCAACGCCTTCGCCCCCTTGGCCAGCGCGATGGCGATGCCCACCTTCTGCCGCATGCCCTTGGAATAGCGCCCCACGGGCACGTCCATCGCCTCCGGCTGCAGCCCCGCGCGGGCGAGCCAGTCCGTGGACTCCAGCGTGGACAGCGCCGGCCGTCCCGCCAGCGTGTTGAAGCAGGCCAGGTTCTCCCGCCCCGTCAGCCGGGGGTAGAGCATCACCAGCTCCGGCACGTAGGCGAGCAGCCCGCGCACCTGGGCCTCGTGGTGACGCACCTCCAGCCCCGCGACGCGCGCCTCCCCGCCCGTGGGCTCGATGAAGCCCAGGAAGAGGTTCAGCGTCGTCGTCTTGCCCGCGCCGTTCGCCCCCAGCAGGCAGAACACCTCACCCGCCTGGATGGACAGGTCCAGCCCCTCGAGCGCCGGGTGCGCGCCGTAGCGCTTGGACAGGTTCCTCGCTTCAAGCATGGAGACTCCCATAACGGAGCCACCCGCAATATCGCAACTTGATTGCATCTACAAATCGATACACGTCCCGTGTGACTCCGGGGACACTCCGGGCCGCAGGGGACGGACACGAGCTCCCCTGCGGCCCCTCCTGGACGTGCGCGGCTCAGGACTTCTTGTACGCGTCCGCGATGCGCAGCAGGTCCGCGATGGTGAAGTCCCCGCCCGAGCCGTAGGTGGGCTTCCAGCCCTTGTTCTGGAGGAAGGACGTGGGGTCGTTGAGCAGGACGCTGAAGAACGTCTCCCCGACGATGCGTCCGCCCACCGGCCCGAGGAAGCGGCCCTGGTTGGCGAGGTTCGCCTCCTTGAGGATGTAGTACCAGAGCGGCGCCACCGTGCTCCCCCACCCCTGCGGCAGGCCGAGCTGCGAGTTGGCGTAGCGGGTCGTCCCCAGCGCCTCGGCGACCGTCTGGCCGGCCGGCAGGGTGAACTCGTTCTGGCGCAGCAGGTTGCGCCCCGCGAGCGACAGGTACAGCGGGTCCGGCTTGCCCTGGTACTGCGGATGGTCGAAGCCGGGGATGAGGGCCTCCGGCAGGTTCAACAGCTCCGAGGCCAGGTACGTGTCGAACAGCTTCGCCCCCTGCGGGGTGACGCCGGAGCCCAGGTTGAAGAAGTTCTTCCAGTCCACGCGCTTCTCGGGGCTGAGGAACGTCCCGGGCTGGTGCAGGTCGAAGATCTGCACGTTCGAGTAGCTCGAGTTGACGGTGTACGTCTCCCGAATCGTCGCGTGCCCCATGCGGTAGGCGGCGGCGGAGAACTCGATGGGAATCTGCTGGAGGTTGGGCGGGAAGTACTGCGGCCCCTGGTTCACCAGCTTGCCGTAGAGCTCGTCGCCGACGAAGCGGCGCACGAAGTCATGGTAGACAATCCATTGGTAGTGCCAGCGCACCCGCTTCGAGGCCTCGGTGAAGAGCGCGCCCCCGGAGAACGAGCCCGACAGGTCCTTGACCACCTGGTTGTGGAACTTGATGAAGGCCAGGTGCAGCTGATTGACGAACATGTTGTCGTCGTTGCGCGGGTCTCCGATGATGGCCGTGCCCTGGACGTTGCGCAGCACGTCCCCGTCCGGGTTGTCCTGCCGCCCGAACAGCAGCGTGGCGCCGTCCTTCGCGTCGAACAGGAAGGCGTCCTGCACCGGCCCCCGGCCGTAGATGTTGCCCAGGTCCAACGTCGGGGTGATGGCGTCCCGCGTCTGGTTCGGCTGGGTGCCCCGGCTGTTGATGTCCGAGAACACGTCGAACGTCAGGTCATGGTCCAGGAACTGGCCCAGGAACGTGTAGCCCGCGGGGATGGTGGGGTTGTCCTGCGGCACGCTCGGGCCCAGCCGGTCATCGTCCATGGGCCCGCCCGGCAGCGTGAGGGCGCGGAGGTCCTCCACGTTGAAGACGGAGGGACGCAGGTCCGGGAACATGCGGAAGAAGTCGGAGACGACGGGGCCGTTGTCGCCGGTGAGGGATTGCGCGGACTTGCTGGAGACAGCCGGGCCCACGACGCCGTGGGGGCGCACCAGGTTGCCGGACGGCGCCTTGGACAACATGGCCGCCCCGGTGCCCCGGTGGAACGGACAGCCGCTGCCCGGGAGCGCGGCCGTGACGCGCGGGGGAATCTTGTCACTCATGACGAATCTCCTGTGTGTCGAGCGGCGTGGCTCAGGTGGTGATGGTGATGTACGGGTCCCACGAGTACGTCCCCACTTTGTTGCCCTGGTTGTCCGTCACCTGGACGTAGAGCTGGTAGGTCACCTTCTGGTCCGTCAGCGACGCGGTGGGCTGCAGCGCGGTGGACTGGAAATAGAAGTCCACGTAGGGCTGGGTGTTGTAGCCATCCACCTGTCCCCCCGCGACCTCGGGGACCGGCACCTTGATATGGGACACCAGGGGCTGGGGCGGAGAGATGCACTGGGCATTGCCGGAGACGCGCATCTTGTAGAGCACCGCCGAGTACTGGGTGTTGAGCGTCAGCGACGCCATCCGCCAGCGCAGCGTGTCGCTGGTCTTCGCGGCGACGGTCAGCTCGGGAATCGCCTCCATGCCCACCGCGTCGTCCTTGCGCACCAGCATGTACACACAGTCCGAGATGGGCACCCCCGGCTCGTCCGCGGAGCCATTGGGGCCATGCACCTTCAGCACCTTGTCCACATCCACCACGGTGAGAACATCGATGAAGCCATCATCCTGCGCCATGACGCACCTGTTCCTTCCAGTTCGAGTCGAGACAAATCCAGACATCCACCCGCGCGCCGCGCGTCAGGCGGTGATGGTGATCTTCGGGTCCCAGGAGAAGTAGCTCAGGATGTTCCCGTCGTTGTTCGCCAGGGCGAACGTGAAGGTGTAGACCACGGGCGTCGTCGTCGGGTTCACCGCCGTCGCCTGGAAGTAGGCATCCTTGTACGTCTGCTTCGAGTCCACCGTGACCTGGGTGCCGTGCACCGACGGCAGGGGCACCGTCACCGTGGGCTCGATGAGGAAGGGCGGCGTGATGCAGCCCTCTCCCCGGAGGATGTCACACCCGTTGAGCGCGACGCTGAAGCGCGTGTTGCCCGTCAGCGAGGTGATTCGCCACCGGATGTTGTTGTTGGTGTTGACGACGATGTTCAGGTCATCCGTGGCCTGACCCGACAGCATCTCGTCGTAGCGGATGAACATGTAGACGTACGGGGTGGGCTCCCCCAGGTCCACGGGGTGGTTGGAGTCCGTGCTGAACTTCCCCTGGTAGTCCAGGTAGAGGTTCTCCGCGTCCACGACAATCAAGACATTGGCGGTGTTCTCGGTATCTGCCATGACGACCTCTGGGTGCTTTCGGGGTGGAGTGCTCAGCGGGGCCGGAGGATTCCGGGCCGCTGGATGGAGAAGGGCTGGATGTTGGTGCGGGTGACGCCCGTGAGCGCGAGCTCCGACAGGATTCGGCCGAGCAGCGGCGCGAACTTGAACGCCTGCCCCGTGTCACCGGTGAACAGCAGCACGTCCGGGTGCCCGGGGAGGACATCCAGCACGAAGTTCAGGTCGGGCGTCATCGTGTAGAGACAGCCCACCGGGTCCACCGCCAGGGACTGCAGCCCCCGGAAGTGCTCGCGCATGAAGGTGTTGAGCAGGTCCACCATGCGCGGGTCCGCCTGGGGTGGCGAGGTGGGCGGCAGCGGGGACTTCAGGAAGGTGAAGTCGGTGCCCACCTTGATGCGGCCGGGCGTCAACAGCGGCGGCAGCCCGTAGTACGTCGTCGTGTCGTCCCCGGGGAACTTCGGCGCGCCGAAGTAGAACCAGAGCGGATACGTGTACTGGGACGGGGACACCTCGAAATAGGCATACGTCATGCTCCAGATTTCGAGCGCGAGCTGGATGTTCAGGCTGTCGAGCACGCCGTTGGTCCACGCGGACGGCACCAGGATGAGCTTCTTGCCGGTGTACGTCCCCTGCGCGGTGGTGACGGTGACCTGGCCGGGCGCGTCCTGGATGCGGCTGACCGTCCGGCGCGGAATCATGTCCACGCCCCGCTCGCGGCACTGGTCGGCGAGCGCGCGGAGCGCCCGGTCCGCCGCGATGACACCCGCCTGGGGCTGCACCAGGCCCACCACGTCGTCGCTCAGGCCCTGGAGCACGGAAAAGCGCTCCGGGAAGTCCGCCGCGGTGAGGCGCTGGAAGGGCAGGCCCTGCTCCTCCAGGACGGCCTCGGAGTCCTTCAAGTCCCCTTCGGGCGTGTCCACGCCGCTGGGCGGGCCGAAGAACAGGAGCGAGGTGTCGTTGAGGATGCCGTTCAGGCCGCTGTCCGACTCCAGCTCCCGCCAGAGCGGATAGGCGGACTGCGCGAGCAGGGACAGGTGCGGGTCCGAGTACATCACCCGGAAGAAGCGCGACTCGCCCTTCGAGGAGAAGAAGTCGTTGTCGAAGTCGAACTGGTCCAACAGCAGGACCTTCTTGCCGGCCTTCGAGCACCACCAGGCCGCGGACAGACCGATGGCGCCCGCGCCCACGACGACCACGTCATAGGAGTCCATGTCTTCGTCTGCTTTCGTTTCGAAGGAGGGTGTCTGTCGTTACCAGCCGAGGTAGTACTGGCTGTCCAACCAGGCGGGCCACGCGAGCCCGAAGTGCGCCTGGAGCATCTTCTCCGCCTCGCAGAAGGCGCCCTCCACCCAGCCCTGCTGGTCCGAGTAGGCCTCGCCGCAGATGTGGAGGTGCTCGTCCGGGTCCGGCCGGCGCATGAAGGGCATCACGTCCCGCACGCTCACCCCGGCGCGCCACGCGTGATAGCCGCCGCCATAGGGGTCCTCCGTCCAGTTGCGGAAGTAGGAGACGTACGGCTGGGGGACGGGGTTCGCGGGCCCGTGCAGCTCCTGGAGCTGGCTCACGGCCTCCGCCACCATCACCGCCGGGGCCTGCAGGTCCTCCACCTGGGCCAGCGCCTCGCGTGAGGCCAGGGCCGTGGGCCGGGGCTTGAAGCGCTCGAGCCGCTGGTGGGGCGAGTCCATCAGCGCGGACCAGAAGGGCGTGGTCCGCATGTCGTTGTAGCTGGCGAGCAGGATGGAGTGGCTGTTCACAGGGTCGGTGCCGAAGTAGTAGCACTGCCGCATGGGCAGGTCGGTGATGGACTCGCCCGCCACGGCCTGGAACTCCTGGTTCCACCAGGGGGACTCGAAGCCCATCAGCAGCTTGAAGGACGGCTCGGAGATGACGGCGTCCAGGTTCTTGCGCACCTGCGCGCTCACCTGGGGCCTGGTGAAGAACCGGTCCGCGCCAATCAGCTCCAGCGCGCGGCGGGGCATCGCGAGCACCACGGCATTGGCATACACCGTCCACGACTTGCCGCTCTGGACGTTGTTCAGGGTGAGGACATACCGGTACGGGCTGCCCTCCGGCGCGGCGGTGAGCGCCGTCAGGCCGTTCTGTCCCCAGAGGTGGGCGCGCTTGCCGCTCGGGTCCTGGGCGACGAAGCGCTGGGCGAGCGTGTTGCCCAGCTGGTCATAGCCGCCGTTCAGCGTCTGGTATTCCACGCTCGCCAGGGAGAAGTCGCCCACGAGGTACGGAAAGGCCTCCGCGGCGTTCCAGTTGATGGTGTTGGAGTAGTAGCCGCCGGCCACGGCCAGGAACTCGTAGGCCTCCTGGCCCACCTGGTCCTTGAGGAGGTTCCAGAAGCCCAGATCATTGACCTTCTTGCCCTGATAGGGCCCCGGCTTGCGGTAGGTCAGGTTGGGTTTGATGTCGTCCCAGTCCCGGGCGGTGAGCTCGAAGGAGTAGTCGTAGGGCGCGGTGAACTTCACCTGGTTCGCGTAGCGCTCCTGGAACCAGGGGTCGGCCGTGAGGACGTCGTAGATGACCTTGTTGAAGAGCTGGTCCGAGTCGAATCCCACCACGTCGTCGGGCAGGAAGTAGCGCGTCTTGAACGTGCGGCGTTCCGCCTGGGCGTTCGCCCACTCGTCGGCCTTGAAGCGCTGGCCGCGCAGGTAGCGGTAGTGGTGCTTGTCGTCGCCCAGGGGGAAGTCCTGGGGCGTCAGCTCCTGGGAGAAGACCTCCGAGATGAGCGAGTTGACGATGACATGCGATTGCAGATAGCGCATGCCGCCAATCTCCGCCGCCAGGGAGACGCCGGGCAGGAAGACCGACTCGATGCGGCCGCCCAATCGCTCGCTCAATTCGAAGACGTGCACCGAGGATGGGCGCGTGCCGCCCTCCGCGAGGTCGCCGACGAGCAGCCGCCAGCCCGTGTAGAGCCCGGAGACGCCCGCACCGATGATGGCGACGTCGAGCTGGAGCCCGTCGTCCATTCCCGTGTCCATCGGGGGTGGATTCACTCGCGACATGTCTGCCTCTCAGGGGATGGGGCACCGCGCCCTATTTCAGGGAAATCCAGTGCAATCCCTGCACCACCAATTTCACGACTGCCTTTCGTCTGCCTTCAAGGACTTGCGGCGCGGCGGGGGCAGGCATTGACGTGTCAGGCTTCAGCCGCCTCGGGCGGACGACGCAGGGCGCTGACACGTCATGGACGGCGCGGACACGTCAACGCCCGGAGAGCCCCTGACGAGGAAAATTCCGGGCTGGACGTGATTGGGGGTCCGTGTCGATCTTCCCAGCGGATATTCGTCGCCGATTTGAAGGCGCCTTTTCGGCACCCTCTCGCACCTGGAGGAGCTCCCATGTCCTACATCGATGGTTTCGTCATCGCCGTGCCGACCGCGAACAAGGAGAAGTTCATCGACCACGCCCGCAAGGGCGACCCCGTCTTCATCAAGTACGGGGCCCTGCGCGTGCTCGAGTGTTGGGGGGACGACGTGCCGAGCGGCAAGCTCACCGACTTCCGCCGGGCCGTGCAGGCCAAGGACGACGAGACGGTGGTCTTCTCCTGGGTCGAGTGGCCCGACAAGGCCACGCGCGACGCCGGCATGGCGAAGATGATGGAAGACCCCGACATGAGCCCGGAGAAGAACCCGATGCCGTTCGACGGCGCGCGGATGATCTACGGCGGCTTCGCGCCGGTGGTCGAGCTGAAGAAGTAGCCAGGTCGAAAGCGCCGGGGGCTCAGGTCAAGAGCCGCCCCCGCGCGCCCTCGACGACCAGCTGCAGCAGGGGCGAATGCAGCCCGCCGCCGCCATGCTCGCTGACGCGGCTCCACTGGAGCTCGCCGGAGTCCGCGTCGAACGCCGTCAGGGTCTCCCGGTGCGAGACGATGACCTGCCCCTGCTCGACGAGCATCGTTCCGCCGGCGAACGTCGACGACTGCTCGGAGTCCACGCGCTGGGCCCAGAGCAGGCGCCCGCTCCCGGCGTCGAGCGCGTGGACCTCCAGGAAGACCCTCTTCGTGAACGTCCCCTCGGCCCCGCCGGAGAACACGAACACGCGCCCCTCGCGCAGCTCCGCGTACGTCGGCCGGGGCCGCACGCCCGGCACCGACTTGCCGGGCAGGGCGAAGGTCCACACCGTGTCGCCGCTGGCGCGCTCATACGCCGCGACGAGTCCGTTGAAGGCCGTGATGAGTAGGGAGCCGGGCGCTGGCGAGGTGTCGTTCATGCCACGCCGGGATACCACAACCCTATTGCGCCAGCGTGGAGCGGTACGAGGCCAGGGTGCACCGCATGCGCTGCACCTGCTCCGCGGTGAAGCCCGTCATGCACGCGTCATCCGTCAGCTCCATGTAGTTCTGCACGGGCACGGGCGCACCGCCGCAGCTGGTGAGCCCCACGGGGCAGCCCTTGTGGGACGTGACGTTGGGCGCCGTGTCACAGATGCGGTCGCCCGTGGTGTAGCAAGCCGGCGCCGTGGCGATGCCACAACCCTCGTAGTACGTGTGGAACAGGCCCAGGTAGTGGCCCACCTCGTGCGTGACGGTCCTCCCCTGGTGATACGGCACCACGGGCCCCACGCGGCCGAAGGCCAGCCAGTTGATGACCACCCGGTCCTGCGGCTGCCCCACCGCGCCCGAGGGGTCCGCGGGGAGGAAGGGCACATACCCGCGCGAGCCGCCCGCGCTGTTCGTGTAGAGGTTCAGGTAGCGCGTCGGGTCCCACGCAATGGTGTTCCAGTAGCTGCCCTGGTCCTGGTACCAGGTCGTGTTGCAATAGCGCTGGATGCCCGTCGTCGGGTTGCCCGCGGGGTCCTCGGTGGCGAGGAAGAACTCCAGCTTGCTGTCCACGCCCGCGGCCCCCGGCGTCCCTGTCAGCGCGCGGAAGTCCTCGTTGAGGACCGTGATTTGACTGTGCACCAGCGCGTCCGAGATGTTGCCGTTCGCGCACGCCGCATCCGAGATGAGGTGCACCACCACCGGGATGCGCCGCACCGTGGTGGGCTGCCACAGCGGCCCGGGCACGGTCTGCGCCAGGGAGCAATCCGAGGGCGTGAAGCTGGCCACGCGCAGCGCGGCCGCAGGCTCGGGCGCGACACAGCGGTCCGCGTGCAACGAGAAGACATCCGAGGAGAACAGCGCCAGGACGGAGGACACGAGGGCATGGGCTGGGAGCATGGGCCTCACGCTACCGAGCCACGCTGACGCCTTCCAGGTGGCCGGGGTGGGCGCATGGGGGGTGGAATGGTAGGAAGAAGGAATGGCTCGCGCTCGTCCCACATCGCCACGCTGCCCTCGGTGCAACGCGCCGTTCACCCTGGTCGCCGAGCAGGTGTTGTACACCTGTCACTACTGCAACGCGTCCATCGATACGCGGGGAGAGCAGGCTCCGCGTCCGCTCTATCAAGCTCCGTCAGCGACGGGTCCCAACAGGTTGCCGCTCGTCCTGGGCGCGGGGCTTGCCGTCATGCTGCTGGGCTCCGCGGCGGGCTTCTTCGCCATGGCGTCCTCGAGCGACTCCTACACGCCCCCGCCCGCGCGCGCCGAGCCACCCCCACCGCCCCCCGCCGCGCAGGTGCCGCCCTCGCCGCCCCCGAAGCCGCGGTTCGCGTGGGACATGGACAACACCCCCACGGTGACGGACGTCAACGGGGACGGCACGGACGACATCATCGGGACCATTCGTCGCGGCACGTCGTTCGACCGCTATTCCACGGCCGCCTTCGACGGGAAGACGCTCGAGCCCCTCTGGGAGGTGCCCATCGAAGGCGCGGCCCCCACGGACCTCGCCTCCCGCGAGCGCTACATCCGGCAGGGACCTCGGCTGGTGCGACGGGAGGCCATGGCGGTGAGCCTGCTGGAGCTGGCCACTGGCAAGGTGGTGGGGCGCGTGGCACTGTCAGACAAGCCCGACAAGCTCTGCATCCCCCAGGGGGACACCTCCTCCGTGTGGGTCTCGGTGATGGACCAGCGGAACATCCTGCTCGACACGACGACGGCGACCGCGCGCCCCGCCTCCCAGACTCCGCCCAACTGTCAGCCCCCCGAGCGCGGCCGCTACGACTGCTCCCCCGCCATCCACCGGAAGACCCATCTGCCGTGCTCGCTCGCCCTCAAGGCCCCGCCCATCCCGGGCTTCCGAGGGCAATATCGCTACACGGCGCATGGGCTCGACGTGGTGCTGGGCGCCCGGAACCCGGGGACGCGCGTCCCCATGGCGGCGGTGTTCGAGAAGGGCGCGAAGGAGCCCCTGTGGCACGGCGCCATCGCCGACATGGACATCGAGCAGGTCTTGGAGACCACGCCGGAGGCCCTCGATATCTCCGAGGACGCCCTCTTCGTGGCCTACCGGCTGAGGGCCGGCGGCATGCACCTGGTCCGCCGGGACGTGAGGACGGGGGCCGTCGTCTGGGACGTGCCCATCCCCCGCTCCAAGGACGGCTCGCTCGTCACCAGCTTTCGCAAGCAGGGGGACCGGCTCTACGTGCCCCACTGGATGTGGCTGGATGTCTTCGACGCGAAGACGGGCAACGTGATTGGCACCCTCGGCACCTGGTAGCCGAGGGCGCCTTTCTGGGACTCAGCGAGCCGCCGACCACAGGCGCACCACCAGGGCCGCCAGCGCGGACACGGTCGCAAGCAACGTCACCGCGCCCCAGCCCCACCCGGCCAGCACGAGGCTGCCGCTCACCGCGCCCAGCGACATGCCGATGAACACGCAGACGAACAGCACCGCGTTGAGCCGGCTGCGCGCGGCGGGGTCGATGCCGAACACCATCGTCTGATGCGCCACCAGCGTCATCTGCACGCCCAGGTCGAAGCCAATCGCGCTGGCGCCGAACAACCACAGCCGCGCATCCGGCTGGAGCCACGGTGAGGCGAACATCGCGGCGAACGCCACCGCCGTCAGCCCCGCGCCCAGCCGCGTGACGAGCTCGGGCCCGAAGCGGTCCGACACGCGCCCGGCGATGGGCGCGCCCAGGGCCCCCGCCGCGCCCGCCAGGCCGAAGGCGCCCGCCGCCGCGCTGCCCAGGTGGAACGGCGCGCCATGCAGCATCACCGCGAGCGTGGACCAGAACGCGCTGAAGCCCACCGAGAGCAGCCCCTGGGCCAGCGCGGCCCGGCGCAGCGCCCCGTGCTTGCGCCACAGGCCCACGAGCGAGCCGAGCAGCGCGCCGTAGGACAGCGTGCTCGTCGGACGGAAGGCCGGCAGCCCGCGCCACACCACCGCGCCAATCACCACCACGCTGCCCGCGGCCATCAGGTACATGGCGCGCCAGCCGAGCTGCTCGGCCACCACGCCGCTGACGACCCGCGAGAGCAGGATGCCGAGCAGCAGGCCCGTCATCACCGTCCCGACGACACCTCCGCGCTCCTTCTCGGGAGCCAGGGTGGCCGCGGCGGGCACGATGTCCTGCGCCACCGTCGCCGTGAGCCCCACCACGAAGCTCACCACCAGCAGCGGACCGATGGCGGGCGCCAGGCCGCTGAGCAGCAGCGCCACCGCGAGCAGGCCGACCTTGATGAGGATGATGCGGCGCCGGTCGAAGCGGTCCCCCAGCGGCGTCAGCAGCAGGATGCCCAGCGCGTAGCCCAGCTGGGTGAGCGTGGGCAAGAGTCCCACCGCCGTGTCCGAGGCGCCGATGGAGGAGCCCATCACCCCCAGCATCGGCTGGCTGTAGTAGAGCGAGGCCACCGAGAACCCGGCGCTCGCCGCCAAAAGCAGGCGCAGCCCCCTCGACATCGAGCCCGAGTCTCCGGGGCCCACCAGGGCGAGCCGAGGCGCGCGGGCCTCGTCCGAGGGCAGCGCGCCTCTTCCGGCGGGTTCATGTACAGCGCGAATGAAGGACATGACGTTCACCTGGGTTGCTGCGAGTCGAGGTGAAGGTGTCCCAGAGCGGCGGTCCATGGTAGTAGCGGGGTCCGCACAGCGGATATACGCTCCACGTATAACGCCATGCCCCGCCCCCCCAAGTCCGCTCGGCCGCGTGCCCTCCCGAAGCCGCCGCCCACCACCGCCGACCGGCTCGAGCTGATGCAGACCTTCCTGCGCATCGTCGACGCCGGGAGCCTGTCCTCGGCCGCCGCGCAGCTCGGCACCACGCAGCCCACGGTGAGCCGTCGCCTCCAGGCGCTGGAGCGCTCGCTCGGCCTGCGGCTGCTGCAGCGCTCAACCCACGCGATGAAGCTCACCGAGGACGGCGCGCGCTGCTACGAGCGGGCGAAGGAGCTGCTCGCCAACTGGGAGATGTTCGAGGCCGACCTGCGCGGCGCGAGCGACGAGCCGGAGGGCACGCTGCGCGTCGTCGTCCCCCACGCCTTCGGCCAGCAGCTCCTGGTGGAGCCGCTGACGGAGTACCTGCACCGGCACCCGCGCGTCAGCGTCGAGTGGCTGCTGCACGACCGCGCGGTGGACTTCATCGCGGACGGCATCGACTGCGCGATTCACGTCGGCGAGGTGAAGGACCCCAGCGTGGTGGCCATCCGCGTGGCGGAGGTGCCGCGCATCGTCGCCGCCGCGCCCTCGGTGCTGACGGGGCGCTCCCGGCCCACCCACCCCGACGAGCTGGCGCGACTGCCCTGGCTGTCGCTGCGCACCTTCTATCGCAACGAGCTGTCATTGACCCACGTGGCCACGGGTGAGGCCCAGCCCATCGCCTTCCAGCCGCGCCTGAGCACCGACAGTCTTTACGCATTGAGGAGCGCGGCGCTGAAGGGGCTCGGCATCTGCGTGGCCTCGGCGTGGGTGCTGCACGAGGACATCGTGAAGGGCCGGCTCGTCCACCTGGTGCCGGAGTGGCAGGCCTCCGCCCTGCCCATGTACCTGCTCTACCCCGCCGCGCGGTTCCATCCCGCGAGGCTGCGCAAGTTCGTGGCCCTGATGCGCGAGCTGATTCCCACCGCGCTCGCCGTGGCCACGCGCAAGCAGTGAGACCTCGCGAAACACAGACATCGCCTCCCCGCAGGTAGCCCCCGCAGACAGCGGGGCCCCGCCCGAGTTCCCCGGCACATCTCACCAGAATGCCACAGCCCGATTGTCTGATGCCCGCCGTTCGGGCCGACGCGTTTGTGTTCATCTATTTCGTGCCTTAGACATGGAGTGCTGGATTTATCCGAGAGTCCGGCGGCGCCCGCTGGCGTCTCACGTCCAAAGAAAGGCATGACCATGAAGAAGCTGCTCCTGGGAATGTTCCTGGCAACACTGTCGCTCGTCGGCTGTGGCCCCGAGGAGGCGAACCTGCCGGAGACCGGACAGGTGATGACCACGGAGGATGGCCGCGAGCTGGTCATCGAGCAGCGGTCGGCCGAGCCCGGTGAGGAAGCGCCGGATGTCGATGCCGCCAACGTGAGTGTGGACGAGGACAGTCTCGCCTGCTGGGTGGTGCTCAACTATTGCCGGCACCCGGATACGGGGCGGCCGCATTGCACGGCCACCGGCTGCACCATCGCCCAGGCCATCAAGCATTGTCAGGCGCTCATCAGGAAGACCTGCTGAGCCTTCACCGCGGCAGACGCATGGGACCTCTCGGCCGTGGCCGAGAGGTCCGAAGGTGACAACGAATGGCACGGGGCTTCAGCGGGGAGCGGGCGGCTGGTCGAGTCCCACGAAGGTCCGGAAGAAGCGCTCGGGGTCCATGGCCACCGAGATGAAGGTCCGGGTGCCTTGTGCCAGCTCGGAGCCCCACTCCCCGCGCTCGCGCACCACCTCCACCTGTGCCCAGGTGACGATTCCGGGGTCGATGGCCGCGCACGCGGCGAGGGGGTCGTGCAGGAGCTTGCCTTCGGGCCGCTGCGCCAGGTAGCGCTCCATGGCTTCGAAGATGAGCGTAAGCCCGGGCGTCGCGGAGGCGTGGGGCTTCATGCGCTCGTGGAAGGCGCCGTCGTAGGCCACGCCATGGGTGACGTTCTTGGACACCAGCTCTCGGCGACCCACCCGGTCCGAGGACAGGGCCAGCAGCGCGCCCTTGGGGTCTCCGTTGAAGTTGAAGGTCGGGCAGGTGCGCAGGCCCGCGAACTTGGGCAGCCGGTGCTCCGGAGGGACCACGTTGTCGCCCGCGAAGCCGCCCTGCGCCACCCACCGGTGCAGGTGGACGTCCGGGTGGTGCTCCAGGAGCAGCCGCAGGTTCTGGAGCGGTGCGCCCGTCAACAGCGTCGCCTGGGGATACCGCCTGAGCGTGCGAGCCAGCACCTCGTGCGCCAGGGCATCCGGCGCGGCGGGAGCCAGCGGTCCCAGCCACTTCGTGTGGAAGGCGGAGAGGCTCTCCTTCTGTGATTCCGGATTGCGCGCGCCCACGGGCACGTCTCCCCGGCCAGCCCGCGCGAGCAGGTGCCTCACCATTCCCACCTGGGCGAGCGTGCCCGGCGTCACGGTCACCGCCCGCAGGGTGACGGCGGGGTGTGTGGCCAGCAGGCAGAGGGTGAGCGCGTCGTCGGGGTCGCTCGTCTCCATGTCGAAGAGGATGTCAAAGGCCATGAGTGACTCCGGGGCGTGACGTCCTCGTCGAAGCACGTCGGTGACGGGCGGCGGGGACGACGGATGAGGGGCTCACCCGTGCGTCGCGCCTGACGCACTGCTGGACGAGGTCCTGAACGGCCCGGGGCGGATTCGCGGCGAGCAGGACCTGGCTTCTGGCGACAGGCGTCTAGAGGATGGCCCTGACGAAGAGGGACGCGACCCACACGGCCCAGAGGAGCGAGAGGGCGAGCAGGACGGCGGCGATCGGGCGGACCCACTTCGGCGATTTGTCGCGCCAGGGCAGGAGCATCAGGTAGCCGCCCGCCAGGGAGGGGATGGGGAGCAGGTTCAGGGACGCCATCCGCGCGCTCATGATGCCCCAGGCCCGGACCAGCTCTCCTTCACGGAGCAGGCCGACGAAGCGCTCCACGCGACCCGGCAGCGCGGAGAGGTTGAACACGGCGGGGAAGCCCTCGGTGAATTGATGGAAGCCCTCCGCGGGCCCCAGGCACGCCATGGCGACGCCAATCTGCACGTACCAGGGCACCGCCAGGGCCAGTGCGTGCAGCGGGGGTGGCAGCTTGAGCAGCCGGCTCTTGAGCGGCTCCGTGGAGCCTTCCTCGGCTTCTGGAACGAACGACGCGGAGCTGCCCAGGGTGATGGGATGCAGGCTCCAGCCGATGCCCGCCATGCGCCACGCCACCAACTGGGGCCCATAGCCGATGCGAACCGCGAGCGGCCGTGCCCCCAAGGCGCTCGCGACCACCGCCTGCGCCAACGCCCACATCACGTTGACCGCGAGGAACAGCACCCACAGCCAGAAGAAGAGGGCGACCCTGTCCATGGGCGGAACTCTATCTTCTTCCCATGGGAAAGACCCCGGGTCGGTCCGGACGCCCGGTGCGCCCTGTCTCGATGACGCAACAGGGCACGACTCATGAGCGTGTGTCTTTAGCAATCGATTGTGACTGGAATCCCGGCGCCAGGAGGCGCCAACACCCAAGAGCGCCTCCCGGCCGCTGCTCGCATCCCAGGCTCAGTATCTGAACGAGACCACTCCGCTGCAGCTCGTGCTGCCATAGCAACCCGCGACGATGGTGTATGACCCCGAGGACAGAAGCCTCAGCGAGATGCTCGACGCCGTCCCACACACCCCGCCGAAGTCATCATTCCCCTAGCCCGAGGTCGAAGGCGCCCCTGACCAGACGAAGCGCCCTTCTTGCGCCTGGTCATTGAATGGACAAACCAAGGATTGCCGTCGCGCGCCGTAAACCACTCACACAGTCGTCTGTCAATGACTCCTCACGGGGCGCCCTCTGGCACACCCTCTTTTCACCCCAAATGCAAACATCCACCCCAACAGGGGCGTCACGCCAGACCCAGCTTCATGATTGCGATTACCGCGCCGGCGCAAATCCTCACAAGCGCGTCGAGCCCGCGATGACCACAGGGTCGAGGTCCATGTCCGCTTCCTCATCCTCGGGTGCGGCCGCCCCCAGCCACTACCCCGTCCCCTGTCAGAGGCTGTAAGCACGCCCCATGAGAAACCACGCCAGCCTCCTGCTCCTGCCGCTCCTCTCGCTGTTCGCCTGCGCTCCGACGGAGGGCCCACCGGACGGTGAACCCCAGACGGGCGAGGCGCCCCAGGCTGCCGTGACGCCGCTGCGCGCGAAGGCGCTCGGGCGCATGCGCAACGCGGCGAAGTACTTCCACGACAACGTCGCGCGGCACGGCGGCTACGCGTGGCACCACAACGCCAGCAACCTGAGCGAGCGCTGGGGGGACATCCAGCTCGACGAAGAGCAGATCATGATTCAGTCCCCCGGCACGTCCGACGTCGCCATCGCCTTCGTCGAGGCCGCCCTCGCCGACCCCGCCACCCCCGCGCTCAAGACCTACGCGCTGGACACGGCGATGGCGCTGCGTCACGGACAGGTGAAGTCGGGAGGCTGGCGCCTCTACGCCGACTTCAAGCCGACGCCGACGCTGCGGGCCTGCTACCTCAACACCACGGCGAGCTGTGGCTGCGGCGGCTGCTCCACCACGGCCTATGACGACCAGGTCACCCAGAACGCCCTCATCGCGATGATGCGCGTGGACCAGCTGCTCGGGTTCGCCAACGCGGACATCTCCAGCGCCTCGGCGTACGCCCGCGCGCGGATGGAGACCTCGCAGTACCCCACCCACGGCGGCTTCCCCCAGGGGTTCTCCGCCCCCGTCGCCGCCCGGCCCGCGCTGGTGGCGAGCTACCCTCCGTCCATCGGGACCTCCTGCGGCCTGGCCCAGTGCCACGCGAATGCGTACACCACCGAGTACTGGGATGACCCGACGCTGAACGACAACCTCGCGACCGCCTTCGTCGAGATGCTGTACTGGGCCCAGGAGGTCTACCCGGCCCGGGCCGCGACGTATCAGTCCATGCGCGCCGCCTTCGGCGACTTCCTGCGCCGGGCGCAGATGCCCCCGCCCCAGCCCGCGTGGGCACAGCAGTACGACGGCCAGATGCAGCCCCGCTGGGCGCGCAGCTGGGAGGCCCCCGCCATCGCCGGACAGGAGAGCCAGGACGTCATGTGGGCCCTGCTCCGCCTCTACCAGCTCGACCCCAGCGTCCCCGCGAACCGCGATGCCGTCGCCACCGCCCTCGCCTACCTGGAGACGGTCGACTTCGCCAACGACACGCTCATCCACCGCTACATCGAGCTCGATGACACGGCCCCGTCGAACATCGGCTTCTACACCGTGAAGGCCGGTGGCTATCCGGTCCGCTTCTCCTCGGCGGCGCCCACCTACCAGAACTACGCCTGGGAGGTCCCCTCGCAGCTGGCCGCCCTCCGCGCCGAGTACACCCGGCTGGCGACCGACACCACCGTGATGAAGCGCACGTGCCAGCAGCTGCGCTACGACACGGCGCAGGCCGTCGACGCCGCCGTCAACAACGAGAAGTGGCTCACGACCTACAGCCCGGGTGGACCTCGCAGCGGCGCCCCCCCCGGCGACTACCTCGACACGAGCACCTTCGTCCGGAACCTGCGCACCCTCGCCGAGTTCGTCACGCGCACCACGACCGACTGCACGGCATGGAATTACTGATGCATCCCTGATACCACTCGGCGGACCCGGACTCCGGGCCCTGCCCGGAATATCTCCGGCCCTGGAATCTTCATGGGACGTCGTCGTTCGGAGGCAGGCACCAGGCCGACGAATGGACCCGCATCGTCGGCGAACCGCGGGACCGGGGCGCTCGGGTCCCCGAGGACAGCCGCTACGTCTTCCCCGTCAAGCTCATCCCTCGCTGACGCGCACCACGAGCTTGCCGACGTTCTTCCCCTGGAGCATCCCGATGAACGCCCCCGGGGCGTTCTCCAACCCGTCCACGGTGTCCTCGAGCAGCTTCACGCGGCCCTCGGCCACCCACGCGTCCATGTCCCGGCGGAAGGCGTCGTAGCGGACGCCATAGTGGTCGAGGATGATGAAGCCCTGCGCGCGGACGCGCTTCGTCTGGAAGACGGACATCACCTTCGGCAGCAGGTTCGGACCGGGTGGCGGCGCGTCCTCGTTGTAGCTGGCGATGGTCCCGCACAACGGCACGCGCGCGTGGTGGTTGAGCAGCGGCACCACCGCCTCGAACACCTCACCGCCCACGTTCTCGAAGTAGACGTCGATGCCGCGCGGGCAGGCGGCGGCCAGACGCTCGGCCAGCTTCGGCTCGCGCCGGTCCAGGCACACGTCGAAGCCCAGCACCTCCACGGCGTAGCGGCACTTGTCCGCCCCGCCCGCGATGCCCACCACCCGCGCGCCCTTCAGCTTCGCGACCTGCCCCACCACCGCGCCCACCGCCCCCGTCGCCGCGGCCACCACCACCGTCTCCCCCGCCTTCGGCTCCCCGATGTCGAGCAGCCCCACATGCGCGGTGAACCCGGGCATGCCGAGCACCCCGAGCGCCAGCGACGGCTGCTGCATCTCACCGAGCGCCACCAGGTCCTGCCCATCCGACAGCGCGTAGTCCTGCCAGCCCGCGTTGCCGAGCACCAGGTCCCCGACGCGGAAGCTGGGATTGCGCGAGGCGACGACGCGATTGACGGTGCCGCCCACCATCGGCGCCCCCACCGCGACCGAAGCATCGGCATACGCCGGAGGGACTTCATTCATCATCGGGCGCATGTACGGGTCGAGCGACAGGGACAGGGTGCGCAGCAGCACCTGCCCTTCGCCCGGCGTCGGCACGGCTGTCTCCTCGATGCGGAAGTGGGTGGACGTCGGAAGCCCACGCGGACGCGCTGCGAGGACGACTCGACGGTTGCGGACATCGCTCTGACTCATGGCTGCGGACTCCTGGGGTGTAGGGACCTACGAGATGCCCAACCGACGCCGCGTGTCGGCCATCGCCGTGTCCAGCGGGGCGCGGTCGCGGGAAATCTTCGCGAGCAGCCCGGCGCCGAGCCACGTCTGGTACAGCGCGAGCGCCAACGCCCGCGAGTGCTCCGTCGTCGTCAGCGAGCCGTCCTCGCGGCCCGCATCGAGACAGCGCTCCAACCGGTCGATGATGCCCTGCGTGCCGCGCTCCAACGCCGCGCGCATGCTCTCCGACAAATCACAGACCTCCGCGCCGAGCTTCACGACGAGACAGCGGCTCACCGCCGATTCGTCCGTCTGCGACGCGAACCAGTCCTGGAAGTACGCCATCAGCCGCTGTACGGAAGAGCCCGGCGCCGCCAGCAGCGCATCCATCCGCGACTGGTAGTCGGCGAAGTACGCGTCCAGCACCGCCTGGCCGAACGCCTCCTTGGAGCCGAAGTAGTAATAGAACGAGCCCTTGGGCACCTTCGCCGCCGCCAGCACCTCGGCCAGCCCCACCGCCGTGAAGCCCTTGCTCACCAGCAGCGGATGCGCCGCCTCGAGGATGTGTCGCCGGACGTCCTGGGAGGCCCCGCTCGCGCTCATGCGCCCATGGCTAACGACCAGTAGACCGGTCGTCTAGTCGTTCTTTCGTAGAGCAGGCGACCGCCAGGACATGAGCCCAGGACTTGCGCTGACTGAATGACCGGATTGCAAATCCAGTCAATGAGTTCCGACCCACGCACCGCCATCCTCAACGCCGCCGGAGAGGTCTTCGGCCGCTACGGCTTCAAGAAGGCCTCGGTCGAGGACATCGCCAAACGCGCCGGGGTGGGCAAGGGCAGCATCTACCTGCACTTCGAGAACAAGGAAGCCCTCTTCGAGGCCTGCGCCCAGCAGGAGTTCGCGCGGAGCCTGGCCGAGCTGCGGAGCAGGCTGCGCGACGCGAGGACGCCCGTGGAACAGGTCCGCGCCTACATCCACTGTCGCATGGAGCAGAACGGCCGGTCGCCCGCGGGGCAGCGCATCGACATGGAAACCCTGCTCGACCTCGGCGAGGCGGCGACCCACCTGATTCCCAAGATGGTGGACGACGAGACGGGCGTCCTGGCGGCCATCATCGAGAACGACGAACACGGCGGGCCTCACGGGACAGACGACCACGTGGACCGCGGGCCTGGCCCTGTCCTGGAACCTGTTCGACGGCGGGCTGCGCGAGGCCAACCTGCGCGAGTCCTCGGGCAAGATTGCCGAGGCCAACGCCGACCTGCGGGGCGCGGAGGAGCAGATTCGCGACCAGGTGCGCAAGGCGCGCGGCGAGCTGGAGACCGCCGAGGTCAACCTCGCCACGGCCGAGGAGCGGGTGAAGCTGGCCGTGGAGAGCGCGCGCCTGGCGAAGGAGAGCTTCGATGCCGGCGCCTCGACGTACCTCCAGGTGACGGACGTCAACGCGACACTCGCCAGCGCGCAGCTCTCCTCCGTGGCCGAGGCGCTCAACGTGCAGCTGTCACGGCTGGCCCTGGCGCGGGCGATGGGCCTGTTCGACCCCACCGGCCACTCGCTGGCGAAGCCGTAGAGTACCTGGGAGGCGCCGCGAGTGCCCGGGCCTGCCCCGCGTGCGGTGTCCCGTTCGTCGCGCCTCCGGGAGGCGACCTCTGAGTCCGTCACCCTGACCTCACGCCGCGCGCTGCAAGCGGCGCTTGTACCGGTCTCCCCAGTCGCGCAGGCCCAGGAGCACCGGCTCCAGCGAGCGGCCGAACGGGGTGAGCTCGTACTCCACGCGGGGCGGCACCTCCGGGTAGACGGTGCGCTTGACGAGCCCGTCCTCCTCCAGCTCGCGAAGCTGGAGCGTGAGCATGCGCTGGCTGCAGTTCGGCAGCCGCTTGCGCAGCTCCCCGAAGCGATGCGTGCCCTTGAGCAACCAGTACAGCACCACGCCCTTCCAGCGCCCACCGATGACGCCGAGGGCGGCCTCCACCGCGCAGTTCGTCTTCGAATCATCGTCGCGCTTGCGAGCCATGGTTCCCTTTTTGTGCGTACTGGCCAAACTTGTGCGTACTTGCGGAGAAATAACCCGAAACGTACGTCTGCACCATGAAGACATGGGAACTGCAGCCGAGGCCGGGGTTCGATGCACTCACGCGGGCCGAGCGCCCGTCGCAGAGCGTGGGCTCGCACGAGGTGAAGGTCCGCGTCAGGGCGGTGTCGCTCAACTACCGCGACCTGCTCATCACCCGGGGGGCGGAAAAGAACCTCTCCTCTCCCCGCGTGCCCGTCTCCGACGGCGCCGGCGAAGTGCTGGAGGTGGGCTCGGCCGTCACCCGCTGGAAGGTGGGCGACCCGGTGATGGCCAACTTCTTCCCCCACTGGGTGGACGGCGAGCTGAGCGACGCGCACCACGCCAGCGCGCTCGGCGGCTCTCTCGCCGACGGCATGCTGCGCGAGGAGGTGGTGCTCCCCGAGCACGCCTGGGTGCGCATCCCGAAGGGGTACTCGTTCGAGGAGGCGGCCACCCTCCCCTGCGCCGGGCTCACCGCGTGGCAGGCGCTGTTCGAGGTCACCTCGCTCCGGCCGGGTGAGACGGTGCTGCTACAGGGCTCGGGCGGCGTGTCCGTGTTCGCGCTGCAGCTGGCGAAGGCCGCGGGCGCGCGGGTGCTGATGACGTCGAGCAGCGCGGACAAGGCGGTGCGGCTGCGCGAGCTGGGCGCGGAGGAGGTCATCGACTACCGCGCCGACGCGAAGTGGGGCGAGCGGGCCAAGGCGCTCACCGGCGGCCGGGGCGTGGACCTGGTGGTCGACGTGGGCGGACAGGCCACCTTCGACCAGTCCTCCGCGGCGCTGCGCTACGGCGGCTCCATGAGCATGCTCGGCGTGCTCACCGGAGCCCGGGGCGAGGTCAACCTGGGCGCGGTGTTCCAGCGGCGGCAGACGGTGCACGGCGTCTACGTGGGCTCGGTCTCCATGTTCGAGCGCTTCGTCGCGGCCCTGGAGCACAACCGCATCAAGCCCGTCATCGACCGCGTGTTCCCCTTCGAGGAGGCCCGCGCCGCCTGGGAGCACCTGGCCAGCGCGCAGCACCTGGGCAAGGTCGTGGTGAGCCTCCCATGAACGTCCTCATCGTCTACGCGCACCCCGAGCCCCGCTCGCTCAACGGCGCGCTGAAGAACCTGGCGGTGAGCCACCTCACCGGGCTCGGGCACACGGTGCGGGTCTCGGACCTGTACGCGATGAACTGGAAGGCCACCGCCGACGCGGGCGACTTCCTGGCGCACCCCGAGGGAGAGCGGCTGGCCTATGCCCGGGCCTCGAAGGCCGCCTTCGCGGGCGGCACGCAGCGCGCGGACGTGGTGGCCGAGCAGCAGAAGCTGCTCTGGGCCCAGGCCGTCATCTTCCAGTTCCCGCTGTGGTGGTTCTCGATGCCGGCCATCCTGAAGGGCTGGGTCGACCGGGTCTTCGCCTACGGCTTCGCCTATGGCGTGGGCGTGCACGGCGGCGAGCGCTGGGGAGACCGCTACGGAGAGGGCACCCTCACCGGACGCCGCGCGATGCTCTCCGTCACGATTGGCGGACGGGCCCCGCACTACACGGAGCGCGGCGTGAATGGCGCGCTCGATGACCTGCTCTTCCCCATCCAGCACGGCGTCATCTACTACCCCGGCATGGAGGCGCTCCCGCCGTTCAGCCTCTACATGTCCGACCGCCTCACGCCCGAGGAATGGCCGTCCGTGGAGGAGGCCTACAAGGCTCGGCTGGACGGATTGTTCACGGACGCGCCCATTCCGTTCCGCAGGCAGAACGGCGGGCACTACGACACCCAGCAGGTGTTGAAGCCGGGCCTCGGGCTCGGCGCGGGGGGCACGCGCATCCACCTGCTCCAGCCGGGTGAGCCGGAGCAGCACCGACTCACCTCGACGACGTCCGGATGAACCGCCCGGTCAGTTCACGAGGAAGTCGGCCAGCGACGACACGTCCGATGCGCAGTGGCCACCATAGAGCGGGTGCCACTCGGTCTTGACGCCGCGCTGGCGGGCGAGCTGGGCCAGGCGCTCGGTGCCTTCGTAGTTGCCGTAGGCATCGTAGAGACCGCAGGAGAGATAGAGCTCCGGCGTGCCGGGCCCCGCCTGGGAGATCAACTCCAGGGGCGAGACGCGGCGCCACTCGGCTTCGTCGGCCACGTACCTGCGCGCCAGCAGCCAGACGCCGAAGACGATCTTCGGATTGGCCCCGGTGCGCTCCATCGAGGCCCGGAGGGTTCCGAGGGAGGAGAACGGCGAGTCGAGATAGACGCCCGGGCAGAGCGCCGCGACCTTCGCGAACCGCGTCGGATGCGAGAGGCCCGCGACGAGGACATTGAGGCCGCCCATCGACTCTCCCAGCAGCATCCGCCGCCGGGGGCGCCCCACCTTGGCTTCGAGCGCGGGCAGCCGTGACATGAAGTCCTCGAGCAGCCCGCTGTCCTCCTGCTTTCCCTTCGGCGTCAGCAGCCACGTCGGACCGTAGGAGACGGTGACGACGGTGGGCGGCAGGACTCCCGCGGCGTGCCAGCGCGCCTGCAGCATGCCGGTGAAGTAGGTGTCGTCGTTCCAGAGCGTCTCATCGAGCTTGCGTCCGTGGTGATGGTAGACGACGTCACCATTGGTGCCCGCCGCGGCGGTGTTGATGCAGTAACGAAGTGGACCTTCCGAATCGCACACCTGACTCGCGGGCGGGAACGAGGCCTTCTGGTCGCCGCGGCTGCGCGTGAGTTCCGTCCACGCGAACCAGGACACGATGGAGAGCAAGACGACGGGCAGCAGGTATCGAACCCGCCGTCCAGGGCGAGGCATGGGCATGGTTGAGGTATCCGATGGGAGAGGTGCCGTGACGACCGACGCGTGCGGCCCCGCCGAGCCCGGCTAGGCCAGCGCGACCTTCGAGTGGAGGTCGCGCGGCGTCGGCGGCTCCCCGGGCGAGCCGCTCGTCGAGATGTCCCCCTGCCTCAGGGGCCCGGGCAGGAGCCAGAGGCTCAGGAGGTAACCGAGGATCGCGCTGCCGCCATAGCCCACGACCGGAGTCGGATGGTTGCCGAGCGCGGCGGCGAGCATCACCGCGAGCCAGGCGGCCCCGAAGGTGAGGCAGGCCGGGCGGAGGTGCGGCTCACACGCCCTGAGGCGCAGCGCTGGGACGAGCAACAGGGCCAGGCCAGCCACGACAGCGCCCCCGGCGAGGGCATGGGCCGCGAAGGAGGAATGGAGGACCTGGTCGACGAAGGGGGTGGCGGGGAGCGTATCGGGGCGCAGCAGCGTCACCACGAACGCCAGGAGGCTGGCCGCGAAGGCCAGGCACGTCAGCCGGGACGCGCGCGTCGCCGTGACGGCCACCATCGCCGTGGCCATCATGGCCGCCATCGCGCGGTCCGGCTGGAGCGCCATGGCCAGCGCGGCGACGACGATTCCCATCGTCCCGAGCGGAGTGCGCGTCCAGGAGTAGCCGACGAGCATGAGCGGCAGGAGCACGAGGCTCGGCTGGACGACCACACCGCCGAGCCCGACCCAGCGACAGGCCCCCTCGACCCGGAGGCCGAGGAGCGAGGTCGCGAGCAACAGTGCCGAGAGACAGAGAATCAGCGCTCCGGCCCCGCGCTCGACCGACTCCGGGATGCGGCGGAGGAGGGACAGCAGGACCCACCCGATGACGAGCGCGCCCACGTTGCTGCCGAGGTAGCGGACAGGCGCCCCCGCGAGCGTCATGTAGACGAGCCCCAGGGTGACCGCGCCGACCGCGCAGAGCACGCCAACGGGCCCCGGACCGCGCGCCACGCCGAAGCCGCGGTCCGCGCGCGACGCACGCACCTCCGCGCTCATCAAGGAGAGGAAGGGTTGCAGCAGGAGCAGGCCGAGGGCTCGCGGCGCCAGCCCGCGGAAGCTCTCCAGCGCGAACCTCAGCGCCTGGGTGTCATCGGGAATCTCCGCGAGCTCCGCCTGGATGGCCCACGCCCAGTCGCGCTGGTGCGGCGGCAGCAGGAACCGCAGGGCCCGGCACAGCAGCTCCGCCACGCGTCGCTGGAACCGGATGCTCATGACGTCGCCTCGCGGAGGCCACGGCGAGCCACCTTGCCTTCCGGCGGATTGTCGCGCGCGAGCTGGCCCCCACTCCGGGTCAGCCGATAGGCGTGCCTCGGAGGCCGTCCGCCCTCCGCCGGCTGCTGCCACTCGGCCTCCAGGTACCCCTGGGCCTCGAGGCGAATCAGCAGCGGATAGAGCGTGCCCGACTTCACGTCCGCGAGACGGCACAGCTCATACCCGTGCGACCAGCGCTCGCCGGCCTCCAACAGCGCGGCGAGCACGACGCGGGCGTGATTCGACAGGGCGCGGGTTCGGGGCATGCCCCTTAAATCTACCTATATAGATTTAAAGTCAAGGGCCCGAGATGAACGCCGAGAGCCTGTCGACCACCCGGGCATCCACGTGCCCCGGCGTCTGGTATTCGGCGGGGCCAGGCTTGCCGGTGCCCTGGATGAACAGGTGGTTGCTCCCAGGAATCGTCACCACCTCGGCCTGGGGCAGCCCCTTCTTCCAGACGGCGAGGTCCTCCTCGGTGACCTGGTAGTCGCGCTCGCCGCGAAGGATGAGCGGGGGCCGCGCGAGCTTCCGGGCCATCGCGACACCGTCCCGTGAGGCCCAGTCCCGCCAGTAGGCGGCGGGAGCGCCCAGCAGCTTCTTGTCGCCGAGCGTCCCCGCCTTCAGCAGCTCCACGTCCTTCTCGATGCCGGCGATGAACTCCGGGGGCTGCTCGAGGTAGCGCAGCTGCGCGAGGAGGATGTCCCACGGCGCGCGCCCCGGCGGCGCCAGCAGGACTGCGCCCGAGACGGGGGCCGCGCGGACCGCTATCTCCGGCGCCAGGAGCGCACCCAGGCTGTGCCCCACCACGAAGATGCGCCTCGGGTCGATGTCCGCGCGGGCCTTGAGGGCCTCCACGGCGGCGACGGCGTCCACGACGACCTCGTCATCCATCGAGATGCCCGCCGCGGACTGCCGCGCGTACACCTTCGTCCGCTTGTCGTAGCGCAGGACCGCGATGCCTCGCGAGGAGAGCCCCTCGGCCAGGTCCTTGAACGGCTTGTTGGGCCCCGCCGTCTCGTCCCGGTCATGGGGACCGGAGCCATGGACCAGGATGATGCCCGGGAAGGGCCCCTGGCCCGAGGGCACCGTCAGCGTCCCCATCAGCTCCCAGGGCGCCTTCCCCACCGACACCTCCTCGCTCCGGAAGGCCGAGGCCTCGACATACGGCGCGGCGGACACGGCGGTCGACGGCGCGGCCCGCACGGGGGCCTGGTCCCGCATGACAGGGGCCGCCACCAGGGGCGCCTGGGACGACGACGAGCTCGCGCAGCCGCCAAACACCATCCAGGTGGTGAGAATCGAACCTCGAAGAACGCGACGCATGTTCCCTCCCCTCACAGAGGCCGCTGGGTGCCTTCGTCATCCGTCGAGCCGCGCTCGAGGCGGCGGGAGATGACGTACGAGTAGATGACTGGAATCACGACCACCACGCCCACGAGCACCATCACGAAGTCCGGCCCGTACCCCATCAACCCCGTGAGCACGAGCGCGAGGCCCGCGAGCACGAAGAGCTTCCCGCCCAACCGGTGCGTGCGCAGCCAGACCTCGTCGTTCGCGAGCGTCCAGGGCGTGCGGATGCCGAAGAAGAAGTTCTTGGTGACCTTCCCCATGAAGTTGCCCAGCGTCATGAAGAGCAGGCCCGTTCCCGCGTGGAGCGCGCGCGCCATGGGCACGTCCACGCCCAGCCCCGCGAGCAGCACCAGCCCGTTCACCATGAACAGGAACGCGAGCAGCATCGCCATGACGAACTCGTAGACGGACTGGAACCGCTCCATCCGATAGCCCCGGGGTGAGATGCGCGGCAGCGCGAGCATCACCAGGTACACGCCCGCCATCACCAGCGGCTGCATGAAGGGGCCCCAGGGCTTCGCCGTGTAGCCATCCGCCACGCCCTTCGCGTTCCAGTGCGTGGGGATGGAGTCCGGCAGTCGCTCGTAGAACACCACCGCCAGCGCGAACGACACGATGACGAGCCCCAGACCCACTGCGTTCGCGCGGCTGATTCGCATCACGGCTCCCCGTTCTTCTTCTCGACCTTGAAGAGGTCCATCAACAGCGCCGCCACGTCCTCGAACACCGTCGTGTTGAGGGAGTAGACGATCTGCTGTCCCCGTCGCTCGCTGCGCACCAGGTCCGCCGCCTTCAACACGTTGAAGTGATGCGAGAGCGAGCCCTTCGTGATGTCGAACGCCTCCGCGAGCTCGCCCGCGCTCTTCGAGCCCCCCTGCAGGAGCTTGAGCACCTTGCGCCGCGTCGGATCCGAAATCGCCTTGAAGACCTCCTGCGTCCGCATCAGGACCTTTCGATTGTTTGACGACTTTCAAAATAACGATTTCCGGAGGCCTGTCAAGCCACGGAGGCCCTGCGCTCAGGCGGCCGATTCGGCGGTGACGACGGCGACGAGCAGCTCGGACACCTCGCGCATGAACGAGGAATCCAGCGTGTCGGGCGTGTCCGTGGCGCGGTGGTAGTGGGGATTGCGGAAGTTCGCCGTATCGGTCCAGAGCACCGCCGGGCGGTCGGCCAGCCAGAACGGGACGTGGTCGCTGCGGGCCAGGTCGGGCAGCAACCGGTAGAGCGGTCCCCACGTCTTCGCGCCCATCAACCGCAGCCCCGCCGCCGCGTCCGAGCCGAGGGCCCGGTCCACCGCGCCATTGGAGCGCCCCTTCGCGAGCAGCCCGAGGAAGTCCGGGGACCGCAAGCCCTTGGGCACCCACGGCAGCGGCAGTTGCTGCGCCACGCCCGAGCGCTCGCGAAAGCCGACCATCTCCAACACGTGCGTCGTCCCCAGCCCGCACGGCAGCGCGGGGACGCCCTGGGTGACGAAGTCGCCGCTGCCCAGGAACCCGTCCTCCTCCGCGTTGAACGCGAGGAAGCCCACGCCCTCCCCCGCACCGCGGAGCGCCAGCGCCCTGGCGCACTCGAGCATCACCGCCAGCCCGCTCGCGTTGTCGTCCGCGCCGGGACAGTCCGGGACGCTGTCGTAGTGGGCCGCCACGAAGGTCACCGTGCGCCCCTTCGCGCTCCGGGGAAGCGCCACCACGTTCCCGTAGCGCCCCTGGAGGTGCACGTCGAGCCCCAGCCGCTCGAACGCCTCCGCCAGCACGTCCCGGACCCAGGCGTTGTTGCGCGCGTTCACGACGAAGTGACGAGGGATGGCCAGGCGCTCCACCCACCGGAGCAACCGCGCCTCGGCCTCCACGGCCGCCCTGTCGACAGATGCAACCACCGCCTCCGCTGCTCGCTCTCGAATGACCATGATTGACTTACTTAGTAAGCTTATGGTGTAAGTACGTCAAGCCGACATGAAGCAGACGCACAAACGAGAACCCCTTTCGAGGGAGCGGATCCTCAGCGCGGCGCTCGACATCGTCGACCGCGAGGGGCTGGAGGCCATCTCCATGCGTCGGCTGGGTCAGGCGCTGGGCGTGGAGGCGATGTCGCTCTACAACCACGTCCCCAACAAGGCGGCCATCCTCGACGGTCTCTTCGAGACGGTGCTCGCCGAGGTGCCCTCCGCCAAGCGCGGGGGGACCTGGCAGGTGGCGTTGAGGGAGCGGGCCCAGGCGCTGCGCAAGGCCCTGCGCACGCACCCGAACACGCTGCCGCTGTTCGCGACGCGCGCCGCCGTCACGCCCGGGGCCATCGCCCACGTGGAGGCGGTGCTCGACACGCTGCGCACCGCGGGCTTCAGTCCGGACGAGGCGCTCAGCGCGCTCCAGGTGTTGATGGCCTTCGTCGTGGGCCACTCGCTCTCCAGCTACGCGCCCCAGCCCGACGACGCGCAATCACATCCCGCCTATCAGCAGCTGAGCGAGAAGGACTTCCCCCGCGTCCACGAAATCGCGCGCGTGCTGGACAGCCACGACGTGGAGGAGGAGTTCGAGCTGGGCCTGGAGGCGATGATGACCGGGCTGGAGGCGGCCCCGGCGCGCCGCAAGCCCGCCCGGAAGTAGGCCCCGCCCTCAGGCGCCGATGAGCCCCTGGCCGCAGACGCGCACCGTGTTGCCCGTCACGCCGTGGGCGCCCGGGCTCGACAGGAAGGTGACGAGCTCCGCGACGTCGCGCGGCTGTCCGCCCTGGGAGAGGGAGTTGAGCCGGCGGCCCACCTCGCGCGTCATCAGCGGCATCTTCGCCACCATGGCGGTCTCGATGAAGCCCGGGGCCACGGCGTTGGCGCAGATGCCCCGCGCGGCGAGCCGGGGCGCGAGCGCGGCCACGTAGCCGATGAGCGCGGCCTTGCTCGTCGCGTAGTTGGTCTGGCCGAAGTTGCCGGACACCCCGCTGATGGAGGACAGGTACACCAGCCGTCCCTCGTCGCGCAGCGCGCCGGTGCCGAGCAGCGCCTCGTCGATCGCCACGATGGCCGCGAGGTTGACGGTGAGCACCTGCTCCCACTGCTCGGGCGTCATCTTCGCGAGCGTGCGGTCGCGGGTGATGCCCGCGTTGTGCACGACGATGTCCACCCCGCCCGAGCCCGCCCTCAGCGCGGCCACCAGCGTCACGGGCGCATCCGGAGAGGTGACATCCAACAGGAGCGCCTCACCGCCCACGCGCGCGGCGGTCTGCTTCAGCGCGTCCCCGAGCGCGGGCACATCCAGGCACACCACGCGCGCGCCCTCCTGGGCCAGCCGCTCCGCCGTCGCCGCGCCGATGCCACGCGCCGCGCCCGTCACGAGGGCCACCTTGCCGCTCAACGCCGCGTGCAGCGGCACGGCCGACGCCGCGCGCACGTCGCCGGAGAGGTGGAGCGCCTGGCCCGACACATAGGTGCTCCCCACGTCGCAGAAGAAGCGCACCGGGCCGGCCAGCCGCGCCTCGGCGCCGCGCGCCACGTAGGCGACGTTCGCGGTGACACCCTGGCGGCCCACCTCCTTGCCCAGGCTGCGCACAAAGCCCTCCACGCCACGCGCCGCCGCGGAGGCCGCGGGGCTCGGCGCCTCGTCCGGCACCGCCGCCAGCACCAGCACCCGCGCGTTGCGCGCGAGCCGGGGGAGCAGCGGGTGGAAGAAGTCGTAGAGGGCGCGCGTGTCCTGGGGCCCGCCCAGGCCCGTGGCGTCGAAGAGGACCGCGTCCACGCGCTGGGAGGCGTCCGAGGGAGGACCATCCAGCACCCGGGCGCCGCCGCTCGTGAACGCGGCCTGCGCGCCCTGTGCGGCGAAGCCACCCGGAGCCGCGCCCAGCACCACGACGCGGTTCGCGAAGGGCTGCGCCGCCCAGCCCCCTTCGGCCCGCGCCAGCCGCGTGGGCTGGGGCAGGCCCAGGGCCTTCACGAGCCCACGGGTGAACGGGTTGTGGGCCAGGGACATGAGCCGGTCGGTCATGGTGCGGTACTCCGGGGACTCGGGGAGGCGAGGCGCCGGGGACCGTAGCAGGAGTGCCCGGGCCTCGCGCTCAGCGCTTCGGCTTGTAGCGCAGCCAGAGCAAGTCCCCCGCGCGCTTCTCGACGGAGACCCGCTTCAGGTGCCGCGCGCGCCCCCGCTTCCCCTCCACGTCGAACAGCGAGGGCGTGCCCACGCCGCCATCCGCGATGGGCGCCACCAGGATGCTCAGCTCGTCGATGAGGTCCGCGGCCAGGAAGGTGCCGTTGATCTTCCCGCCCCCCTCCAGCAGGAGCTTGCGGATGCCGAACACCTTCCGGAGCTTCGCGAGCAGCTTCTTCAGGTCCAGCGAGTCCTTGCCGCCGAACAGGTACGAGACGCCCTTGGCCTGGAGGAACGCCAGGTAGTCGTCGGAGACCTGCTCGGTGAGGAGGGTGATGACGTGCTCCTCGTCGATGGAGCCCGACCTCCACGTGAGCTTCCCGGACGGGTCCAGCACGATGGCGTAGGACTCCGCGTCGCGCCGCGCGATGAAGTCCTCGCGGGGAATCGGCGCGCCCGCCTTGCGCACGGGCACCTTCGCCTTGCCGGCGTAGGGCTCCATGGAGATGCGGCCAATCATCCACGCGTCCGCGGCGTAGGTCTCCGCCGTGCGCTCGTACTCGGCCATCGCCCGGGGTGGCAGCTTCCACCCCTTCGTGACGATGCGCCCGTCGAGCGATGAGACCATGTGGCAGATGACATACGGCCGCTTCGCGTCCTTCATGGTCCGGCTCCTGTCAGAGCTTGGAGGCCACGAGCTGGGAGAGCTCGATCATCCGGTTCGAGAAGCCCCACTCGTTGTCGTACCAGGCGAAGACCTTGGCGAAGCGCTCGCCCAGCACCTGGGTGAGCGTGGCGTCGAAGATGGAGGAGCGCGCATCCCCCAGGTAGTCGCTGGAGACCAGCTGCTCCTCGGTGTAGCCGAGGATGTTCGCCATCGGCCCCTCGCTCGCCGCCTTCATCGCGGCGTGAATCGAGTCCTTGGTGAGCGGCCGGGTGCTCTCGAAGGTGAGGTCCACGAGCGAGACGTCCATCGTCGGCACGCGCATCGCCTGACCATCGAACTTGCCCTTGAGGGACGGGATGACCTCGCTCAGCGCCTTGGCGGCGCCGGAGGACGCGGGGATGATGTTCTGCGCGGCGGCGCGCGCCCGGCGCAGGTCGCCCTTGCGGTGCGGCACGTCGAGCAGCGCCTGGTCATTGGTGTACGAGTGCGTCGTCGTCATCAGGCCGCGCTCCAGCCCGAAGCCGTCCAGCAGCACCTTCGCCACCGGCGCCAGGCAGTTCGTCGTGCACGAGCCGCACGAGATGACGTGGTGCTTCGCGGCGTCGTAGTCCTGCGTGTTCACGCCCAGGACGATGGTCGCGTCGTGGCCCTTGGCCGGCGCGCCGATGATGACCTTGCGAGCCCCGGCGGACAGGTGCGCGACGGCCTTCTCCTTGTCGGTGAACAGGCCCGTGCACTCCAGCACGATGTCCACGCCCAGCTCCTTCCAGGGGAGCTTGCCCGGGTCCTTCTCCGCGACGACGCGAATCTCACGGCCCTCGATGACGAGCTTGCCGTCCCGCGCCTCGGCCCGGTGCGTGGCCCGACCATGGACGGTATCGTAGTTGTACAGGTGCGCGAGCGTCGCGGCGTCCGTCAGGTCATTGAGCGCGACGAGCTCCAGGTCCTTGATGCCTCGCTCGAACATCGCGCGGACGATGCAGCGGCCGATGCGGCCGAAGCCGTTGATGGCGAGTTTCCGGGTCATTGCGTCAGGTCTCCATGGGAAGAAGGGATGGCGGGGGCTCCCCACGGATGGGGAGCCCGCCGCCGGGCTCATCAGGCGAACTCCACTACTCCGTGGCGCGGACCCAGTGCTGGGTGCGGCCCAGCAGGGACATGCCGATGTAGCCGCGCACCTTCAGCTTCTTGCCACCGTCCTCGACGGCGACCTTGCACTTGTAGGTCTTGCCGTTGGCCGGGTCGAGGATGGTGCCGCCCGTCCACTCGTCGTCGTCCTTCTTCAGGTTCTGGAGGATGGTCATCCCGATGATGGGCTGGTCCTTGAGCGAACCCTGGCACTTGTCGCAGACGGGGTTCTGGTCCTCGGTCGGCTCGCGGAAGAGCTTCTCAATCTTGCCGAACAGCTTGCCGTCCTGCTCGGTGATGACGATGACGGACTTGGGCTTCTTCGTCTCGTCATCGATGGTCGTCCACCGGCCCGTGGGACCGGTCGCCGGAGCGGCGGCGGGGGCCTTCGCGGCCGGCGCGGCGGCGGGAGCCTCGGCGGCAGGGGCCGCGGCGGGAGCCGCGTCCTGGGCCAGGGCGTTCGAGGCCATCATCAGACACAGGGAAGTGAGTCCGAACCACCGGGTTGCTTTCATGTCTTGAGGTCCTTGCGCGCGGGGCTCACGTCGGAGGGGGCTTGCGCTCGAGCGCCCCACCAGCCCGGTTGTACTCCAACGTCACACCAGGAGGCAGCCCCGCGTGACGCGCACGGATGCCGCTGTGCGGCATCGACACCATTCGCCAGGGGCCACCCGTCAAGCCCGGGGCCTACCCCCCAGGGGTGAGCGACAGCCCTCGGGCGCGCGCCTATTCAAGAAGCCAGGCGCAGCACGAACCCGAGGACGTTCACGGCGATGCACTTCACGTCGAAGGAACTCGAACTGAGGGAGAGAATCATCACCGCCCTCCACAGCTCCCTGTCCCTGCCGCTGGTCCTGGAAGCGACGCGGGCCCCGCTGCTCGAGCTCACCCCCGCGGACCACATGGGCCTGTGCGTGATGACGCCGGGGCCGCCCCTCGACTTCCAGTGGCTGGTCCCCGGCCACCGGCTGACGTTGCTGGACGAGTACCCCCGGTGGGCCGACTCGGACTTCGTGCGTGCGCCCATCTTCGCGCAGCCCAACGTGGTGCTCCGGGACACGCAGATGCTGCCGCGCAGGGCGCTGGAAGCCAGCGCGCTGTACCGGCGCAGCCAGGAGCTGGACCTCAGGCTGGAGCACGTCATGGCCGTGCTGCTGCCCGCCAAGGAGACCCTGCTCGGCGCCTTCACCCTGTACCGGGACCGCCGGGTGGAGTTCTCCGAGCACGAAGCCGCGCTCCTCACGAGCCTCACACCCCACCTCACCAACGCGATCCGCAACTGCCGCGACATGCAGGCGGCCCGGAGCGGCGCGCGGCTCCTGGAGGAGCTCTACAACCGGCCGGACGCGGGCTTCCTGGTGGTGCTCCCGCCGAGCCGCGAGCTCCTGCGCTCGGAGCGCGCCAGGGTGCTCCTGGACACGTGGTTCGCGCCCTCCGACCTCCACGCATCGGGCATCCCGGGCATGTTGCTGGAGCGACTGCAGGCCCTGACGCGCATGTCCCCGGACGAGCGGCTCAAGCACAACCCGCTCGTGTCGCTGCGCGGCGAGACGTACCTGGTGGTGCGCTTCATCGAACTGCCCCAGCCCGAGGGCCCCGCCCAGTGGGCCCTGTCCATGAACGAGGTCCCCATGTCGATTCCCCTCCCGCAGAACATGCGCCTGCAGCTCACGAACCGGCAGGTCGACATCGCCCAGGGCATCCTGCGCAACTGGTCCAACGAGCAGATCGCCGAGCACCTCGGGCTCTCCGAGGACACGGTGAAGACGCACGTGCGTGACATCTTCGGCCGGCTGAAGGTCGACAACCGCGCGGACTTCCTCTACCAGGCCTCGCACCTCAACCGGCCCCTCTGAGCAGTCGCGCCTAGAAGCGTGGGAGCGCGAGCAGGTTGTCGGTGGAGATGCCGTTCGCCTTCGTGCGCAGGTACGGAGGCGTCGCCTCGACCACCTCCACCTTCACGTCCATGGGGCGGTTGCGCACCCGCGCATCCCCGCCCCTCTGGACCCACAGCACCAGCTCCGCGCGGCTGCACTCTCCCGCGTGGGTCGCCTCGACCCAGCGCAGGCGGGTGATGTGCTCGTGGAGCGTGCCCCCCTCGAGTCGTATCTGGGTGATGTAGCGCATGAAGTCGCCTCCGGTTCGAATGCCACGGTTGAGGGCGGAGGATCGCCGTCCAGGCGCAAGGTGTCTCTACCTCCCCGGAGGTAGAGGCCCGCTTCAGCCCTCCCGGAAGATGCCCGGGTAGATGCTGCGCGTGGCGCGCGCGGAGAGGACCACCGCGGCCTGCTCCTCGGGGTCCGTCAGTTCGCGCAGCACCGTGTTCATCTCCGCCACGTGGCCCTCGTCCAGCGCGCCGTGGCTGCGCAGGAACGTCACCGCCTTGCGGATATTGGGGATGGCGTCCACGGCGATGAGGCGCTCCACCGCGCCGCTCGCGCGCGTCTGGGAGAGGTACTCCAGGACGTACGCCGTCCCCAGCACCGCCGTCGGCACGCCCGAGCGGGACGTGAAGAAGTTCCAGCCGTTGTACGCCTCCACCGCGGGCGTCTTCACCGCGCGCTCGACGCGCTCCGCCCCGACGCCCAGGTTCTTCAGGTCCGACAGGAGCCACTTCTCGTGGCCGCGCTCCTCGTCCGCCTTGCGCAGCAGCAGCTCCGCCAGCCAGGGGTGCGTGCCCAGCCGCCGCAGCCTGCGCCCGGCGTCGCCCAGCATCGGCGTGCTCCAGCGCGCGTAGTGGTACGTCTGGACGAGGTAGTGGATGTAGCCCGCCTCGTCGAGCGTGCCGTCGAAGAGCCGCCGCGCGTCCGGGTGCGCGTCCAGCGCCGCCACCAGCGCCCTCGCCTCCTGGTCCAGAAGCTCCACCCACCCCGTCGGGTCCTGCGTCCGCGTCTGCACGTGTGTCTCCTCTCCGGGCCACATCCGGCCGTCCATGTGACTCCCTTCGTCGCCGCGGCCCGGAGTGCGCCGCGGCGACGTTTGCGTGGGGAGACAGCGGGGAGAGCAGGCCCCTGTCCGAGGCCTGGGTGCCGCTACGCCGCGTCGTCCTGGTAGTGCCGCTCGTGCTGCTGACGGAGCACGAACTTCTGGGCCTTGCCGGTGGACGTCTGCGGCATGGCCTCCAGCAGGACGACGGACTTGGGCACCTCGAAGCCGCCGAGGTGCTGCTTGCAGTGGGTGATGAGGTCCGGCGCCGTGGCCGAGGCGCCGGGCTTGAGCACGACGAAGCCGGTGACGGCCTCCGCCCAGCGCGGGTGCGGCAGGCCCACCACCGCCACCTGCAGGACGGCGGGGTGGCGCAGGAGGACCTCCTCGACCTTGATGGACGGGACGTTCTCTCCACCGGTCTTGATCATGTCCTTCTTGCGGTCCACGAAGAGCAGCTGGCCGTCGGCGTCGAACATGCCGAGGTCGCCGGTGTGGTGCCAGCCGAACGCCCGCGCGCGCTCGGTGGCCTCCGGGTCCTTGTAGTAGCCGAGCATCACGTTCGGCCCGCGGTGGACGATTTCGCCCACCTCGCCGCGGCCGAGCAGCCGGCCCTCGTCATCCATGATGGCCGTCTCGTTCGTCACCACCGAGTCCCCCCAGTACGAGCCGAACCGCTTGAGCTGCTGCTCGGGCTTGAACATGGTGGTGGCCGGGTACATCTCCGTCTGCCCCGACGCGAGCGCGAACCCGCCCGGACAGAACTTCTCCAGGAGCTCCACGAGCAGCGTGCGCGCCATGGGCGCCATGACGTACAGACACATGCGCAGGCTGGACAGCTTCGTCGTCGGACGCGCCGGGTGCGCCAGCATGGCGCCGTACATGATGGGCAGGCCCAACAGGAAGGTGACGCCGTGCCGCTCGATGGTGGCGAGCATGGCGCCGGGCTCGAACACCCGCCGCACGATGACGGTGGCGCCCGCCATGAGGAACGACACGGAGACGGCGTGCTGCGCGCAGTGGAACATCGGCAGCACGCACACCGTCACGTCGCTGGGACGCAGCTCCAGCTCGAACAGGTTCCCGCTGAGCGCCGAGTGGATGGACGCGTGCGAGTGCATCACGCCCTTCTGCTGACCGGTGGTGCCGCTGGTGTACATGATCTGCGCCAGCTGCGTGCTCTCGATGTCCACCGCCGGCGGCGTGCCGTGCTGGCCCTTCAGCGTGTCGAGGAAGGCGACGGTGCCGCCTCCGGGCGCGGCCTGTCCCTCGGGGACACAGACGATGAGGCCCAGGCCCCGCGCGTCGAGCATCGCGCGCAGCTCCGGCTTCGCGAGCAGCTCCAGGTCGATGACCACCCGCGACACCTCGGCGTGCTCGAGGATGTAGCCGATGGCCTCCACGGAGAGGCCCGTGTTGATGGGCACCCAGACCAGGCCCGCCTTGTAGATTCCGAAGAAGGCGGTGACCATCTGCGCGGAGTTGCCGCAGAGCATGGCCACCCGCGCGCCCGGGGAGAGTCCTTCGCCGAGCAGGTGGTGGGCGAACGCGTTGGCCCGCCGGTCCAGCTCCGCGTAGGAAAGCTCCAGCTCACCGTCGATGAGCGCCGTGCGCTCCGGCCACCGGAGCGCCGAGCGGCGGAGGATGTCTCCCAGCGAGACGCGGCTGATGTGCTTGTAGACGGCTTCCGGGGTCTGTCCCATCGTGTGCTCCTTCCCGCCCGACTCGGGCGCGCGAGTGGTCCCCCCCGTCATGCACCTCAGCCTCGCGACTTGCGAGGCAGGGTGCCCATGGCCTTGCTGATGATGCCGAGCATCACCTCGTCGGCGCCGCCGCCGATGGACCCCAGGCGCAAGTCACGGTGCGCGCGCGCCAGCGGGTTGTCCCAGGTGAAGCCCATGCCGCCCCAGTATTGGAGGCAGCCGTCGACCAGCTCCCGGGCGAGCCGCCCCGACTTGAGCTTGCACATGGAGGCGAGCTTCACCACCTGCGGGTCGTCCTTGTTCTCGATGTAGAGGGCGACGGTGCGGTAGATGAGCGCGCGGAGCGCCTCAACCTCCGTCTGCAGCTCCGCGAGCCGGAAGTGCACGGACTGGTTGTCGAGAATCGACTGGCCGAAGGCCTTGCGCTCCCGCGCGTACTCGGCCGTCTGCGCGATGAGCCGGTCGAACGTCACCAGGGTGCTCGCCGCCACGAAGAGGCGCTCCTCCTGGAACTGCTGCATCTGCATGGCGAAGCCGCGCCCCTCGTCGCCGATGCGGTTTCGCACCGGGACGCGCACGCCGTCGAAGAAGAGCTGCGCGGTGTCGGACGCCCACATGCCGAGCTTGCGAATCTTCGCGCGGGTGATGCCGGGCCGGTCCATGGGGACGATGATGAGCGACTTGTTCGCGTGCGCCGGGCCGTCCCCCGTGTTGGCGAGCAGGCAGACCCAGTCCGCCTGCATACCATTCGTGATCCACATCTTGCCGCCCGTGATGACGTAGTCGTCGCCGTCACGGCGCGCGGTGGTCGTCACGCTTGCCACGTCGGAGCCGGCGCCGGCCTCGCTCACCGCGATGGAGCACACGCGCTCCCCGGCGAGCGTGGGCGCGAGGAACTCCCGTCGCAGCTCGTCACTTCCGAAGCGGGCGAGCGCGGGCGTGGCCATGTCCGTGACGACGCCGATGGCCATGGGCAGCGCGCCGCAGGTGCAGTGCCCCAGCTCCTCCGCGAAGGCGACCGAGAACGAGGCGTCCAACCCCAGCCCGCCGAACTCCGTGGGCTTGGTGATGCCCAGCAGCCCCAATTCCCCCAGCTTCTTGAACACCTCCCGCGCCGGGAACAGCTCCGCGTCCTCCCACGCGTCCACGTGGGGGTTGAGCTCCTGCTCGACGAACTTGCGGACCGTCTGACGGATGGCGCGGTGTTCCTGGGTCTCTTGCATGCGCTGCCTCGGTGGCTCGAAAGCCAGAGAAAGGTCGACGAAGGGAGGGCGCCACCCCGGCACGGCGCGGCGCGCGCACCCAACGGGCGTCCAGCACACCCTCCTACCGATGAGACCCGAGTCTGCATCCCGCCCTTCTAAAAAAGCAAGCACGCTTGCTTTTTTCAAGAACCAGACGAGCGGACATCCCGCCCCCCACAAGGACTCATCCCTGGAGGGGACACCGTCGTGTCGTTCGCGGCACTTCGGCCCACCGCGTCATCCACCGGGATGTGCAGCGGGTGCGCACAGTGGCCCGACCCACGGTGCGCCCCCCTCCACGTGGCGCGGAATCGGGACGAGGGGCGCGCGCGTGGCCCGTGGAGCCGACCGTCACCGTGACGGTGGGTGCTCGCCGCCCGTGCACCCGATTCGTCGCGACATTCTCCCGGACGAGACGTTGAGGAGGACAACGCCCTTGGGCGCCCCCGCCCTGGAGAGTCAGGCATCATGCGAGCATTCATCCTCCTGCTGACCACGACGATTGTCGTCGGCTTCGGAGCCGTGGGCTGTAGAGGAAAGTCCTCCTCCGAGGCCCCCGGCGACTCCCTCCTGACCGACGCGGGCACCGCCGACGCGGGCAAGCCCGACGAGACCGACGCGGGTGAGGCGGACTCCGGGACTCCGGATGCAGGCACTCCGGATGCGGGAGCTCCGGACGCTGGGACTCCGGACGCTGGGAATCCGGACGCGGGCCGCGAGGATGCCGGCACGCCCGACGCGGGCCGGAGTGACGCGGGCACCGAGACACTGACCGCGCCCACCGGGGTGACGGCGACGCCGGGCATCCGCGAGATGACCGTCGCCTGGAGCTACACCCCGTCGACCACGGGCAGCGCGCTGTCCTCGTTCGAGGTCGCCGCCACGCCCTCCAGCCTCAAGGTCAGCGCGGGCGCCGCCGCCCGAACGGCGGTCGTCACCGGCCTGGCCAATGGCACGCAGTACCGCTTCACCGTCACCGCCATCTACGCGGATGGCACCCGGCAGACCTCCACCCAGTCCGCCGCCGTGCGCACCTTCTCCTTGCCGGCCACGCCGACCTGGACCCGCTTGAAGGGCGCGGACCAGAAGGTGGAGCTGGAGTGGAGCCTGCCGTCGGACGGCGGCCAGCCCATCCAGGGCTACACCGTCACCGTCGCGCCGGGTGGGCAGGTCATCCACACGACCGAGCGGTCCGCGCTCGTCACCGGCCTCACCAACGGCCAGAGCTACACCTTCACGCTGGTGGTCACCACCGCGGTGGGGACCTCCACGCCCAACACCAGCTCGTCGGTCCGCGTCGCCGCCCTGCCGAGCGCGCCCCAGAACGTCACGGTGACGCCCTACATCCGCGCGGCGGAGGTGCGGTGGACCGCGCCCACGAACAACGGTGGCGCCGCGATTTCGGGCTACGTCGTCACCACGCACCCCACGGGCGTGTCCCAGCAGGCGTCCTCGACGGCGACCAGCCTCTACCTGACGGGCCTCGCCGACGGCGCCACGTACAGCTTCAGCGTGGCCGCGCAGAACTCGTCGGGCACGGGCGCCACCGCCACCACCCCCTCCGTGACGCTCCCCTCGCCGCCATCGGCTCCCGTCCAGCTCACCGGCGTCTACCACGCGGGGCAGCTCGAGCTGGACTGGCAGCCGCCCGCCAACGACGGTGGCCGACCCGTCACCAGCTACCGGCTCGTCTCCACCCCCGCGGGCGTGGACCAGAGCTTCCCAGCCTCGCCCACCGTGGCCCGCCTCTCCACGCTCACGCCCGGCGCCACCTACACCTTCACGCTGACCGCTTCGAACAGCGTGGGCGCTGGCCCGGCCACCACCTCCGCGCCCATCCAGCTGCGCGCCCAGCCGCGCGCGCCCACCGACGTGCGCGTGCACTCCACCTCCGCGGGCGCCGTCGTGCGCTGGAACCCGGCCTCCGCGCCCGCCACGGACCCCGTCACCGGGTACGTCGTCACCGCCACACCCGGCGGCGGCTCCGTCACCGTCCCGGCGAGCGCCCGCGTGGCCACGGTGCCCGGGCTGACCACCGGCACCACCTACCTGTTCCAGGTGAAGGCCCGGAACAGCGCGGGTGACGGACGCCCCTCCGCGCCGGCAGGCCACCGCCACGTCGTGCCCCTGGCGTGCGCGACGCCGTCCTTCGCGCCCGTGTCCCAGTTCGCCTACCCCACCGGGGGAGACTTCATGGGCGCCGGCGACTTCAACGGGGACTCACGCCAGGACGTCCTGGTGGGCAACCTGTTCGACATCACCGTGCTCGCCAGCGGGCCCGGGCGCGGCTTCACGCGGCTGGCCAACTCCGCCAGCGCCGGCAACGTCCTCAGCTCGGAGCCCCCCGTGGTGGCGGACTTCAATGGTGACGGGAAGCTGGATGTCGCCGCCATCCTGGGCACCGACAGCGATGACAGGACGGGCGGCTTCACCGTCTACCTCGGCCAGGGCACGGGCACCTTCCAGGCGCCCCTGTCGACGCCGCTGGGCACCAACGTCACCACCAGCTTCAACTGCCTCACCGCCCGGGACTTCGACCGCGACGGGAAGCTGGACCTCTTCGCCCATGTCCACCTGGGACGGACGCTGCTCTATCGCGGCAAGGGGGACGGCACCTTCTTCGCCCCCACCACCGTCATCTCCTCCGACACGTACGACTGCCCCGTGGTGGCCGACTTCAACGGGGACGGGAACCTGGACTACGCCCGGCTCGACAGCGCCAACAACCGCATCGTGCAGGTCAACGGCACGGGCACCGGCTCGTTCCGGGTCCCCGTCTACGCTCCGTGCACCAGTTGCTACGGAAACCTGGTGGCGGGTGACTTCGACCACGACGGCGCCGTGGACGACCTGGCCCTGCTCCACCCCGAGAAGGTCCGCGTCTTCAGCCCCTCGGGTGGGACGCTGGCGCTCGCGTCCGAGATGCCCTTCGCCCGTCCGTTCGGCTCGACGGTCCGGTCGCCCCTGCTGGCCGACATGAACGGGGATGGCCGCCAGGACCTGTTCTGGACCAGCGCCCCGGGCGGGCAGCTCAACCTCCTGCCGGGCAGCGCCGGTCCCATGCCCTTCTCCACGCCGCGCAGCCTCGGCTACAACGGCGAGCACTACGCGCCCGCCGCGGGTGACTTCGACGGCGATGGCTTCACGGACGTGGCGCTCACCGGCTACATGTCCGTCCAGATGCTCTGGGGCACGAGCTCCCTGATGGAGAGCCTCCAGCTCGAGGGCGCCCCGGGCGGGCTCGCCAGCGGCGACTTCAACGCGGACGGCTTCGCCGACCTGGCCGCCGGGAGCAACGAGAAGAACGCCATCTTCATGTCGCTGTCGGGCAGCCCGGAGCGGAGCACCGCCGTGCTGTCACCCGTGTTCGTGCCTCCCGCGGGAAAGAAGGTCACCGCCGGGGTGCAGGACCTGGTCTCCGTGGACCTGGACGGTGACGGGCGCGAGGACCTGGCCGCCCTCACCACGTCGCTGACGCCGTCCACGGGCGTGCTGCCCCAGCTCGTCGTCTTCAAGCGCCTGCCGGGCGGAGGCTTCGCGCCCGCGGAGCGCTACGACGAGGACTGGACGCAGGCGGAGCTCATCGCGGTGGACCTCAACGAGGATGGCCGCTTCGACCTGGTGACGACGGAGCGGTTCACCCCCTCGAAAATCCAGCTCGGCGTGTGGCTCAACCAGGGCAGCGGGAAGTTCGCGCCCCGCCTCACCGTGGACGTGACGGCCAACTACGAGGTGCACACCCTGGTCTCCGCCGACCTGGACCGGGATGGCCACATGGACCTGGCGCTCCTGCGTCCGGGCAACCCCAACCTCGACAAGGGCGAGGTGTACGTCGTCTGGGGCAATGGCGACGGCACGTTCACCGGACAGACGACCTTCACCGGCGAGTACACGCACCGCGCCATGGGTCGCGCGGACCTGGAAGGCCAGGGCACCGTCGGCCTGCTCATCGACCGGGGCGAGGTGGGACTGCTCACCTATGATTCGGCCCGTCAGCCCACGCTGACGCCCAAGCACAGCCTGGGCATCCGCGCGGGCAATGGCATCCTCACGGCGGACTTCAACGCCGACGGCCTCACGGACACCTTCTCCTTCGAGCCGTTCGGCGCACGCGTGGTGATGCAGACCACGCCCAACACCTTCGCCCTGGGTCCCCTGCCCGGCTGGGGACGCACCGCCCGCGACGGGCTCATCGCGGACTGGAACGCGGACGGCCTGCCCGACCTCGCCTTCAGCAGCGTGGACGCCCAGGCGGCGACGATGGTGCTGAACGTCTGCGTGCCTCCCTGAGGCAGGCGAGGACCCCGGGTCAGTGCGACTCGGACAGGTGGCGGGTGGCGTCCCAGCGCTTGCCATCATAGCGATAGAACCAGGTGGCGTTGCCCTCGCCCCAGTCCACGAGCGCATCCCGGCTCGTCGCGGGCACGCCATGGCGGCCGGGCTTCTTGTTCGGGAGGTAGAGCTGGAGGCAGCTCACCTCGCGGGGCAGTGACTGGACCTCACGCACGAGCCCCTTGCTCGTGAAGAGGACGCGCACGGGCACCGAGCCATTGCACGAGAAGCCCTTGCCCGGGAACGCGTAGTCCGGCGCGCCGTCCTGGTCGAAGTCGCCCCGGATGCAGGGCACGCCCGTCGTGCGGAGCACCTGCGCATCCAGCCCGAGCTCGCGCAGCGCGGACTCCGCCGAGCCCACGCTGCCCACGCACAGGCACTGCTGCGCCTCCGCCGGGTTGCAGCTCGGGTCCTGATAGGAGAGCTCCACGCGCTTGGGGGCCGCCGGCGCGGGGGCCCCCTGGGTGCTCGGGGTCACCACGGCTTGGGACGACGCCTCGGCGTAGCCGAGGGCAACCAACGGAAGAGTCCAGCCCAGCATCCAGCGCACACCCATGATGTATCGGTTCCTTCCAGGCCCAGGAATGAAACGGGCATCCGCCTATACGGCGGGGAGCGAGCGCTATTCAATGCGCCCGCGCACGAAGCGCGCCCCCTCCCCCAGGGCGGACCGTGTCGACCGGTGGCGCGTCCCCATGGACCCGGCCTCGTCCCGGGAGGGGCGGCGAGGCAGAATCGGCCGGCACATGCTCTTCGACGCGAGGACGTGGAGCCGGCACCTGCGCGGCTACGTCATCCATGACTGCGCCATCTCCCATGCTGGGCGACTCCACTTCACCCTCGTCCTGGATGAAGGCGAGGCGGGCTTCAGCCTCGACCCCGACACGCGCTTTCTCTGCTGCGACCTGGACGCGCCCGCCGCGCGGCGGTTCTCCCATGTGGACGCGCTCAATCTCGGTCCGGTGCGCAGCGCGGTGGCCATCTCTCCCTCACTCGAGCTGCTCGCGGTCGACCCCGCCGGGCGGCTCTACCGGTGTCCAGGCCGGGGCACGCCCACCCAGGATGCGCCCCCGCTGCCATGGAAAACTCGCCTGAAGCACCACGAGGGCCACGTCAGGAACCTCAAGCGCGTGGGCCGCCACGTCTACGCGCTCACCGATGCCCGCGAAATCCTCCGCCGCCAGGGCGCGCAACGCTGGGTGCCGCTCGCGGCGAGCGCGAAGGGCGCGCCCTTCCCTCGCGCGACGGACAAGCAGGCGGGATGGAGCACGGGCTTCAACGACCTGGATGGCTTCGCCTCCGACGACCTGTACGCCGTGGGCGGCTTCGGTGATGTCTGGCACTTCGACGGGAAGGACTGGACGAAGTTGCCCTTTGCCAAGGACACGCTGGTGCACACGGTGTGCTGCGCCGGTGATGGGAACGTCTACCTCACCGGCCACCGGGGCGCTCTCTGGGTCGGCCGGGGGAAGCAGTGGAAGCGACTCCAGGATGGAGGGCTGCCCCTGTCGGAGTTCAGCGACAGCGCGTGGTTCGCGGGTGCGCTCTACTGCGGGACCCATGAGGGCCTTTGGGTGAAGACCCAGCAAGGACGGCTGCGACCCGTGCGCGAGGTGGACCCGAGGATGAAGGCGGACGTGGCGAGGTGCTCCGGTCGCATCGGACTCAGCCCGGATGGCACGAGGATGCTGAGCGCGAGCCACCGAGGCGCCTCCCTCTTCGATGGCGAGCGCTGGACACTGTTGTTCAAGACCTCCCGACCCTCCACGGCCCCACGGCGCAAGATGGACTCTCGGAGGAAGCCATGAAGCCCCCCACCCGCCCCCCGAAGCCCCGAGGACACTCACGCGGCCTGCCGGCCCTCGGGCTCGGACTCACGATGTCGATGACCGCGTGCCGGTCGTCCTCGCAGACTCCGAACGACAACGCCGCGCACCTCGTCTCATCGGAGTCCGCGCCCTTCGTGGAAGCCCCTGCCCAGACGCCCTCATGGCTCGGTATCCCCGCCTCCGACTCGCGGGTGCAGGTCATCGGACGCGCGTACCGCTCCGGGACTCGCGTGGTCTTCTCCCATCCCGGCGTGACGATTCGCGTGCGGTTCTGGGGCGATGCCCTGCGCATGCGCCTCGACGACGCAGGGCCAGGCGGCGACACGAAGACCAACTACTTCGACGTCATCGTCGACGGGGGCGCGCCCCAGAAGCTGGAGGTGAAGAGCGGCGCGGCCACCTATCCGCTCGCCACCGGGCTTGCGCTGGGGCTCCACACGGTGGAGGTCCTCAAGCGCACCGAGACCTCCGTGGGCGTCACCACGCTCGAGGCGCTCGAGGTCCACGGAGAGCTCCGGGAGCCGCCGCCCCGCGCGGCGCTGCGGATGGAGTTCGTCGGAGACTCCATCACCTGCGGCTACGGCTCCGAGGTTGCCATCATCCCGCCCTCCCCTTCCTGGCGGGCGCCGACCTTCACCTCCAAGAACGAGAACCCCACGCGAGCCTACGCATGGCTCACGGCCCGGAAGCTGGGCGCGGAGGCCTCGCTCATCTGCCACTCGGGGCACGGCGTGTACCGCAACCTGGACCTGTCGACGACGGGACTGGTCCCCGCCCTCTACGAGCTCGCGGTCCCCGGCCACAGCGCGCCCTGGGATTCCTCCGGTGAATCACCGCACGTGATTGTCATCAACGCCGGGAGCAACGACACCCTCGCCGGTCACGGCACCGACGTGTTCCTCCCGGATGAAGCGGCCTTCAAGTCCGCCTATCGGACGTTCCTCACGCGCCTGCGCACGCTGCATCCGCGAGCACACCTCGTGTGTACGCTGGGCAGCATGACGGATGGCTACAAGCAGCACGAGCAGGGCGGCCAGGTGACCTCCGTCCACGTGGGCGACTGGCTCACCGAGCTGGTCGCGGAGCGCCATCAACAGGGCGACACGCGCGTCCACCGCCATGTCATGGCCGTGCAGAATCCGTCCGTGGACGGAGTCGCCGAGGACTGGCATCCGTCCGCCGCCACACACGCGAAGATGGCCGATGCGCTGAGCCGCTTCATCCAGGACGTGATTCGCCAATAAGGCATCTGCCAACAAGCCACGCCGTGGACAGGAGAATGCTCTGTCCTCATTGAACGACACACGTGTCCAACGGCTGATGGAGCGACCTGGCAGGCCATTGGGCTCACATGCTCGGTGTGCCATGCTTTGGCCATGGCGGACACGCTCGGGTCAGACGCTCCCGTTTCCGAAGGATTGGACCGCCGTCGCTTCCTGACGTGGGTCGTCGCTTCTCCCACGTTGATGATTGCGGCCCGGCTGGGGCTCGATGTGCCCACAGCCCAGGCCGCGCAGCCCGAGGAGACGGCGGCGGCGACGATGAACCTCTACCTGACGCTCCAGGAGGACGGACGCGTCACCACCACCCTTCCACGCACGGAGATGGGCCAGGGCATCACCACCGCCGTGGCCATGCTCGTCGCGGAGGAGCTCGACGTCGCGCTCGACGCGGTCTCCATCCTCCACGAGGACGCGGACTCGCGCTGGTTCACCCAGCTCACGGGCATGTCCACCACGATGCGCCTCCTGTCCGGGCCGCTTCGCGCCGCGGCGGCGGACGCGCGGGCCCGGCTCGTCACGGCGGCGGCGCTGCGCTGGCGGGTCCTGGCGCCCACGCTCACCACCGCGCGGGGCGTGGTGAGCGCGCCCGATGGTCGACGCGCCGGCTATGGCGAGCTGGCGCAGGATGCCGCTCGCGTGGTGCTGCCGCTGGTCTCCACGCAGCCCAAGCCGGTGAGCCAGTACACGCTGGTGGGCCAGCCCACCGGGCGCATCGACGCGCGGGACATCGTCACGGGGGCGACCCGGCACGCCCTGGACCTCGACCTCCCCGAGGCGCTCCCCACGGTGGTGGCGAGACCTCCCACGCTGCGCGGCACCGTCCGCACCGTCGACGACGCGGCGGCGCGGGCCATGGGCGGCGTGGTGGACGTGGTCTCGCTGGGCACCGGCGTGGCGGTGGTGGCCCGGACCTTCGGACAGGCGCTCGCGGCCCGCGCGGCGCTGCGCATCACCTGGACGCCCGGCCCCGCCAGCGCGCTGTCCGACGCGGACATCCGCACGCGCTTGCGCGACGGCATCGGCGCGCGGCCCCTGCCGCCGTTGTTCACGACGCGCACGCTGGAGGGGAGATTCGACTTCCCCTACCTGGCGCACGCCCCCATGGAGACGCAGAGCTGCGTGGCGCGCGTGCAGGGCGGACTGGCGGAGGTCTGGGTGGGGACGCAGGACCCGAAGCATGCCCAGCGCGAGGTGGCGCGGGCGCTCGGCTGGGCTTTGACGCCGTGGAAGGTGACGGTGCACACCGTGCGCGCGGGCGGTGGCTTCGGCCGCAGGTTCTTCAACGAGGCGGCGGTGGAGGCCGCGCTCGTGTCGAAGGCCATCGGCAAGCCTGTGAAGCTGATGTGGAGCCGGGACGATGACATGCGCCACGGGCGCTTCCGTCCCGCGAGCCACCACCGCATCCTCGCCCACCTGGGTCTGGGCGGGCGCATCCTGGGCTGGCACCACCGCGCCGCCATCCCCACCCTGGAGGTGCCGCACGGCTTCGGCGACGTCGTCACCGCGCTGGTCGGAGAAGTGCTCCCGGAGGTCACCGGCGCGGTGTTCTTCGCGCTGTCGCAGAAGCTCCCCTATTCGTTCGGACAGGTGAGCCACGAGCTGCGCGACATCTCCATCCCGATTCCCACCGCGTCCTTCCGCTCGGTGTTCACCAGCCAGGTCGGCGTGTCGAACGAGGTCTTCGTCGACCAGCTGGCGCGAGAGCTCCAGGTGGACCCGGTGACGCTGCGTCGCGAGCGGCTCGACTCGAACCGGCTCAAGGCGGTGCTGAACAAGGTGGTGGCGGAGGGGCAGTGGGGGCGCGCGCTGCCGCCCGGGGTGGCGCAGGGGGTCGCCGTGCTGGAGGAGTGGGGGAGCGCCATCGCGCACCTCATCGAGGTGGACGTCACCGGAGGGACGCCGCGGGTGCTGCGCATCGTCATCGCCGCGGACGTGGGCCTGCCCATCAACCCCAAGGGAATCGAGGCCCAGCTCCAGGGCGCGGCGGTGGACGCGATGTCCACCACGCTGAGCGCGGGCATCCACATCGACGCGGGCGCGGTGCGCGAGAGCAGCTATGCGGACTACCGCTGGATGCGCATGAAGCACGTCCCGGCCGACATCCAGGTGCACCTGGTGCGCTCGGATGACCGCGTGGGCGGCGTGGGTGAGCTGGGCTACCCCAGCGCCGCGGCCGCGCTGACGAACGCGATTGCGCGGGCCCGGGGCACCATGCCCACCCGCTTCCCCATCCTCGACGAGGGAGTCTGAGCATGCCGGCCCATCAGTTCATCCTCAATGGTCAGACGGTGTCGGTGGAGGCGCCCGAGGACCTGTCGCTCCTGTGGGTCCTGCGCGACGTGCTGGGCGTGACGGGGCCGAAGTATGGCTGCGGCGTGGGCGTGTGCGGCGCGTGCACCAGCCACCTGGACGGCGAGGCGTTCCGGCCGTGCATCCATCCGGTGGGCACGCTGCAGGGCCGCGAGGTGATGACCATCGAGGGGCTGGGCGCACAGGGGTTGCATCCGGTGCAGCAGGCCTGGATGACGGAGGACGTGGCCCAGTGCGGCTTCTGTCAGCCGGGGCAGATCATGGCCGCCGTCGCGCTGCTGAAGAAGAACGCCCACCCGTCCGACGCGGACATCGACGCGGCGATGAGCGACAACGTCTGCCGGTGCGGCACCTATGTCCGCATCCGCGCCGCCATCAAGCGCGCCGCCCTGCTCCTGCGAAGCGGCGCGGGGGGCGGTTGAGGGGCGCCTGGCATGCGAGCGCCCCGAGCCTTGCCCGGACTCAGCCGAGCTTCTTGCGCAGCCAGGTGTCCAGGGCGAAGCGACCGGGACCCACGGTCATCAGCACCACCGCGATGACCAGGTAGAGCAGGGGCAGCTCATAGCTGCCGGCGTGGCCGACGAACGGGTCACCCTTCACCACGGCGTGCACGTGAGTCGCGACGGCCATGGTGAAGAAGAGGCCCAGGGACGCCAGGGGGACGAGCAGGCCCAGCACCCAGGCGAGCCCGCCGCCGAACTCGGAGAGCGCGGCGAGCGCCTGGAGGATGCCCGGCACGGGGGCCTCGGCGCCCATCCAGCCGAACGGGTTCTGGATCTTCGACCAGCCGTGGAACATGAACGCGATGCCAGCGACGAGGCGAAGCAGCAGCAGCCCGATGCTGGGCGCCGTCGGCAGGGGAGCAGGGAACAAGGAGGCGAGCTTCATGGCGAATCCTTCGAGGAGTCCGGGCTCTTCAGCTCGGGCGGGAGCGACGGGTGCGCTCCGGGTTTGACCTGACGCGAGACATAATCCAGGTCTTCCTCTGGTGGGAGGTCTCGCCAAGCGATTGGAATCATGTCCAGGCGATATCTCGTGGTGAAACCCGCGGGGCTGTCTTCACCACGGCTTGCGAGGTCCTCGCCCCATGCCCCATAAGGAACACATGCGGCCAGTGGACGGCGAGCGGACGTACCAGGAATGGGCCCTGTCCGCCGACTCGCGGCATCCTGGATGGACCGCCGTCGAGCGGTTCTTGACGAGCACCCTGCCCTCGTTGCGGCCCGCGGCGCTCGCCATCTTCGACTTCGACCCGCGCACGGGCACCTATCAACAGACCCGGGCTCCCGTCGTCGCGACAAGCGATGACCTCCAGCCTTCCGACATCCTGGCCGGCCTCCGGCGCGACGCGTACGTGGTGCTCCTCCTCCACGCCCCAGTGGAGATGAAGGACGTGTTCCCTGAATACGTGCTGAGCGCCGAGGGTGTCCTCGCGCCCCCCCGGAGCGAGCGCGTCTTCTACGCGCCTGTCACGGGGCTCGAAGAGACGCTGAAGCTGGGACGGCATGCCCTGGTGATGTCACACGATGGTGACCCGCTGTACTGGATTGCATCGCCTCCACCTCTCGGTGAGAGGCATCCCGACTCCGCCCTCACGCCTTCCGAGGATTGGGCTCCCGCGAAGGGCGCCACGGTCGGCCGCTATCTGCTGGTCGAGGTGTTGTCCGCCAGCGCCGTGAGCGTCGTGTACGACGCCTACGACCCGGAGCTGGAGCGCCGCGTCGCGCTGGAGCTCTTGCGCACCAGCAGCGCACCAGGCACCGACGCCGAGCACGAGGAGCGCGCCCTCCTGCTGCGTGAGGCCCAGGCGCGGGCCCGCGTCTCCCATCCCAATGTCGTGGCCATCTACGACGTGGGCACGTTCGGGCCCCATGTCTTCCTCGCCATGGAGCGGGTGGAGCCCCAGACCCTCGCCGGCTGGCTGTCGGCTTCGCCGCGCACGTCGCGACAGGTGCTCGACGTCTTCATCGACGCGGGGCGAGGGCTCGCGGCGGCGCACGCGGTGGGCATCGCGCACGGAGGCTTCGGACCCGACCAACTGCGCGTCAGCGCGGAGGGACGCGTCCACGTGACCGGCTTCGGCCTGTCGAAGCGCAAGGCGCCGCTCCGGTGCTCGTACGCCGCGCCGGAGGTGCTCCAGGACGCCTCACTCACGAGTCCGGCGGCCGACCAGTTCTCCTTCTGCGTCGCGCTCCACGAGGCCCTCTACGGCGTCCAGCCCTTCACGGGCGGAGCGCCGCCCGGCGCCAGACAGCTCGCGCCCCTCCCTTCGGGCTCGCGCGTCCCCACATGGCCGCGCCGCGTGCTGTCGCGCGGGCTCGCCGACACGCCCTCGGAGCGCTTCCCCACCCTCACCGCGCTGCTGGACGCCCTGGGGCAGGACCCCACCGCGCGTCGACGACGCGGACTGTGGGTCGCGGGGGGCGGGGCGCTGCTGGCCCTGGCCGTGGGCCTCACCCATGTCCTCCACTCCCGCCGGGCCTGCGACGGCGCGAAGGAGGAGCTCACCCACGTCTGGGGCCCGGCGCAGCAGGCCAGCATCCAGGCCGCCTTCACGGCCACCGGCAGGCCCTACGCCCAGGTGGCCTGGGAGCGCGTCCGCCGCGAGCTGGACGCCTATACCTCCGCCTGGGAGCGGATGCGCACCGACACCTGTCGGGCCTCCCAGGTCCGCGAGGCGCCGACCGAGGCGGTGCTGGGGTGGCGCATGCGCTGCCTCGACAACCGGCTCGCGGAGGTCTCCGCGCTCACCACGCTCCTGTCCCAGGCGAACGCGAGGACGGTGGACGAGGCCCACCGCGCGGCGACGGGACTGGCGCCTGTCACGGCCTGCGCCGGACAACACGCCCCAGGCGCACCCCACGAGACGGCGGACGAGGGAGCCCCGGCGCACCGGTCGGCCCTGGCCCGGGGCCGAGCGCTCCTCGCCACCGGTCGCTACGAGGAGGGCCTCACGCTCGTGGAGCCGGCGGCGCGCGTCGCGAAGGAGGCCGGGCATCGACCCGCGCTCGCGGAGCTCTCGCTGCTCCTCGGCGAGCTGCGCGAGGGCGCCGGCCACTGGCGAGGCGCCGAGCGCGCGCTCTTCGAGGCCCTGGACGCCGCGGAGGCCACGCGCCAGGACGCCGTGGCGACCCGCGCATGGATACTCCTGGTCCGTGTGTCCTGCATCGGCCTGGACGAGTACGAGCTGGCCGCGCGATGGAAGGACCGCGCCGCCGCGGCGCTGGAGCGCCTGGGGGACGGACACCTCCTGGCGCGCATCCAGCTCCTCACCTACTCGGGGACCCTGCTGCGCATGCAGCGGCACTACCCCGAGGCCGCGGCCCAACAGGAGCAGGCCCTGCTGCTGGCGGAGCAGGCCTTCGGCGCCAACGGCCTCGAGGTGGCGGACGTCCTCCTGGAGCTCGGCGTCAGCCAGTGGCGCGACGCCCGGCTGGCCCAGGCCCGGGTGACACTGGAGCGCGCGGTGGACATCACCCGACGGACCCTCGGCGACGAGCACCCCGAGGTGGCTCGCGTGCGGCTGGCGCTCGTCCCCGTGCTGCGGGACGGCGCCTTCGTGCCCCAGCGCGCGAACGCGGAGCAGGACGCGCGCGACTTGGACCTGGCGGAGCAGACGGTCCGCGAGGCCCTGGCCATCCTGGAGCGCACGCTGGGCCCGGAGCACCCCCGCGTCTACGACGCGCTCAACGACCTGGGCTCGACGCTCGTGGTGCGGGAGCGCTTCCGGGACGCGCTCCCCATCTACGCGCGCGCCCTGGCCATCGCCGAGAAGACGGACGGCCCCAAGAGCCACGGCGCGGCCGTCATCCACGGCAACCTCGGGGTGCTCCGCCTCCAGCAAGGCGACTACCGGCTGTCCGAGGAGCACTTCCGCCAGCTGCTCGCCATCCGCGAGGAGCTCTTCGGGCCCCAGCACCCCATCCTCATCTCCACCCTGCGGCTGCTCGGGCGCGCGCTCATGCGACAGCAGCGCCATGAGGAGGTGCTGCCCTTCTTCCAACGGGCCGTCGACCTCCAGCTGGCGTTGCCGGACGACGCCGACGAGCGGTGGACCGCGTCCCTCCTGGACCTGGGGAGCGTCTACCTGTTGCTCCATCGCCCCGCGGAGGCCATCGCGCCCCTGGAGCGCGCCGTCGCGGGCTGGGAGCATGCGCGCCCTCTGCCGGGTCAGCGCACGGATGCGCGCTTCATGCTCGCGCGGGCCCTCTGGGAGTCGGGCAGGGACCGCGCTCGCGCGGCGCGGCTCGCCACCGAGGCGAAGCAGCTGGCCATCTTGGATGGCGCCCCACAGCCCTTGCGTGAACGCATCGACACGTGGCTCGCACAGCCGGCGAAGCGATGATTCACGCGCGCCTGGAGCCGTGATGTCCCGCGCCCGACGTCACGCGGCGCCCAGGCCGGACGTCGTTGGTTTCGCGCGGGTCGCGGGCTAGCGTCCGCGCGCATGAAACAGGTCTCCCAGTCCATCGAGGCGTTGAAGCAGTCGAAGCTGCTGGAGCTGACCCTCTCCGAGCCCATCTCGGCCGACGAGCTGGTGAAGGTCGTGAAGCCGCACTTCGGGACCCTGCGCTGGACGCCGCCCCCCAGCTATCGCGAGGCGCTCGCACTGGGACTGTGCATCGCGGAGCGCAACCTCCAGGCGGACGGCCTGGACGTGGGCTTCTGGCTCTACGACGCGGAGGACATCGCCAGCGCGAACGAGGACCTGGTCCACCTGCCGGAGGGCGTCTCCATCGAGGAGGGCGTGGACCTCTCCACCAACCACCTGGTCGGCTTCGCGGAGGCGGGCGGCGAGGCCGTGTGGTGCTTCGACGTGAGCAAGCCGGGCCCGAATGGTGAGTACCCCATCTACTACCACCACCAGGACCAGCCGCGCGCCCGCGTGCTCGCGACCGGTGCGTGGCACAACCCCGAGGATGCCATGCCGGACTTCGAGTCCTTCCCGCAGTGGCTCGAGACGATGACCGCGGCCCTCACCGCCCCCAAGCCGCCGAGCTGGCTCAAGGACGTGGGCGCTCCCGGGATGACCTTCGCCGACAAGCGCCTGTCGCTGTAGTCCGGCGCCACGGCCCCCGAGTCGCGGGGGCCTTCGTGCCTCAGCGCGTGCTCGTCATGATGCCGCCCTGCTGGAGCAGCGCGAAGAGGTCCACGAGCCCCTCCACCGGGAAGACGTACCCGTACTCCGCATAGGCCGCGTCGCGGATGTCCGCCACGGAGCGACGACCGTCCGCGTAGCTCGCGATGGCATCCGGCAGTTGGTAGAAGCGCAGCTCGCCCTCCCCCTGCTCCCGCAGCGCCGACGCGGCGTCCCGGAACGCGGCCCGCACCGCGTCCACCCGGGGCTGGTCCGCTGGAGCCACCTTGCCCGCCAGCTCATCGAAGGAGGCCAGCTCCTTGCCCTTCACCCGTCGCGGGACGAAGGCACGGGCGCGGCGCTCCGCCTCCGTCACGGCGGGCTCCTTGAGCGAGACACCTCGCGCCTTGCCATCCGCCTCCACGCGCTCCAGCGCCTGCTCCTCGGCGCGGTCCAACAGCTTCGTCAACGTCTTCACCGACGCGGCCGGCGCGCCCAACGGCTGGCACGAGCGCAAGGCCTCGCGCTCCCGCGCGTAGGCGGCGCGCACCACCGCGCGCGCGAGCCGGTAGGTGCCCGCGACCTGCTCGGCGGGCGCCGCGGCCAGGTCCTTGCGCGCCCGGAACTCGTCCTCCGCCACGCGCCGGGCGCCGTGCACCGACACCAGCCGCGCCAGCTCCAGGGCCCCCGGGCCCTCCGCCCAGGCGGCCACGGTGATGGAGGCCAGCCCCGCGAACGCCGCGCGGTGCAGCTGCGTGGGGTCCACGTTCTCCGGCCGGTCCCCGCTCGTGTGATACGCGTCGTCCGGCCAGGTGGAGAACGCCACGCCGGGGATGCCGTGGTCATTGAAGAGCTGGTGGTCCGAGCCCCGGCCATAGCGCTCCAGGTGCATGTCCATCGGCTCGCGCGAGCCGGTGACGGAGCCGATGCGGAAGTCCTTGCGGGACGGATACGTCACCGCGTTGAAGCGGTTCATGAACGCCACCGTGGACTCCGTCACCGCGTTCACGAAGCTGCCCAGCCAGTCCGGCGTGTACGACGCGGAGAAGCGCGAGTGCACCTTCGTCAGGCTCGCGCCGAGCATGTCGAAGTTGTAGTGCGCCACCCGCCGCACCGGCTCGGCGCCGTGGCGCTCGAACCACTCGCGCGTCCCCTCGAACTCCGGCAGCCACAGCACCCGCACGGTGCGCACCGGAGGCGGCAGCACGCCGTCCCGGATGAGCGTGGTGTACGTGCGCACCATCTCCAGCACCGTGGCCGCGCCCGAGGCGTTGTCATTGGCCCCCGGCTTGTAATGGTCCAGGTGCGCGGTGAGGACAATCTCCTCGTCCGAGCGCTGGCCGGGGATGACGCCGCTGACGACGGAGTAGTGCCCCGGCTTCGTCTCGGTGGCGATGCTCACGTCCACCTTCATCGGGCCCGTCAGGAGCTGCGCTCGCAGCTCGCGCGCCTGGCGGTCGGTGAGCATGAACAGGAAGGGCGCCGGCTGCCCTTCCGGCCGAATCCCCGGCGGCACCACCGCCCAGCCAATCTGGTCGGGGAAGTCCCCATCCATGCGATGCGGCTGGTTCCAGGGCGGCGTCGAGTACGAGGAGAGCACGCCCACCGCGCCGAGCTTCCCGACCGCCCGGCGCAGGACCGCGACAGGGTGTCCCCGCGTGAGCACCACCTTGCCCTGGAAGTCCTTGCCCGCGTAGTCCGAGTCCTGGTTGCCCTGCCCCACGTCGACCAGCTCCAGCGCCTTGCCCTCGAAGCTGCCGCTGCGCAGCGCCAGCGCCATGGGCTGGTCCGCGTGCGACGTCACCTTGTAGCGGTGCGGCCCGGACACCCACAGCTCGCCCCGGGTGGCGCGCCACTGGAGCTCCTCCTTCATCGGCTCCACGCGCACGTCCTGCAGCCCCGCGGCCTTCGCGCTCGCGGCGACCCACTCCGCCGCCTGCCCGTAGCCCTCCGCGTTGTCCCGGGCCAGCAGCGACAGTCGCTGCACACCGTCATGGATGCGGTCCCCGGAGCTCTCCGAGATGAGGGCGCGCACCACGTCGTCCCTCAGCACCAGGCCCGTCGTGGGCGACACCGGCCCCACGGGAGACACCGGAAGCTGGGCGAAGGCGGGGAGCGACACGAGCACGGCGACGGACAGGAGCAGGCGAAGGCGCATGGAGGTCTCGGTGCAGGCAACTCAGCATCCCCCTTCGCTCGAGTCCAACATCCATTGCCTGCGGACCGACAGGTGACAGTTCGGGATGAACCCGGTGTTTCAGGGAGTCCACACCCTGGAGACTCCATGATTCCCACGCGCATCTTCCTGCGCATCGCCGGCGTGCTCGCGCTGGGCGGACTGACGCATTGCACCCCCGCCGAGCCGGAGCGGGACGTCCCCGAGGCCACCGCGGCGGAGCCCACCGCGACCGCCGAGGCGGCGCTGAGCAGCTCCGCTCCCGGCAAGCGACTGTTCACCCACGCGTTCCCGAACACGAACGGACGCTCGTGCGCCACCTGTCACGTGCTCGACGACAGCACCGCGCTCAAGCCCGCCCACGTCCAGGCGCTGCATGCCTCCAACCCGCGGGACGTGCTCTTCCATCCCATCGACGCGGACGACCCGAACGCGGCGGTGCCCACGTACGAGCACCTGAAGAAGGGACTGGTCCGCGTCGTCCTGCCCCTTCCCGACAACATGGATGTCATCGACGCCCAGGGGCAGGTCATCACCCCCGCGGACAGGAAGGTCTTCGTCTGGCGAGGCGTGCCGAGCATCCAGGACGTGGCCCTCACCGGCCCCTTCTTCCAGCTCGACGGGCGTGAATCCAACCTGGAGGACCAGGCCCAGGCCGCCATCACCAGCCACAGCCAGGGTGGCGCCGTCCCCCGCTCACAGCTGCGCCAGCTGGCGAGCTTCCAGCGCGATGCGTTCACCTCGTCCCGCCCGCGCTTCGTCGCGAGCCTGCTCGACGCGGGCGTCCCGCTCTCGCGCATCCCGTCGCCCGAGGACTTCCTCTGGCTCACGCCCGCCGAGACGCGCGGACGCGAGGTCTTCAAGGTCGGCTGCGAGCCGTGCCACGGCAGCCCCACGCTGAGCCACATCTCCCAGCCGGCGATGCTGGAGCTCGCCTCAAGCTTCCCGGTGACGAAGCCCGACGGCAACGTCGTCTTCACGAACGTCCCGGGCACGGGCCCCGTCCCCGTGCAGGGCCAACGCCAGACACCCGACATCCTGAACATCGCCGTCGGAGGCTTCACGTACCTGGGACAGATTGGCCAGTTCCCCACGCTGTACAACGCCTCGCTCGAGCTGCCGCGCTACCGCTTCCGCTTCTACACGGACGGCACCCGGACGCGGCAGGTGACGGACCTGCCCCCCATCCCCGTCACCGCGAGCGGAGACCCGTACGACCCGAACCCCGCCGTGGACGAGAACGGAGCGCCCATCGTCGGCCCCAACCTCTTTCCCCAGGCCTTCACCACGGACCCCGGTCGCGCGCTCGTCACCGGCAACCCGCTGGACTTCGAGGCCTTCGACATCCCCACGCTCCGAGGGGCCGCTCGGACGGCGCCGTACTTCCACGACAACAGCATCGAGACGCTGAAGGGCGTGGTCGACCTCTACAGCCAGTTCGTCATCCCCTTCACGTCCGCGCTCGAGCTGCCTCCCGTGCATCCCCCGGAGTTCCCCGGCGCACCGCCCGAGTCGCTCAGCCCCGCCCAGAAGCAGGACCTGCTGCGCTTCCTCGAGCGGCTCTGAAGACAGACGTGAAGGAGACCAACCCGCCAGCGTAGTCCGGCGGGCCTCGTCGACCAACCTGTCGTTGCCCCGTGGAGGATGCTCCTCGGGGCATGGTCGTTCTTCGCCTCGCGTGGCTTGTAATCCCGCCCGCGCCCGCTTCCCCACGGGCGCGGGCGTCCACCCCGGACGTCGCCTCTCGACAGGAGCCTCACCCTCATGGCCCTCGAGTCACCCGCCGTCCGCACCATCTTCGTTGGACTCATGCTGCTGGGCTTCGCCTGCTCGGACGACAAACCCAGACAGCCCGAGCCACCTCCTCCGCCTCCGCCGGTGGACCCGTGGGACGGCACCTATACGCCGCTGGTGGACCCCACGGACTGGGAGGACCCGGGCGAGTACGCGCCCTGCACCGCCACCGTCGCCCGCGGCACGACGTTCGACTGTGATTCGCCCGCGCTGTTCGACGTGTCGAAGTGCGACACGGCCTCGCTCGCCACCCTGGACCCGCAGGGCATCTACCTGGTGGACCTGCGCAACCAGGACGCGTACCCGGACTTCGTCAGCGTGAGGGTGCCCCGGGGCGGAGGGGCGGGGACGATGGACGAGCGGCCCCTCACCCGACAGGAGCTGACGGGCCGCTTCCACTTCACCAGCCGCTTCGAGCTCGCGAACGCCCAGCGGCAGGTGGCGCTCCTGGGCTGTCAGGTCTCCCGCCCCGGCTATGTGACGGGCTGCTATGCCCGCTGCACCAACGGCAAGGTGGGCGGCACCGGGACCTTCGAGGCCGCGCGGATGACGTGGGGGCGGGGTGAGGCCGAGTCCTCGGGCGGGCTGCGGCTGCTCTCCGAGACCTTCGTGACGCCCGGACAGCCGGTGGATGTCTATGTCGACGGGCACCACGCCTACGTCGTGTCCGTCCCCTGGGGCTCCCGGACGCCGGGGGGCCTCACCATCTTCGACATCCGCGACCGCGCCCGCCCCGTGCTGACGAAGAAGATATCCCTCCCCGGAGACTCCTACTGGAACGCGGCCTGGACGCGCGGTGACGCGCTCTACGTCGCGAGCAAGGACACGGGCGTCCTCGTCTTCGACATCACCGAGCGCGCCAACCCCACCTTCGTGCGCAACGTGCCCGGCGGCCCGCCCCTCAACGTCCACACGCTCTTCGTCGAGGGAGACCGGCTGTACGCGGTGTCACCCGGTCCCTCGGCCCACGGGGAGACGCTGCTGTTCGACATCTCCCGGCCGCTCGAGCCGACCCTGCTCAACCGCATCGTCGTGTCCGACACGACGTCCTACCTGCCCTCGGCGCACGACAGCTTCGCCTATCAGGACCGGCTCTACGTCAACCACTTCAGCTCGGGCTATGTCGTCTTCGACGTGAAGGACGCGATGAACCCGAAGGAGCTGGGCGCGTACACCTTCGCGTCGGACAACAGCACGTCGATGAGCCACGCGGGCGCGGTGGGGACGTTCGGCGGGAGGACCATCGCGTTCGAGGGCGGCGAATACCAGGGCACCCACCTGCGCGTGCTGGACGTCACCGACCCCACGAACATCCCGCTCATCGGCCGGTACAAGCTGCGCAACCAGACGTCCATCCACAACATGGTCCTCAAGGACAAGCGTCTGTACATCGCCTACTACCACGAGGGCCTGCGCGTGCTGGACGTCTCCATTCCTCCCCAGCCGAAGCAGATCGCCCACTTCAACACCTTCCGCGAGGACGACCCGGAGCGCACCGACAACCTGCTCGAGGGCGCCATCGGCATCCGCGTGCCGGGCGACGGCCACGTCTACGTGGTGGACACCGCGCGCGGCCTGCTCATCTTCAACGAGCCCTGAGCTAGCGCCGGAAGAACGACGCCTGCTGGAAGCGCAGGCCGGCGAGGACCTGCTCCACCCTCGCCTCGGACAGCGCGCCGATGCGCGCTCCGAGGCGGGACTTCTCCACCGACTCGATCTGCGACACCACGACGACGCTCTGGCGGGGGAGGCCGCCCTCGCCGGGCTCCAGCAGGACGTTGCCGGGCTCGGCGGCGCGGTGCAGGTTGGAGGTGAGCGCGCAGACCACCACCGTGGTGATTCGCGAGTGGTTGAAGACGTCCTCCTGCACCACCACGTACGGATGCGAGTAGGCCGGCGCGGGGCCTCGCGAGGCATCGGGCGCGAGCCAGTACAGGTCGCCCCGGTCGATTCGCGACGTGTCGGGGATGGTCGTCATGGCGCAAGTATCTCCCGCGAAGCCCGGAGGCATGACCAGACAGGAGGGCCGCCTTCGTAGTCCCCCTGCCGGCCCGAGCGGGCGCGGCGGAACCCATCAGAAGATCCCCCTCATGTCAGGAGAAAAATCCGTGCGTGTCACATCCTCCCTCGCCTGCATCACCCGCTGGCTCGTGTTGAGCCTGAGCCTCTTCGGAGCGAAGGCCTTCGCCGGCTACGTAGCCGCTCCGGATGGCACCGTCCTGCTCGGAATCGAGACCTCGAACCGCTACTACGTGGCGGGCGGGGCGCGCTTCTTCATCCCGCCGGCGCAGCACAGCCTCTACTCGGGCCGCTCGTTGGTGCCCCTGCCCCAGGCCACCATCGACTCGTATACACAGGTGCCCATGGACGGCACCCTCTTCCGTCAGATTGGCACCACGCCCATCTACGTCGTCGTGGGTCAGCAGCACTGGTGGATTCCCAACCCCACGGAGCTGGACGTCTGGGATGACTGGAAGGAAGTCCACAACATCCCGAACAGCAACTGGACCGACCCCTTCATCGACTTCACCTACGTCAAGAGCCTGCTGGTCCAGGAGCGCACGACGAGCCAGGTCTACCTGTTCGTCGCCGGCTCCAAGTATCTGCTCACCGACCCCTCCGACATCGCCTACTTCGGTGGCTACGGCAGCGTGAAGACGGTTCCGCTCGGCACGCTGGCGAGCGTCTCGAACGAGCCGTTCTGCGGCGCCGTGCTGCGCGAGCGCTCCAGCAGCACCCTCTACGCGGTGGGCTACATCAACAGCAGCACCCCCGGCCTGCGCAAGCACGCCACCTCCCATCCGACGCACGGCGTGGTCCCGGATGGGGCCCTCTCCGCGTTCCCCACCATGTCCTCCGGGCTCTCCTGCATCTGGTAGGTGAAAACTCTCGCGGGAGGGCCTGTTGCACGGGCCCTCTCGCGGTCTGAGGTGTTCACCCTGGACCCGAAGCGGCGGGCCCGTCGAGCGTGTACGGGTCCGGGAACGCGGCGCGGATCGCCGCGACGAGCTTGGGCTCGAGGTCTGACCGCGTCGTTTCCTCCATCCACCGGAAGGAGCTGTTCAGCCGCTGGAAGAGCCGCATGAAGTAGAACGGGGACTGACCGTTCGTCGGCACGGCGCCGCTGCTCCAGCGACGAATCACGTGTGCCAGCTCCCGCATGGGTTCGAAGAACGACAGCGCGGTCGCCAGCTCGAGGCACTTCTCTTTTTCGCGTTGGGGGTGCAGCGCGACGAGCAGGTGCAGCATCGCCACCGGGTCGTCGCTTTCCAGCCAGGCGGCCACGACCGTCTCCGGCGCGACGCCAAGCTCCTGCACCGAGTCCCAGTCACGGGCGCGGCTGGACACCTCGGCCATCAGGTCGGTGAGGGTTCGCCCCGGGGTCATCCGACGACGATACGGGATGGCGCGGGCGGGATGCATCCTGGAGCGCCGGCCGAGCAGGCTCCCACACGATTCGTCAGGGGCACCGCGGGCGCTTCAGTGCTAGTCCATGGGGCCATGTCCGGCGAATCACCCGTTCCGCCCCCTGGCGGCCAGCCCACCCTGCGCTTCCCCCCCGAGCTCCCCATCTCGAGCCGGGTGGAGGACATCACGAAGGCCATCTCCGCCCATCAGGTGGTCATCGTCGCGGGGGCCACCGGCTCGGGGAAGACGACGCAGCTGCCGAAGATACTGCTCGCCATGGGGCGTGGCCGCCCTCGGCAGATCGCCGTCACCCAGCCCCGGCGCATCGCGGCGACCAGCGTGGCGGCGCGCGTGGCGCGCGAGCTCGGCACGGAGCTGGGCACGGACGTCGGCTACCAGATCCGCTTCGAGGACCGCTCGTCCCGGAGCACGGCCGTGAAGTTCATGACCGACGGCGTCCTGCTCGCGCAGATCCACAGCGACCCGCTCCTGCGCCGCTACGACACCATCGTGCTCGACGAGGCCCACGAGCGCAGCCTCACCATCGACTTCCTGCTCGGGTGGCTCAAGCGCCTCCTGCCCCGGCGCCCCGACCTCAAGGTGGTGGTGAGCTCGGCCACCATCGAGACCGAGAGATTCTCGCAGTTCTTCGGAGGCGCTCCGGTCATCCAGGTGGAGGGCCGCACCTTCCCGGTGGACGTGCTCTACGAGCCGCCCCCCGAGGACGACGAGCTGGCGGACGCCGTCGCCGACTCGGTGGCGAACGTCCTCTCGCTCGACCCGGACGGGGACGTGCTCGTGTTCCTCCCGGGTGAGCGGGAGATTCGCGAGGCCGAGAGCGCGCTGAACGCGCGCAACCTCCGCGGCACGGTGGTGCAGCCCCTGTACTCGCGCCTGTCCGCCTCCGAGCAGTCGCGGGTCTTCGCCTCCATCCCCGAGCGCCGCGTCATCCTCGCCACCAACGTCGCGGAGACGTCCATCACCATCCCGGGAATCGTGTACGTCGTGGACACGGGGGTGGCGCGCCTGTCGCGCTATGACTCGCGCTCGGGCGTCACGCGGCTGCACATCGAGCCGGTCTCGCAGGCCAGCGCCGACCAGCGCAAGGGACGCTGTGGCCGCGTGCGCGAGGGCATCTGCGTGCGCCTGTACGACGAGGCGAGCTTCACGTCGCGGCCCGCCTTCACCGACCCCGAAATCAAGCGCACGGGGCTGGCGGGCGTCATCCTGCGGATGAAGTCCCTGGGCCTGGGTGACGTCGAGGACTACCCCTTCCTCGACCCGCCCCAGCCGAAGGCCATCGCCGAGGGCTGGCGGGTGCTGGAGGAGCTCGGGGCCATCGAGGGCAAGGAGCGCACGCTGACGCCCCTGGGGCACCAGCTCGCGCGCTTCCCGGTGGACCCGCGCATCGCGCGGATGATTCTCGCCGGCGCCGAGTACGGATGTCAGGACGAGGTGCTCATCGTCGCCGCGGCGCTCAACCTGCAGGACCCGCGCGAGCGGCCTCGGGAGCTGGCGCAGAAGGCGGACGCGCTGCACGCGAGATTCCGTGACGAGCACTCGGACTTCACGGGGCTGCTCAAGCTGTGGGCCTTCATCCGCGAGGCGGACAGCCGCGGGACGTCCCATCTGCGGCGGGTGTGCCGGGACAACTTCCTGTCCTTCCTGCGGGTCCGCGAGTGGCGGGACGTCCAGCGTCAGCTCGAGGAGACCGTCCGGGATTTGCGCCTGCCGAAGAAGGGCAAGGGCGCGCCGGTGCGCGGGGACGTGCTGCACCAGGCGCTCCTCACCGGGCTCCTGTCGCGCATCGGCCAGTGGAATCCGGAGCAGCGACACTACACGGGCGCGAAGCAGACGCGCTTCATGGTGCACCCCTCGTCGGCGCTCGCGAAGAAGCCCCCGGCCTGGGTGATGGCGTTCGAGCTGGTGGAGACGTCCCAGCTGTTCGCGCGCACGGCGGCGAAGCTGGACCCGGAGTGGCTCTCGGAGGCGGCGCCGCACCTGCTCAAGCGCAGCTACTCCGAACCGCACTGGTCGGAGAAGTCCGCGCGCGCCGTCGTGAAGGAGAGCGCGACGCTGTTCGGGCTCCCGGTCTTCAAGGAGCGGCCCGTGGCCCTGGCGGGCATGGACCCCGAGCGGGCGCGCCTGATGTTCATCGAGCACGCCCTGGTGCGGGGCGAGTACCGCTCGCGAGGGGCGTTCCAGGAGAAGAACCGCCGGGTGCTCGAGCGCGTGGCGAGCCTGCGGGACAAGGCGCGCAAGAGCGAGCTGCTCGACAACGAGGCGCTGCTGACGTTCTTCGACAAGCGCCTGCCGGAGGATGTGACGGACGGCGCCGCCTTCGAGGTCTGGCGTCGCAAGGCAGAGGCGGCCGACCCCGACGTGCTCGTGCTCACGATGGAGGATGCACTCGCGTACGACCCGGGGCTGTCTCCGGCGAACTACCCGGATGCCATCAGTCTGCACGGCGCGTCCGTGCCGGTGACGTACACCTTCGACCCCTCGGCCGAGGACGATGGCATCACATTGAGTGTGCCGTTGCTGCTGCTCGCCCAGATGGTCCCGGGTGAACTGGACTGGACCATCCCTGGGTGGCATCGGGAGAAGATCACGGCCCTCCTCGATGAAATGCCCCGGGCGCAGCGCAAGCAGTTGGGGCCGTTGCCGGAGCTGGTCGAGCGTCTCGCGAAGGAGTTGGTGCCCTTCCGCGGGCCGATGATTCCGGCGCTCGCGCGCGCGGTGTCCCGACTGACTGGCGTGGAGGTGCCCGAGGAGGCATTCCGGGCGGAGGCCGTGGCGCCGTACCTGCGCCTCACGCTCCGGGTGCTCGACGAGAAGGGGAAGGAGCTGGCGCGAAGCCGCGACGCCGACGCGCTGCTCGAGCAGCATGGAGGCCGTGCGCGGGCCGTGCTGCGCAGCTCGGCGCCGACTTCGGATTGGGAGAAGAAGGCGCTGACGGCGTGGACGTTCGGGGAGCTGCCCTCCGTGGTCACCCGGCGGGTCGGTGGGCTCGAGGTCCGCAGCTATCCCGCGCTCGTCGACCGGGGCGCCACGGTGGACCTGGTGCTGCTGGAGACGTCCGCGGCCGCCGATGCGGCTTCGCGCACGGGGGTCCGGCGGCTCCTGATGCTCGCCGCGCGTGGGCACGTGGCCGTCAGCGCCTCGCGCATGCCGCAGCCCTTCCCGTCGCTGGACGGAGCACCGCCCGCGCGGGGCCAGGCCGAGGCGTTCAAGGCGCTCGTCCTCGCACGCGCAGTCGATGATGCGTTCAAGCTCGCGCCGGGCGCGCCGCTGCCTCGCACGAAGGCGGCGTTCGACACGCTGCTCCGGGAGGGCTCACCGCGCATCGAGCAGGAGGCACGGGACTGGGCGAACGCGGTCATCGTCACGTCTGGGGAGCTCGCGCAGACGCTCGCGGCGCTCAAGACGGCGTCCAAGGGGCCGAGCGGCGCGGCGGCCGTGCGGGACATCCGCTCGCAGCTCGCGCAGCTGTTCCCCGCGAAGCTCATCGAGTGGATCCCCTTCTCACGCTTGATGCACTACCCGCGCTATCTGCGCGCGGCGCAGGCGCGGCTGTCGCGTGCGGTGGCGAACCCGGGCAAGGACGCAGGGAAAGCCGCGCCGTTCACGCCCCTGTGGGAGACCTTCCTCACCAAGAGCGCCACCGTGCGCGACCAGGAGGCGGCGCAGGAGCTGCGGTGGGCATTCGAGGAGCTCCGCGTGGCCATCTTCGCGCCGGAGGTGACGACGCCCGTGTCAGTGACAGTGGCGAAGGTCAGCGCGGCGCTCGCGGCGCTTCGATAGAGCTGTTATAGGCCGCTCCGCTCGGCTGTATTCACCCGAGGGGGAAAACACCAAGATGTCGGAGCGGCATATTGAGATGTTCTGGCGTTGTTCGAGTTGCAACCACCGCAACCTCGGCCGCCACATGGTGTGCCAGCGCTGCAAGAACGCCAAGGACGGCAGCGAGCAGTACGAGATGCCGGAGGACACCGCCTCCGCCGTCACCGTGACGGACGAAGCGCTGCTCAGGATGGCCACCTCCGGCCCCAACTGGCGCTGCGCCTACTGCGAGAGCGACCAGCGCGCCCTCGACGGTGGCTGCAAGAACTGCGGCGCCTCCGCCGTCGATGGCACGAGCACCGCCGACTCCGTGCCGCCTCCTCCCGAGCTGCCCACCGGGAAGAGCAAGCCCCGCCGCATCGGCTGCTACATCCTCCTGGGCCTCGCGCTCTTCTGCTGCTGCCCCGCGATGATCGCCGGACAGAGCGGCTCGTCGTCCACGACGAAGGAAGCCGCCGCCGCCACCACCGCCGCCAAGGGCCCCGAGTGGACTCGCGCGCTCCAGGTCCAGGACGTCGCCTGGGAGCACACCGTGAGCGTGGAGCGCTACCGCCTGGTGGACGAGGAGGGCTTCGAGGAGGACCGGCCGGAGGACGCCCTCCAGGTGAAGGCCCAGGGCAAGCGCCATCACCACGACGACCAGGTGCTCGACGGCTACCAGACCGTCTCCTACACGGAGCGCGTCCAGAAGGGCTTCACCACCGAGACCTACCGCGACAAGGAGGCCTGCGGCGAGGACTGCACCACCACGCCCGAGAAGTGCAAGGAGACCTGCACCAGCAACAAGAACGGCTTCGCCACCTGCAAGACGACCTGCACCGGTGGTGAGAAGCGCTGCAAGACGCGCTACTGCTCCGTGACCAAGACGCGCAAGGAGCCGCGCTACGTCGACGAGCGCCGCACCCGCAAGGAGCCGCGCTACCGCAGCGTGCCGCGCGATGCCACCTGGTACACCTGGAAGGCGTGGCGCTGGACGCACGAGCGGGACGTGAAGGCCCAGGGCACCACCGTGCAGACGCACTGGCCGACCGACGCCGAGCTCAAGCCCGCCAAGGCCCTGCACTCTGGCGAGAAGGAGCGCGACACCCGCGAGGCGAAGTACACCGTGCGCTTCCACGGCGACGCCGCGCCCGCCATCACCTACGTCCCGGCATCGCTGGAAGAGTTCCAGCGCTACACGCCGGGCAGCACGCACACCCTCCAGCAGGATGAGGGCAAGGTCTCCGTCGTCGCCCCGCCGGCCCCTGCTGGAGCCCCCGCACCCGACGCGTCCACGAAGTAGCGACGCGGGGCTGCCCGGCACACTCCGGGCAGTCCTCGCCGCGAGGCCCTCGTCGGGGTCATCGCCACCTCATGGCCCAATGCCTGTCACCACGCGCCTTGCCACGGCGCGCCATGAATTCGTGCGCTCATGCCGCACGACTTCACTGCGAGAGAAGCTAGTCTTCGGGACTCATCCTCGTGCAAGGAATCCCGAATGGCGACAGTCCGCTTCGACGTGCAAGGCCATGTGGCGCTCATCACCCTGGACAGGCCGGAGGCGCGCAACGCCATCGACGCGCAGATGGCCTATGAGCTGGCCGAGGCCTGGGAGCGGCTGCGTCGGGATGAGCACCTGCGCGTGGGCATCGTCACCGGCGCGGGCGAGAAGGCCTTCTGCGCCGGCGCGGACCTGGTGAAGACCATTCCGCTGCTCTCCGGCGCGCGCAAGCCGCAGGACCGCTTCGAGGAGGCGCTCGTCGCAGACCGCAGCTTCGGGTGGAAGGCCATCCTGCGCGACTTCGACTGCGAGAAGCCCGTCATCGCAGCCATCAACGGCCACGCCGTGGCCGGCGGCATGGAGCTGGCCCAGGCCACCGACCTGCGCGTGGCCTGTCACGAGGCCTCGTTCGGCCTCCAGGAGGTGAAGTGGGGCCTGTTCCCCGCGGGCGGCTCCACGGTGCGCCTGCCCCGACAGCTCCCCCAGGCCCACGCGATGGAGATGCTCCTCACCGGCGCGCTCATCCCCGCCTCCCGCGCCTTCGAGCTCGGCTTCCTCAACCGCGTCGTGTCGCGCGCGGAGCTGCTCCCCACCGCCTTCCAGCTCGCCGAGCAGATCGCCGCCAACGGCCCCGTCGCCGTGCGCCTCATCCGCCGCTCCGTGCGCGAGTGCCTGGGCCTGCCGCTCGAGGACGCCCTGCGCCGGGAGCTCGAAATCGCCGAGCCCATCTACCAGACGCAGGACGCCGTCGAGGGTCCCCGCGCCTTCCTGGAGAAGCGCCCCGCGCGCTTCGTCGGTCGCTGAGAGCCCCTGGAGCCCACACCCATGACGACGAACACCCCCTACCGTCCCCTCGCCATGCGCGGCCCCAGCGTGCGCGTCCAGTCCCGCCCGGATGGCTCGCTGCTGCTCGAGAGCGGCTACTCGTACGAGGACGTCGAGCGCAGCATCGTCCACGTCCTCGCCCGGCAGGCCCGCGCCATCCCCGACCGCGTCTTCCTGGCGCAGCGCGCGCCGGATGGCTCGTGGCGACAGCACACGTACGCGGACGTCCACCGGCAGGCGCGCGCCTTCGCGCAGGGCCTCCTCTCTCGCGCGCTGCCCGAGGGCCGCTCGGTGATGATCCTCTCCGGCAGCTCCATCGAGTTCGCCGTGGTGATGCTCGGGGCCATGATGGCCCGCGTCCCCGTGGCCCCCATCAGCGTGCCCTTCTCGCTCTGGAGCGCGGACCACGGCAAGCTGCGCCACGCCTTCGCCGTGTGCCGGCCCGCAATCGTCTACACCGATGACGCGGACCGCTTCGCCAAGGCCCTCCAGGCCCTGGACCTCTCCGACGTGGAGGTCGTCACCGCCACGGGCACTCCCACGGCGCCCCGTCACTCGCGGCTGTCCTCGTGGCTGGACACACAGCCCACGTCCGCCGTGGACGACTCCATCGAGCGCATCCACCACGACACCGTGGCCAAGTGGATGTTCACCTCCGGCTCCACCGCGCAGCCCCGCTGTGTGGCGCAGACTCAAGGGATGATGTGTCACCAGCTCGCGAGCTGGGCGGCGCTGGAGATGCCCGCCTCGGACCGCCCCGCGCCCGTCATCCTCGACTGGATGCCCTGGAGCCACGTGGGCGGCGGCAACATCGGCTTCAACCACAACCTCCTGCGCGGAGCCACCGTCTACCTCGACGAGGGCCGGCCCATGCCCGGCCTCTTCGAGAAGACCATCGCCAACATCAAGAGCGTGTCCCCCACGGAGTTCTCCTCCGTCCCCGTGGCCTTCCGCATGCTCGTGGACGCGCTGCGCACCGACGCCGAGCTGTGCCAGGCCTTCTTCCGCCGACTGGAGACGATGGCCTACGGCGGCGCCGCCCTGCCCACCCCCGTCGCCAACGAGCTGCAGGCGCTCGCGGTGAGGACGGTGGGCCACCGCATCCCCTTCACCACCATCTACGGCGCCACCGAGACCCAGTGCATCACCCAGGTGCACTGGACCACCGACGAGACGGGCCTGGTGGGCCTGCCCCTGCCCGGCGTGCAGCTCAAGCTGGTGCCCACCGATGACCGCCACGCCCTGCGCGTGAAGGGCCCCACGGTGACGCCGGGACACGACGCCGAGCCCACGGGACGACAGGGCTTCGACGAGGAGGGCTTCTACGAGCTGGGCGACGCGGTGCGCTTCCTGGACCCGGCGCGGCCCGAAGCGGGGCTCGTCTTCGCGGGCCGGCTGGCCGAGGACTTCAAGCTCAACACCGGCACCCGCGTGGCCGCGAGCGCCCTGAGGCAGCAGGTGCTGACCACCGCCGCGCCGCTGCTCTCCGACTGCGTCATCTGCGGGCTCGGGGAAGAGGCCGTCGGCGTCATGGCCTGGCTCAACCCCAACGCCATCACCGCCCTGCTCGGCCCCGCGCCGGCTGACACGCCGCCGCACGCGCGCGAGGACGTGCTGAACCGGCTGCGCGAGTCGCTCGAGGGCCACAACCGCGCCTTCCCGGGCTCGTCCCACGCCATCCGCCGGCTGCTGCTGGTGGCCGAGCCTCCGTCCTTCGACACGCACGAGCTGACGGACAAGGGCTCCATCAACCAGCGCGTCGTCCGGGAGAACCGCGCGGGACTGGTGCGGGAGCTGTTCGCCTCCGAGCCCGGCGCTCGCGTGCTCGTCCTGGCGTGAGACACCGAGGCCGGGTGCATGTACGCCCCCGGCCTCGGCCTCCCGCGGGACTCAGGTGGCCACGGCCCTCGCGCCCAGGGGCAGGCCCTGGAGGAAGGTGTCGAGCGGGGCGATGAGCGCCTTCATCCCCTCGGGCGACGTGGGCCAGTGGCCCTGCCCCGCCAGCTCCACGTACGCCTTGGGGATGTCCCCGAGCTGCTCGTACGTCTTGCGGCTGTACTTCATGGGGAACATCCGGTCCTGCCGGTCATGCATGACCAGGAACGGGAAGCGCGCGGCGCCGAACGGAACGCTCTTCCGGTAGTCGGACATCACGCTGACCATCGCCCTCAGCGTGCAGCTTCCCCCCACCAGCGGGTCCTTGCCGTAGGCGTCGTTGAAGTCGGCCGAGTCCGACAGCCGCGAGTACTGGAGGAACGCCTTCACCGGCACGCGCACCTTCGGCATCAGCTTCGCGAGCCCCCGGAAGAGGCTCACCACCAGCGGCATGGCCTTGCCGGGGCTGAACTCCGTCTGGATGAACTCGCGGTCGCTCGGGTCCACGCAGGCGTACCAGGCCATGACGTCCACCGGCGTGCGCTCGGCGGCGAGATACGACGTCATGCCGCCGAAGCTCAGGCCGAAGGTGACGACGGGTCCCTTGAACTCCTGGCGCGCGCGCTGGATGACGTCCACCAGGTTCTTCACGTGCGCCTCGAGCGTGTAGTCGCCCAGGCCCTGACGGTCCAGGCCACAGCCCTCGAAGTCGAAGGTGATGACGTTGTAGCCCAGCTCGCGCAGCAGCAGCGCCGGGTAGGCGAAGAGCCGCCCGTAGGACACCGAGCCCGGCACCAGGATGATGACGGGCCGCTCGGGACTGGCTCCCGGGTAGATGTCCAGCGCGTGCGTGCGGTGCTGTCCGCGGTACGTGCTCTCGCGCACGTGCCGCGTCCACTGCCGCAGCGTCTCCTCGCCGCCATACCAGCGCAGCAGGTAGTTCTTCCAGTACTCGGACCCCGAGTAGGGCAGCGGGCCGCTCACGCCCGGGGCCTCGCGATGACCTCGAAGGGCTTCCAGATGTAGTCGATGATCTCCGTCACCTTGTAGCAAGCGCGCGGCTCGGCGGACTTGAAGAAGTTGGTCGCGAAGTCCTTGCAGGCCACCTGCTTGAGCGGCCAGCGGTAGCGCTCGATGACCACGCGGCGCACCACGCCGTCCGCGTTGACGGTGTAGGCGCGGTCCAACGTGTTGGCGATGTCCTCGATTTCGGGGTCCGCCGTCACCGGGGCGTGGTCATCCAGCTCGTAGCGCACGAAGCGGTCGCCGGTGCGCAGGTCCACGCGGTTGCCGGTGCGCGTGGTGACACAGGACTCGATGACGATGTCGGTGAAGAGCTTCAGGCCCGTGCGCGCCATGAAGCTGGGCGAGCGCACCGCGGTGAAGTACAGGCCCTTGTCCTTCTTCTCCTCGTTGTACTCGGCGTCCTCCAGCAGCGTGCGGAAGAGGAACGCCTGATACGTGGGGCGCATGACGGGGGGCAGGAACTGGGGCCCCATGCGGTGCGGCGTCACGTTCACCAGGGACACGACGGACTTGCCGCCCACCGAGCGCACCTTCAGCTGCGAGGGGATGTGCTGCTTCATCTCCTCCAGGTCCACGGTGAAGTGGACGATTTCGATGTCGTGCAGCTTGCCGGCGAGGGTGATGGGGAGGTCTTTGAGGCTCATGGTTCTTTCCTTGGAAGGAGTGGAAGCGGGATGACGACTAGGACTTGAGCAGGGCCTGGAGCCGGGCGTTGACCTCGTCCTCGGACATGGCGTCCACGTCCAGGGTGGGCTCGGTTGCGGCCGGCTGTGGCTCGGCGGCGGGCGCGGCGCGCTTCACGCTCGCGAGCATCCGGTCCACGTGCGCGTCCAGGCTGAGGTCCTCGAAGAGCTGGGACATGGGCAGCGACACGCCCAGCTCCTTCTCGAGCACGTTCTTGAGCTGCAGGCCCGTGAAGGAGTCGAAGCCCAGCGAGATGAACGTCGAGTCGAACGCCACGGTGTCCTCCTTCGCGAGCTGGAGGACCTTGCGGATGCGCTCCTCGAGGAACGACTTGAGCTGCCCCCGGGCCTGCGCCGGGTCCGCGGACAGCGACAGGCCGCCCGTCGACTGCGTGGAGCGCACGGCGGCGGCGGTGCTGGCCGAGCGCGGCGCCTCGAGCGGGAAGCGGCCTTCCGCGTCCGCGTGGGCCACGATGTCCGCGTAGGCCTGGGGCGCGTCCAGGTAGCGCTGGTTCATGGAGAGCAGGACGTCGCGGCTGAGGAAGGGCTCCTTCTGGAGCGTGAGCACCAGGTACTGCGCGAGCCCCGTGCCCAGCAGCTTGCCCAGCATGTGCGGGCCCACGATGAAGGCGCTCTCGGCGGCGGTGATGTTCTGCTTGAGCCGCGCCATGGACGCGTCGTACTCGCGGTCATCGAAGAAGTTGCTGATTTCGCGGCTCAGGTCCACGCAGCCGATGATGCGCAGCCCCGCCTCGGCGAAGAGCTGCGCCCACTCCTTGCGCGGCAGCAGGTGCGCCTCGGACTCCTCGTGGCGCAGCGTCTCGTCCACCGTGGAGACGATGTCCGACGCGACCAACAGGCCTCCGTTGGCCAGGTGCCGCTGGATGTTGGCCAGCACGCCGCGCTTGTCCTCGATGTGATGGATGACCTGGAACGCCTGGATGAGCTCGTACTGGTCCGGGAACTCGTCCTTCGAGCTGTCGCGGTTGAACAGGCGCACGCGGTCCTGGAGGCCGCGCTCCTTCACCTTTTTGCCGCCCGCCTCCACCTGCGCGAGCGTGATGTTGTAGCCGTCCAGCTTGAGGTGGGCGTGGTTCTTCGCCAGGTCGATGAGGTCCGACGCGTAGCCGCAGCCGATGTCGAGCACCCGCCGGATGGAGGAGAAGTCCACCGCGCGGTACGTGACGGAGCGCAGCTCGCGTAGCGCCTCGCCGTAGACGTGCTCGAAGTGGACGTGGTCGTCCTCGGGGAAGAGGTCGGGGTAGAAGACCTTGAGCCACGAGAAGCCCTTGGGCACCTCACGCAGCGGAGCCCAGTGCAGGTACAGCTCCTGGCCTCGCGTGTTGAAGCGCTCGAAGGAGCGGCCGAAGTCGGAGTACACGTCCGCCACGCCCACGCTGCCCAGCTCGCTCGAGGCCTGGAGCTGCGAGGCCACGCGGACCACGGACGACGAGGTGGACGGCGACGACACGCGCGGCTGGGGCACGGGCTCGGCGTGCCAGTGGCGACGCCGCTGGAACGGGTAGGTGGGCAGGGACACGGTGCGGTGCGCGTACGGCTTCTCGTACTCGCTCCACGCCACCTCCACCCCCTTCACGTACAGCGCCCCCAGCGCCTCCAGCGCCGTCTCCCACTCCCCCTTCCCCTTCCTCAAACTCGCCACCCACTCCAGCCCCTCCTCCTCCAGCGTCTGCCTCCCCATCCCCACCAACACCGGCGCGGGGCCCACCT